>VSPV01000077.1 GCA_009775605.1 Paramuribaculum sp.
CACCGAAGCGGTGGAGGGGAAACGGTAGTCGGGGTTGGAGGTGGGGCAGATGAGCAGGTCTATTTCCTCGGGTTTGAGACCTTTGGATTCGAGCAGACGCTCAACGGCTTTCTCGCCGAGATACGATGAGCCGGCTCCTTCTTTCTTGAGGATGTGACGGCTTTTGATACCCACGCGGGTGGTGATCCACTCATCGTTGGTGTCGACCATTTTCGACAGCATCTCGTTGTCGAGAATGTCGTCGGGCACATAGGAGGCCATGCCGGAAATTCTTGCATGAAGCATGATTGTGTGGAAATTTTTCAGTGTATGTCTTGGGAAATGTGCGGACACGACACGCATTCCCTCCTCACCGTGAGCCTTCGCTTAGACGCGGGGCCCGGACAGGGGGAATACAGTCATATCGCAATAAAAAGCGGAGCCGGGGAGGTATCCCCGGACATCACGCACGGAGGGAGAGGTCCGTAATCAGACTGCCTCCGACTTTTCGATGGCTACTTTGCCGCGATAGTAACCGCACTCGCCGCATACGGTGTGGTAGATATGCCATGCACCGCAGTTGGGGCAGATAGCCAGTGTGGGAGCCACGGCCTTGTCGTGGGTACGACGCTTGGCCGTGCGGGTCTTGGATTGTTTTCGTTTAGGATGTGCCATTGTTGTTCGGTTTTATTCTTAATGGTTTTATTTTGTTTCGCTTGAGTTTCGCAGTTGGAGAGCGGAGGGTCACTCGTCGGAGTCGCCGCCGTCGGAATCACTGTCCTTGAGCTTGCGGAGTTCGTCCCAGCGGGGATCTGAAGGCTGGTCGGAGGGCTGGTCGGACATCGAGTCCATTTCTTCAATCAGGGTTTCCTCGAGTTCGGCGTCCTCGTCGTCGGTGCGGCGCGCGCGGTGCTTGCGGAGCATGGCGCTCATCTGGCGGTTGCACTTGCCGAGCGGATGCACATGCTTGATGGGAACTGCCAGAGCCACGGTGTCGTAAATCATATAGGCCACGTTTAGGTAGCTGTCTGATTCGGGAATCACGAGCAGGTCGTCGGAATCGTCGTTGTAATCCTCGCCGTATTTCACCGATATGGCATAGGATGTGGCGATAGGGAAAATCAGGTCGTCGAGACAGCGGTCGCAAATCAGCGTCACTGTCCCTTCAATCTGGAAATCAAGATTGTAAAGCTCGCCCTTATGGTCGACCGTAAGGCTTACGGTGAGGTCGGCATCATGGATGTCGGCGCTCTCCATATTCACGAAGAACTGCTTTCCGAGATGATACTCGAAAGTCTGCGTGCCCTCGGGCATACTCTTCAGAGGGAGCTTGTATTCAGTAAATTTTCCCAAGACGGTTTAGAAATTGATTGAAAAAACTCCGCAAATTTAGCGATTATCTTCCACTCTTCCAAAGTTTTTTTATCATCCGGCTTTTTTGGTGTTTAAAAACCATGCGCCGAATGCAGGGATTTATTTGAAAATCGTGTTGAGGAGAGCAGCAAGCCGCAATCCTCCGGCGAGGAACTGGCGCTCTATCACCGGAGTCCACTGCGCCACTTCGTCGTAGCTCATGGAGGCTCCGGCGGGAGTATGCTCGTAGACGGCGTTGGCTATCTCGATGGTCTGCTTGGCCCAGTCGTCGATGGAGCCTGCCACAGCGGCGCGCTGCTCGCGAAGCGACGCGCGGTCAATCTGGTCGGCCCATTCGGTATAGCTCCATTTGTGGGCCGACTCGGGAAGCGCCGAGTCCCATACGGAATGTAGATTCTGCTCGCGGCCGAAGTATCTCACCTTGATGCGGTTTCCGCCCAGGTCGGCGCTACGTCCCATGTGGAGTGGCTGATGCATGTCGCCCACAAGATGCACGAGCATTTTCAGAGCCTCGGCCTTGGCGGGAACGGCGGCTGCGGTGTCGGTAAGAATCTCTATGCGCGATTTTATGGCGGTGACCACGTCGCCGGCAGGGTTGGCATAGGCTTCCTCATAGCGTTCGTCGGGGTTAACGTTCTTGTAATGCCAGGTCTTGCTGTAGGCATATTCGGGCGTGTGGCTTGCATTGTCGAGCCAGTTCGACCAGTAAATCATCGACCGGCCCTCGAGCAGCGAGTCCACGGCCGCGCGCGCCGCGGGAGTAAGATGGCGTTCGGCAATGGCCGCGGTCACGTCGTGGCCTTTCTGTCCCCAGCCGAAAGCGTTCAGGGCCGTCAGCAGCACGGCACCAAGCACGAGCGGGCGGCGCAAATAAGCGTTTATAAGCATGAAATGCGTGATTATGAATGGTGAAAAGGAACAGGGGGTATGCCAAAACCGTGATTCTGACATACCTCCTATACCTCTTTAATATTTGTATTATTATTTACTTGTTGAGACGAGCCTTGATGGCTTCGGTGTCGGCCTCATAGCCGGGCTTCTCGAGGAGAGCGAACATATTGCGCTTGTAAGCCTCCACGCCGGGCTGGTTGAAAGGATTCACACCAAGCATGTAGCCGGACATGCCGCAGGCTTTCTCGAAGAAGTAGATGAGCTGACCCAGATAGCATTCGCGCAGGGCGGGAATGGTTATGCGGAGATTGGGCACACCGCCGTCAACGTGGGCGAAGCGGGTTCCGAGCTCGGCCATGTGATTTACGGCGTCCACGCGCTTGCCGGCAATGTAGTTCAGACCGTCGAGATTGTCATTATCGGTGGGGATAAGTACCTCGTGGTCGGGGGTCTCTACGGAAAGCACTGTCTCGAAGATGGTGCGCTCGCCATCCTGGATCCACTGGCCCATTGAGTGAAGGTCGGTGGAGTTGTCAACAGCGGCGGGGAATATGCCCTTGTGGTCCTTGCCTTCGCTCTCACCGTAGAGCTGTTTCCACCATTCACCGAAGTAATGAAGCTTAGGACAGTAGTTTACCATAATCTCGATCTTTTTTCCGGCGCGGTAGAGGGCGTTGCGGGTGGCAGCGTAGAGAAGTGCGGAGTTGGAAGCGTAGTCCTCCGAGGCGGTGGCCTCCATCATCTGTTTTGCTCCGCCCAGAAGCTCCTCTATGTCATAACCGGCAACTGCGATGGGAAGCAGACCCACGGGAGTGAGCACCGAGAAGCGGCCGCCCACGTTGTCGGGAACCACGAATGTGGTGTAGCCTTCTTCATCAGCCATCTGGCGCAAGGCGCCTTTTTTAGCGTCGGTGATGGCCACGGTGAGACGCGCGGCCTTTTCCTTGCCCACATTGCGCTCGAGCAGCTCGCGAAGAATGCGAAAGGCTATCGCGGGTTCGGTGGTGGTACCCGACTTGGAGTTGACGATAAGGCCGAATTTCTTGTCGGTCAGATAGTCTATAAGTTCATACAGATAATCCTCACCGATGTTCTGGCCGGCGAAAATCATCTTCACACCCTTGTGGTGTGCTTTGTAGGCCGAGAAGCTGTCGCTGAGAGCCTCTATCACAGCCTTGGCGCCGAGATAGGAGCCTCCGATGCCAATCGACACCACAACCTCGCACTCCTTCTGCAGATAAGCCGCAGTTTCCTTTATGCGGGCTATTTCATCGGCGGGAACCTCGGCGGGAAGTTTCACCCATCCCAGAAAGTCGTTGCCGGCTCCTGTGCCGTTCTTTACAGTGTTGAGGCACTCCACAGCCTCGGCATGCAGGGCGTCGATGTCGGCCCTGGGGATAAGAACATTCTTGATGTTCAGCTCAATGGTATTCATGGTTAAAAACTGTTAGATATGATTTCTTACTTGAACTGGATCGATTTGGGGAACCGCGTCAGATGAAGGTCTCCGACATGCGCTTGATGGCGGTGGCCGGCTTCACCTTGCGGTAGAGGATATCGAACACGCCGTCGAGTATCGGCATCGTCACTCCGAACTTATTGTTGATTTCGTGGATGCATTTGGTGCCGTAATATCCTTCGGCTGTCTGCTCCATCTCCATCCGTGCGGCCGTCACCGAATAACCCCGGCCTATCATGGAGCCGAAATTATGGTTGCGCGAGAAGCGGGAGTAGGAGGTGACAAGAAGGTCGCCGAGATACACTGAGTCGCATATCTGACGTGGGCGCGGATTTACGGTATCGACAAAGCGCTCCATCTCGCGGATGGCGTTGCTCACGAGCATGGCCTGGAAATTATCGCCGAACTTCAGTCCGTGGACCACGCCCGAACAGATGGCGTAGACGTTTTTGAGCACGGCGGCATATTCTATGCCCACCACGTCGCTGGATGTGATGGTGGTGAGGGCCGGCCCCGACAGAGCCGTGGCGAACTGCTCGGCGTGGAAGAGGTCCTGACAGCCTATGGTGAGGTAACTCTTGCGTCCGAGCGCCACTTCCTCGGCGTGACAGGGGCCGCCGATTACGAGAGTGCGCTCGTGGGGCACATTGTATTTCTGCGATATGTAGTCGGTGATTATCAGATTGTCGTCAGGCACTATGCCTTTCACCGCGGACACCACGTATTTTCCCGAGATATCCACCGTCACCTTGTTCATGTGACTTTTAAAATAAGGCGAAGGCATGGCGAGCACAATCGTGTCGGCCTTGGAACACACCTCGTTTATATCGCTTGTGAATTCTATCTTGTCGGTATTGAACTCCACATCCGACAGATAGGCCGGATTGCGGTGATTGCGCCTGAACTCCTCTATGCGGTCGTCGCGGCGCATATACCATAGAATCGAATCGTTGTTGTTAAGCAGGAGCTTGGCGAGAGCCGTTGCCCAGCTTCCGCCGCCCATTACTGCTATTTTACCTGGAAAATTCATAATATATTAAAACGTCCGGCAGGGCCGAAGGGTTTAACAAATCATTCCTGCGAGGCGGATTCGGGGGCAACCGCAGCGGCAGCGCCCACCCATGCCTTCACATCGTCGACCGTGGGGGCGGTCAGGCCAAGCTTGAACTTCTTGTTGAGGCCGCATAGGTCCTGCTGGAGCTTTCCGGCTGAGGGAACGGCCGCAAGGGCCTCCACGGTGAGCACGCCGAGCTTATGTAGCGGTGCCACCCACTCCTCGGGAACCCCGACGGTGGCGAAACGCGCGGCATCGTCGCGGCGCGCGGTCTTCTCGGGACGCATCTGCGGGAAGAAGAGCACCTCCTGAATGGTGGTCTGGCCGGTCATGAGCATAACCAGACGGTCCATGCCTATGCCCATGCCCGATGTGGGGGGCATGCCGTATTCAAGAGCGCGGATGAAGTCCTTGTCGATAATCATGGCCTCGTCGTCGCCCTTCTCGCCCAGACGCATCTGCTCCACGAAGCGCTCATACTGGTCGATGGGGTCGTTGAGCTCCGAATAAGCGTTGGCAAGCTCCTTGCCGTTGACCATAAGCTCGAAGCGCTCGGTCAGACGGTCGTCGGCGCGGTGACGCTTGGTGAGAGGCGACATCTCTATGGGGTAGTCTATTATAAATGTGGGCTGGATATAGTTGCCTTCGCATTTCTCGCCGAAAATCTCGTCGATGAGCTTTCCCTTGCCCAGAGAGGGGTCAACCTCTATGTCGAGACGGCGGCACACGTCGCGCAGCTCGTCCTCCTCCATTCCGGTAATGTCGATGCCGGTGAACTCCTTTATGGCGTCGATCATGGTCACGCGGCGGTAGGGGGCCTTGAAATTGATGACATTGTCGCCTACCTTCACCTCGGTGGAACCGTTGACGTCGAGGCATATCTTCTCGAGCATGCGCTCGGTGAAGGCCATCATCCAGTTGTAGTCCTTGTAAGGCACGTAAATCTCCATGCAGGTGAACTCGGGATTATGGGTGCGGTCCATGCCCTCGTTGCGGAAGTTCTTGGAGAACTCATACACACCGTCGAAACCGCCCACGATGAGGCGCTTGAGGTAAAGCTCGTCGGCTATGCGCAGATAGAGCGGAATATCGAGGGCGTTGTGGTGGGTGATGAACGGACGCGCGCTGGCACCGCCGGGAATCGACTGGAGAATGGGTGTCTCGACCTCCATGTAGCCGTGGGAGTTGAAATATTCGCGCATGGAGTTGTAGACCTTGGTGCGCTTGATGAAAATCTCGCGCACGGCGGGATTCACCACCAGGTCAACGTAGCGGCGGCGGTAGCGCAGCTCGGGGTCATCGAATGAGTCGTAGGCCACGCCGTCCTTCATCTTTACGATGGGAAGCGGGCGGAGCGACTTGCTGAGAAGGGTGATTTCCTGCGCGTGCACGGTAATCTCGCCCATCTGGGTGCGGAACACGAATCCTTTCACGCCTATGAAGTCGCCTATGTCGAGGAGCTTCTTGAGCACCACGTTATAGAAATCCTTGTCTTCGCCGGGACAGATGTCGTCGCGGCTCACATAGACCTGTATACGTCCTTCGGCGTCCTGAAGCTCGAGAAACGACGCCTTGCCCATTATACGGCGACTCATCAGGCGCCCGGCGATGCACACCTCGCGGCGGGGAGCGTCGTCGGAAAATGTCTCTTTGATTTCGGCGGTATGGGCGTCGACCGGATATTCTGCGGCGGGATACGGGTCGATGCCGCGACGGCGCAGCTCTTCGAGGCTGCCGCGGCGCACAATCTCCTGCTCGCTGAGTTCAAGTATGTTTATAGCCATAACAGTTATGATATTTTTCTATTAAGTTGGTTGTAATCTGTCAGAAGTGAGGATTCCGGAGAGTATACGCGGATGAGGCGGTCATAATACGCTCCGGGGGAGTGGCGCAGGCGGCTGCGCCGGGCCACGTCGTGACGCGCCTCGTGGGAGGGGCCGTTTTCCCATAGGGAGGTGACGGCCGCAGCGAGGGCGCGGGCGTCGGCAGCCGGAAACAGCTGCGATGCCGAGGACTCGGCGGCAAGGAGTTCGGGAATGCCGCCCATTCCGGAAGCCGCCACGGGCGTCCCGGCACAGAGGCTTTCAATCACCCCCAGCGGGCAGTTTTCATGCCACTCCGACGGGACGACCGACAGTCGGGCCCCTCCAAGGAGCGCGGCCACCCCCGGGCCGTCGAGCTGGCCAAGCCAGTCGATATTGCCGAAGGCGCTGTAACGCGACATGAGCTGCTGCAGCATCGGCCCGTCGCCCGCTATCTTGAGCTTATACGGAAGGCGTGCGGCGGCGCGGAGAAGCGTAGCCACACCCTTTTCGGGCGAGATGCGCCCCACATAGCAGTAATACGGTTCGGCATCGGAGGGAGGAAGCACCGGCAGTCCGGTGAATTCCGACGGGCAGAAATTGGGAATCACCACAAGCCGGGACGCGTCGAAACCGGCACGCAGCATGACCGACCGCAGGAACTCCGACGGACATACAAAAACATCGGTCCAGCGCTGGAGGCATTCCGTGTTCCATCTCACCGCCTCGGCCCTCGCGGCGAGAGAAGCGGCGAGGGAATCCTGAACGCAGCGGTTTCTCACCACCGCGGAAGGACGGCCGATACATTCGGTGCACACGCGGCCACGACAAAGAAGCGTGTAGGCCGGACACACGGGCTTGTAGTCGTGGAGCGTCCACACCACCCGGCATCCGTAGGCGCGGGCCTCGCGGGCCACCACAGGCGACAGATGGGAGTGGATATTGTGGAGATGAACCACATCCGGGCGGAAATCGCGCAGAAGCCGCCGCACCGAACGCGCGGTGCCGTCGTGGCCGAGCATGCGGCGCGCGGCCCGGAAGCGACCGGCAAACGAGCCGCGGAAGTCGACCGGCGCAGGCCAGTAGCCGTTCCAGGCCGAAGGCAGGCTCTGCGGATGGGCGCACGCCAGCACCGCAACCTCATGGCCGCGGGCGGCAAGAAGCCTCTCCAGCGCCAGGGCGTGAATGCAATCGCCCCCGCGCCGGTAATAGAATTTATTGACTATCAGCACGCGCTGTTTTTCCATGCTTCCGGTTATGAGCCTTTTCAACAATAATCCACAAAGATAACATATTTTTTGCAGTTACGGGAAGCGGCGGCGCGAAATGGGCGAAAATTTCCAAAAAGCGTTGTGGAATAGAAAATTATGACTATCTTTGCAGCGCTTACAACGCCCCGGCTGCGCCCCACCGGCCTTCCGGATCTGCGCAAGCATTTATAATTCACCTATTTACTAACTATTTTTAATGACTGAAGAAGTAAAAAACTCTCCCATCGAAGACTTCGACTGGGACGCCTATGAGCACGGAGACACTCAGGGCGCAAAGACTCGCGAAGAGCTCACCAAAACCTACGACGAGTCACTCAACACCGTCAAAGACAAAGAGGTAATCGAAGGTACCATCATCGCCATGAACAAGCGCGAGGCTGTGATTAACATCGGCTACAAGAGCGACGGTATCATCCCTATGAACGAATTCCGCTACAACCCCGACATCAAGGTCGGCGACACCGTGGAAGTGTTCATAGAGAACCCCGAGGACAAGAAAGGTCAGCTTATCCTCTCTCACCGCAAAGCCCGCGCCGTCCGCTCATGGGACCGCGTGAACGAGGCTATGGAAAAGGACGAAATCATCAAGGGCTTCATCAAATGCCGTACAAAAGGCGGCATGATCGTGGATGTGTTCGGCATCGAGGCATTCCTCCCCGGCTCGCAGATCGACGTGCGTCCTATCCGCGACTACGATATGTTCGTAGGCAAGACCATGGAATTCAAGGTGGTTAAAATCAACCAGGAATTCAAGAACGTGGTCGTATCACACAAAGCCCTCATCGAGGCCGAACTCGAGCAGCAGAAACGCGAAATCATCGCCAAGCTCGAAAAAGGCCAGGTGCTCGAAGGCACTGTCAAGAATATCACAAGCTACGGTGTGTTCATCGACCTTGGTGGCGTGGACGGTCTTATCCACATCACCGACCTCAGCTGGGGCCGCGTGAGCCATCCCGAAGAGGTTGTGCAGCTTGACCAGAAGCTCAACGTCGTTATTCTCGACTTCGACGACGAGAAGAAGCGCATCGCTCTCGGTCTCAAGCAGCTCCAGCCCCATCCATGGGACGCTCTCGATCCCGACCTCAAGGTTGGCGACCGCGTGAAAGGCCGCGTTGTCGTAATGGCCGACTACGGCGCATTCATCGAGATTGCTCCCGGCGTAGAAGGTCTGATCCACGTAAGCGAAATGTCGTGGAGCCAGCATCTGCGCACCGCCAACGACTTCATGAAAGTAGGCGACGAAATCGAGGCCGTTATCCTCACCCTCGACCGCGAGGACCGCAAGATGAGCCTCGGCATCAAGCAGCTCAAGAAAGATCCCTGGGAAGACATCGAGGTTCGCTACCCCGTAGGCAGCAAGCACTCTGCCAAGGTTCGCAACTTCACCAACTTCGGTGTGTTCGTAGAGATTGAGGAAGGCGTTGACGGCCTTATCCACATTTCCGACCTGAGCTGGACCAAGAAAATCAAACACCCCAGCGAATTCACCCAGATCGGCGCCAACATCGACGTTCAGGTACTTGAAATCGACAAGGAGAACCGCCGTCTGAGCCTCGGCCACAAGCAGCTCGAGGAGAACCCCTGGGATGTATTCGAAACCATCTTCACCACCGGTTCTATCCACGAAGGAACCATCGTTGAGATGGTAGAGAAAGGCGCTGTGATCGCCCTCCCCTACGGCGTTGAAGGCTTCGCCACTCCCAAGCACCTCGTGAAGGAAGACGGAACCACCGCCAAGGTTGACGAAAAACTCAACTTCAAGGTGATTGAGTTCAACAAGGACAGCAAGCGCATCATCCTCTCGCACAGCCGCATCTTCGAAGATGAGGCCAAGGCAGAGCGCAACGAGACCCGCAAGGCTAAGCGCGCCGCCAAGCGTCAGGAGGAAGCTCCCCTGCTCAACCAGCCCGTAGAGAAAGCCACTCTCGGCGACCTCGAGGCACTGGCAGAGCTCAAGGAGAAACTTTCTGAAAAGAACTGATTAATAAAGGTTAATATGATAGAATAATTCTCCAATATGTATCCCTGATGTGGCGACCTTCGTGAGAAGGCCGCCACATATTTTTTCCTACAAAGCATCTGTTTTTTTTAGCGCTTCTGTCGGTACAAGGGCTTATTTCTACATTTTTTTGTCTATATTTGCTACCATAACACCAAAAATCCCGAGACCATGTTAAAACCATTACTCCGCCTGGCGGCTGCGGCGATGATAGCAGCGCTTCCCTTCCAGACAACCACAGCCCAGGAAAAGGCTCCCGACCCCAACCCCGCGCAGATAAACTACGGCGACGACCACACGGTGCGCTCGCTCGTGTTCAAACAGGGTGATTTCGGCTCGAAATTCTACCGCATCCCGGCTATAGCCGCCCTCCCCGACGGAACCATAGTGGCAGTGGCCGACAAGCGCATAGAATCCAACGGCGACCTCCCCGGAAAAATTGACGTGGTGGCACGCCGGTCGACCGACGGCGGACGCACCTGGAGCCCTTATATCACCGTTGCCGAACATAATGCCGATGGCGGTTACGGCGACCCGGCTCTCGTCTACGACCGTCGCAGCGGCGACCTCCTTGTAATCTCGACCCACGGCAACGGCCTGTGGCAGCAGACCCCGGGCCAGATAAGCCTCTCGCGCAGCCGCGACGGAGGCCTCACATGGGAGAAACCCGTGAACCTCAACCCGCAGATTCTGCGTAAAAAAGGGCTTAACCCCAACAGCATGTTCGCCTCGTCGGGCGCAGCCACACAGCTTAAGGACGGACGCCTGATGTTCGTGCTCGTCACCCGCACCGAAGGCCACGGCGGCTTCCCCTGCTATGCCGTGTACAGCGATGACGGCGGCCGCACCTGGCACGTGTCCGCCAACGCCGCCACCCTCGACGGCGACGAGTCCAAGACCGTGCAGCTCAGCGACGGCTCCCTGATAATGAGCATCCGCAACCGCTATAAAGGCCCGCGCGTATTCTCGCGCTCAACCGACCGCGGCGCCACATGGTCGGCACCCTACAACGTAGACGGCCTCCCCGACCCCGCATGCAACGGCGACATCCTACACTACACCGCAGGCGGCCGCGACCTGCTGCTTCAGTCGCTCCCCGACTCCCCCGACCAGCGCGAGAACATAGCCATCTACGTGTCGAAGGACGGCGGCAAATCCTGGCCCCGCAAATACCGCGTTCTTGACGGACCGGCAGCCTATTCGGCCATGACCATACTCCCCGACGGAAGCATTGGAATGCTCTCCGAGGAAGCCACCCACGACGCCAACGCCAGCCACTCCCAAGGCTACCGCATCTGGTTCACCAAAGTCCCCATCGAAAACATCCTCGGCGAATAATCCCCGCTCCTCCTCCACTCCTCAATAGCAAACGAACGCAGAACAACGCGGGAACAGCAGAACAACGCAAAACTAAAAAAACGCAGCGGTGTGTCGTGACTTGGGTCTGGACACACCGCTGTGGTTTGGGGAGGGGGATTAGCGGGAGGGTTATTC
>VSPV01000078.1 GCA_009775605.1 Paramuribaculum sp.
GCGTGAAAACCGTTGCTGATGTCATACCGTCAGATTTTATCCCTGAACAGGATGCCGAGAGATTTTTCTTTCTTGGATTTACCTGCCTCAAAGATGTTTCCCTCCGAGTCGAAGGCCCGTACATTATTTACAAGAACGTTTCTGTCAGGCTGCGGGGACGCCTCTTCAATTTTTCTGTTTTTCCCTACCAGCCTTCCTAAGGCATAACTGAACCATGGCCAGGAATTGAACAGAGTTATCATCAGCGCACCGACACCGATAACCCACAGGATTGTATTAGTGGTGAACGTGTTGTGGATTTCGAATATCTCAAACACGGATTTTATGAAAATAAGCGAAAGCGTCACTATCCAGCTGATAAGGTTGGTCTTGCGCTCATTGATATAGTTGTCTTCGAGAAATTTTACAATATGGGGAGTGATGATGCGTCTGAACTGGTCGACTTTACCGTCGACTGTATGTACTTCAATGGACCGCTCCACAATCTGGTTTTTCAGACTTAGATATTCCAGATCGTTTTCCTTGATTTTATTCGGGGTTGCCACATCCAGGCGCTGGCTCAGGTTAAGAAGTCGGGCCGAGAGAGGGAGCGCGTCCCTTACCTCGATTTCATTCACGGTCTGAAGTGTCATTTTCTCTCCCAGCTTCATTTTGTCATGCTCTTTGTCGTAAAGACGCAGTCTCACCACATGGAAGCCTGAGTTGGCGGGATTATGCATGGCGTGTATGCGGAAGTATCGCATCCTTACGGGTTTGCCGAACACGGCCCATTGCCATCCCTTACGGTATGGCTTGCGGTTTCCGGCGGCTTTGTCGCCGTATGGCTCTTCTGCCTTGGTGGTGTCGTAAAGCACCGTCCAAGATATCATATCTTCGGAGCATAACAGACGGAACGCGTAACGGTTACGATAATTTTCATCCTGGTTTGGCGGGATTACGGTCTTGTTGAGAGAATCGGTGCAGTCATACAGCTTCATGGAGATCTGTTTCACTTCCACTGTTTTCTCAAGGTCTACCGTGATGAAGGCCGGATGGTGGATGCCGAGGTAGCCGCCGTTAATGGCGTCGTATTCTCGGTCGTTGCCTTCGGCGGTGAGTTGCTCGGGATGGTTGCAGAATTCCAGTACCGGTTTTTTAAGCGCTAAATCAACTATTTCTTCCATTGACATTCCCTTTTGAGTGATAAATAGAAATCCAAATATAGTGATTGTTAGCTTTACTTGCGGAATTTCTGCTGTAAAACAGACGATTTTTCAGCGGCAGGGGCCTCAACTCCATGCCAAAAGTGTTATATTTGTCATAGGATAGGAAATTCCTGACGTCATGGCAAAGACATCCGGCATAATATTGAAGACGATCGCCCCGGTGGTGATAGGCCTGGCTGTGGTGGCGTGGCTTTTCGCGCGCGAGTTCAGCATAGAGGCTTTCCGCAGCATTCCCCTTGACGGCAATGCCGCCGGTGCGGTGGCTCTTGCCGTGATGTGCGTGGTGGTGCGCCAATGCGGACTCACATGGCGTTTCCGGCTGTTTACCCTCGAAAAGCTAACATGGTGGAAATGCCTCAGGGTGTCGCTGCTGTGCGATTTCACCTCGGCCATTACGCCCGGCACCGCCGGAGGGTCGGCCCTGAGCATGGTGTTTCTGAAATCGGAGGGTGTGCCTCTGGGCCGCGGTACGGCCATCATGCTTATCACCATGCTTCTTGACAATGCTTTCTTCGTTGTGGCGTGTCCGCTTATTTTCCTGTTTATACCCGGCGGCGAGATTTTTGCGTTCTCGGGAGCGGGCGCGTTCCAGATGGGTGTTCGCACGGCGTTCTGGATAGTCTATGGCGGGATATGCGCTGTGTCGCTCTTTCTGGTGTTCGGTATTTTCGTAAATCCCGGAATCATAGGCGGGATGGTGCGATGGGTGTTCCGTCTGCGCTGGCTCAGGCGGTGGAGAGACGGGGCGGAGAAGTTTACATCCGACATGGCCCTTACCGGCACGACGCTCCGTCACCGGCCGGCTTCGTGGTGGGGACTGGCGTTCTTAGCCACGGCGCTGACGTGGACGGCGAGGTTCTGTGTGGTCAATTCGCTGTTTCTCGCCTTCTCTTACGCCGCACCGCAGACCATTGTCTTTGCCCGTCAGTTTGTAGTGTGGACTCTCCTGTTCATCAGTCCTACCCCCGGAGGGAGCGGCCTCAGCGAATGGCTTTTCACGAATTATTACGGCGACCTCCTCGGAGGCGACCGGTCGGTGGCTCTGGTGCTTGCCGTGTGCTGGAGGCTGCTCACATATTATCTCTTCCTCATAATCGGCGCGTTCATAGTGCCGTCGTGGATACGCAAGAGTATCTCACGCTCCGGCCCGTCGGAAACCTCGTCAGAATCATCATCACATATAGAGCAATGAATATAAAGAAAAGAATACCGTCACGGTTGCTTGCCGTTATCGCGTCCATGCTGTTTGTTGTGGCAGGCGCGTGGGAGGCACAGTGCCGTTCGCTTGTGTACCGTCTGCATATCAACGATGAAATAGGCTCATCGACCTGGCAGCACACGCGCCGCGCCCTCGAGGAAGCCACAGCCCGCAACGCCGACATATTCCTGCTGCATCTCAACACCTATGGGGGTGAGGTGGGCGCGGCCGATTCCATGCGCACCGCGTTGCTCCACGCTCAGATGCCTGTGGTGGCGTTTGTGGACAATAACGCAGCTTCGGCCGGAGCGCTGATAGCGCTGGCCTGCGACTCGGTGTTCATGCGTCCTGACGCTTCGATGGGAGCTGCCACGGTGGTGAGTGGCGCCGACGGCACGGCGATGCCCGACAAATACCAGTCGTATATGCGCGCCATTATGCGCGCCACGGCCGAGAGCCACGGCAAGGTGCCCGGCCCTGACTCGACCATGGTGTGGCGTCGCAATCCGCTGATAGCCGAGGCGATGGTTGACACCCGCGTGACGGTGCCGGGACTGATTGACAGCACCCGCGTGCTTACCCTGACGGCCGACGAGGCCGTGCGCTGGCACTATGCCGAGGGTAAGGCCGAGACGATTGACGATGTGCTTGCCAGTCTGGGTATCACGGATTATGATATAGCCACTTTCCGCCCTTCGTGGGTGGACTGGCTGATGGGATTCCTTACCAATCCCGCCGTGCAGGGAATGCTGATTATGGTGATTGTGGCCGGAATCTATTTCGAGCTTCAGAGCCCGGGTATGGGATTTCCCTCGATGGCGGCGATCATTGCCGCGCTGCTCTATTTCATGCCCATGTATCTTACCGGAATCGTCGACAGCTGGGTGGTGATTGTGTTCTTTGCCGGGGCGGTGCTGCTGTGCCTGGAGGTGTTTGTGATTCCGGGCTTCGGTGTGGCGGGTATAACCGGCATAGCGGCCATGATTGCAGCTGTGATAGCGGGGCTGCTGGAGAATTTCGCGCTCCCCTCGGGCGGCGAGATAGATCTGGGGGTAATATGGCGCGCCATGCTCACGTTCTGTTGCGCGCTGGCGCTGGCTGTGGGCGCGATTGCGCTGCTGATGTCGAAATACGGCTCGCGGCTTGTGGGCCGACGCACTGAGCTGACCCACCAGCAGCGTGTGGCCGACGGCTATATAGGCGTGGATACCGCTCCGTCGCGCCTTGTTGGCCGCGAGGGTGTTGCCGCCACGGCTTTACGCCCTTCGGGCAAGGTGGAGGTGGACGGCGAGCATTACGACGCAGTGGCTCTCGGCGGCTTCATAGAGGCCGGAAGCAGGGTGAGGATAACGAAGTTTGAGAACGCGCAGCTCTATGTGCGCGGAGATTGACCGGAGCCGAACACCACGTTGAAAATACGGTCGGTGGCGCCTATCTGTGAGGCGATGTAGGCCGCGGCTTTCTCTCCGCGGGAGCGCCTCAGGGGCTCGTCGGCCATAAGAGTGTCCATCTCTTTTTCGAATTCGGCGCGGCTGCCCACGGGAATGCCGCCGCCGAGTGCGGCCATGTCGCGCGCTTCCTTGAATTTGGTATGGTTGGGGCCGTAGACCACCGGCACGCCATACACGGCGGCCTCGTTGATGTTGTGGAGCCCGGCGCCGAAGCCTCCGCCCACGTAAGCCACCGTGGCATAGCGGTAGAGGCTCGAGAGCTTGCCGAAGCAGTCAACTATTATGTGGCGCACATCTGCAGGAACGTCATCCTTTTCAAACCGGGCGTCAAGCTCGGAGAGCAATACGGCTCCCGCTCCGAGTTCCGAGCGGAGTTTCTCCAGCCGGGCTGCATCGAATTCATGGGGGGCGATGATGGTGCGCACCTCGGGGTGACGGCGAAGCCAGTCGAGATACACCGCCTCGTCCTGAGGCCATGAGCTTCCGGCCACGAATGTGAACGCCGGCTCCTTGAACGCGGCTTCCACCGAGGGGAGGGGAGCGGCGGCGCGGCGTATGTCGGTCACGCGGTCAAAGCGCGTGTCGCCGGCCACCATGGCATTTTCCACGCCGATGGAGCGGAGCATCGCCAGCGAGTCGGCATCCTGCACGAAGATATAGTCGTAGCATTTGAGCATGCCGCGGAACATCGCGCCCCATTTCTTGAAGAACGGTTGCGACGGACGGAATATCGACGATATGAGATAGGTGGGAATGCCGCGGCGCTGCAGAGCGTGGAGATAGTTGCCCCAGAATTCGTATTTCACGAATATGGCCATGGCGGGATTCACGGTGTCGAGGAAGTCTCTGACGCGTCCCGGGAGGTCAAACGGGAGATAGCACACCACGTCGGCCCCCTGGTAGTTCTTGCGCACCTCGTAGCCCGAGGGCGAGAAGAATGTGAGGACAATCCCGTAGTCGGGGTAATCGCGGCGCAGGCGCTCTATCACCGGGCGACCCTGCTCGAATTCGCCGAGTGAGGCTGTGTGGACCCAGATGTATTTCCGGCCCGGCACCAGAGCCTCGCGCAGGCGGGGAAGGGTCTCGCGCTGGCCGCGTATCATCTTGTCGGCTTTTGGATTGCGTGAGGCCACAAGCCGGGCGGCGAGGCTGTACAGACGTATTCCTGTATTATATAATGCGTTCATCGCGCGGAGTATCGTGTGTTAGCACTTCAGCAGGGCTTGATGCGCTTTATGCCGAGTTCGATGCGGCGCACGGTCTCGTCGAGGCCCATGAGTTCGGTGATGTCAAACATGTGGGGGCCTTTGCATTCGCCCACCACGGTGAGACGGAAGGCGTTCATCACATTGCCGAGATGGTAGCCTTTCGATTCTATCCATCCGAGCACTACCGGCTCCGCTGCCTGTGAAGAGAAGTCGGGCAGACCTTTGAGCACCTCTATGAGCTCTTTCATGATGCCGGGCATTTCCTCGCTCCAGCGTTTCTTGACGGCCTTGGGGTCGTATGTCTCCGGTTCGCGGAAGAAGAATCCGGCCTGGTCCCAGAGGTCGCTCACAAAGCTGATGCGGCTCTTTACCATATCGACGGCGCGTGCAATGTAGGAGTCGGCGAATGCGGAGGGGTCAACGCCGTGGGTGCTCATCACGGGCTTGAAGAGTTGCGCGAGCTGCTCGCCGCTCATCTCCTGGAGATATTTGTGGTTGAACCATTTGCCTTTCTCGAAGTCGAAGCGGGCGCCGGAGCGCGAGCAGTGGTCGAGCGAGAATTTGGCTATCAGTTCGTCCATTGACATTATTTCGGTGTCGTCGCCCGGGTTCCAGCCAAGGAGCGCGAGGAAGTTGACCACGGCCTTGGGCAGATAGCCCTTCTCGCGGTATCCGCTTGATATTTCGCCGCTTTTGGGGTCGTGCCATTCCAGAGGGAATACGGGGAATCCGAGGCGGTCGCCGTCGCGCTTGCTGAGTTTACCTTTTCCGTCGGGCTTGAGCAGCAGGGGCAGATGCACAAAGGCCGGCATCGTGTCGGTCCATCCGAAGGCCTCGTAAAGGAGCACGTGGAGGGGAGCCGAAGGCAGCCATTCCTCGCCGCGTATCACATGGCTCACCTCCATCAGGTGGTCATCGACGATGTTGGCAAGATGGTAGGTGGGGAGATCGTCGGCGCTTTTATAAAGCACCTTGTCGTCGAGCACCGATGAGTTGATGGTGACTTTGCCGCGGATAAGGTCGTTGACCTCGACCTCGCGTCCGGGCTCGATTTTGAAGCGGACCACGTAGGGCGTTCCGTCGGCTATGAGTTTCTCCACCTCTTCGGCCGGCATGGTAAGGGAATTGCGCATGGAGCCGCGGGTGGAAGCGTCATACTGGAAGTTTGCCTTTTCGGCGCGGGCTTTTTCCAGCTCGGCCGGGGTGTCGAAAGCAATGTATGCTTTTCCGGCGTCGAGAAGCATCTTCACGTGCTCGCGGTAGATGTCGCGACGCTCGCTCTGCTTGTAGGGGCCGTAGGCTCCGCCTTCTCTCACGCCTTCGTCAATTCCGATACCCAGCCAGGCAAGAGCCTCGTTGATGTAATCTTCAGCGCCGGGCACGAAACGGTTGCTGTCGGTGTCCTCTATTCGCAGAATCATGTCGCCGCCGTTCTGGCGCGCGAACAGATAATTGTAGAGAGCGGTACGCACACCGCCTATATGGAGCGGCCCCGTGGGCGACGGAGCAAATCTTACCCTTACTTTTCTTTCCATTTGTCAATCAACTTTTATGAGCATTAAAAGCGCCGCAAAGTTACTCATTTATTCCCGTTTTCCCTCACATTTTCCCTCAGAACAAATCTCAGAAATATCAAATGGGCGGCGGAACCGGAGGTTTTCTTAGCTGGAATAAGGGATAAGTCAATTTTTTTGCTGTATTTTTGTCAATCATCATTTATGCCGATACAGAAAAGGATAGTTTGTTATGAACCACATCAACCTCAGACTATTATTCGTTTATATCTCTGCATTTATGTTGTGCGGGTGTTCTGATGATAATTGTCTTGAGACAACTAAGGATGAGGACATCAATATGCCGCGCATCATTAAGATGGAGTTTCTTGCCGGAGAGAATGTAGATAATCTTGTCTCAGACGTGGAATGCACAATTTCAGGTGATAGTTTGGTGGAATGCTGGATACGCCATTTTATGGGCGACAAGATGCTGATTCCTCATGTGTCTTTCGAGGGGGACTATATAGAACTGGATTCCCGCAAAATAATTCCCGATGAAACTCCGATTGATTTTTCGAAACCGGTGACAATGACTGTTGTTGCTGGGGCGGAAAGGAAAGATTACCGGATATTGGTGCATGCATTCACCGGCTTGCCCACATTATGGATTGAAACAGAAAACAATGTGGAAATCACATCGAAGGATACCTATGTGAATGCAGGCTTCACACTGATTGAGGATGTTGTAACGAGGTCTCCGGGGGATGTGACCCAATTCCAAGGGAAGATAAAAGGCCGGGGAAACACCACATGGGATTTCCCCAAGAAACCGTATGCGTTAAAATTCAGTGAGAAAGTAGCTTTTTTGGGAGAGCCTGCGGATAAATCATGGGTCCTTTTGGCAAATTACACCGACAAGACATCGCTTCGTAATGCTACGGCATTCTATATGGGAGAATTAAGCAATCTCGATTGGACGCCCCGAATGCACTTTGTCGAAGTCATGCTCAATGGACGCTATAACGGTACTTATCAACTTGGTGAAAAAATAAAAATATCAAAAAATCGAGTGAACGTTGACGATTCAGGTATATTATTCGAAATTGACGATAAAGCGGTTTATGAACCGGATGCAAGATATTTCTATGTGGAACATATAGCGCAGCCTGTCAACATAAAGGATCCTGAGGTGGAATATAACGACGAGACCTATCAATATGCGTATTCATTTCTTAAACTTGTTGATGAAACGTTGTTTTCCGACAACTTCACCGATCCGGTGGAAGGATGGAGAAAATATATGGATGAAGATTCCTTTGTTGACTGGTATCTGATCAATGAGATTTCAAAGAATAATGATGCCTGTTTCTGGTCAAGCTGTTTTATGAATCTAAAGAAAGGTGGAAAGCTAAAAATGGGCCCGTTATGGGATTTTGATATTGCATTTGGGAATGTCTATTATAATGGAAATGATGATCCCGAAGGATTCTGGGTTAAATCGGTCACTTGGTATGACAGATTGTTTCAGGACCCCTTGTTTATGGCTAAAGTAAAACAAAGGTTCGGATATTTCTATGACAGAAAAACAACCATTTTCAATGAAATCAATGAGAATGCCACATATCTTAAGTATGCAATGATAGAGAATGATTCCCGATGGAATATTCTTTATACTCCGACCTGGCCTAACCATGATGTGTGGGGAAACTATCAGAATGAAGTGCAATGTCTGAAAACCTGGCTTGACAAGAGATTCGACTGGCTTAAGAGCCAGTTTGACAATATGTAAACAGTACCGGATTTTTAAAGGCTGTGATATTCACATCCGTCAGGTTCCGTCTGCTATTTGGTTGGGATGAATCAATTTAAGGGCTTGTTTTGAGGCCAATGTAAAATAGAGGTGGTTAAAATGGGTCTGCAATACCCCATGTATAAGGTAAGCCAACTCGGAGCGGCGGAGCGGCGGGGGGTGTAAAACCCGCTGCGTAAGCTGCGGGGGAAAGCGCGGTCGGTTCCACCTGCGGCGAGCCTGGGAATGGCGATGCCGCAATGTGCGTAAGTGTGGGATCCCCACAGACTGCCCACGCTTTCGGGGGCAGCGAGGCGCGCATGCTCCGCAGCTTGCCTCGAAGAAATCTATTGGCCTCTTATTCCGTCAGCTGTCGCAACCGTTTGTAAAAAATCGCGCCGCCGGCGCTTTTGGTAAAAATCCAAATCTCTAAGTAAGAAACATGAACAAACTATAAGTACGTATCCACCAACTAATAACAGCTCCATCCTCATCGATTTCGCAAAACAAATTCTGTCCGGTAGCCTACAAACATCTCAGACTATCGCTTTTTTTGTGCTTTTCCACGCCAAAAATTGAGTTCTTCAAATCCATTCACTATTTTTGCATTTGCTTGTTGACTCTACACGGTTGAGAATGTTTCAGACAAGGTTGTGAGAATCATTCATTCCTTTATAGGGATCGTAAATAAAGTTCAGCCTGCCTAAATAATATGATATGGCTTAAGTGATGAAACTTCTTCAGATAAATGTTACTGCTAATAATGGTTCTCATGGCGTGATAGCGGAAGAGATTGGCCGACTTGCCATATCCCGCGGATGGGAATCATGGATTGCCTACGGAAGAGAGCCTCATAAGCCGAGTGATTCCAATCTCATTAAAATTGGAAATAAGTTTGATTTCTATAGGCATGCCATACTGACAAGATTATTTGATTTCCATGGCCTTTCTTCTACAGCTGCGACTAAAGACCTGGTAGATAAAATCAAAAAAATAGAACCTGACATAATTCATCTACATAATATTCACGGATATTATCTGAATTATAGGATACTGTTCGAATACTTGAAAAAATGCAGTTCTAAAGTCGTTTGGACTTTTCACGATTGTTGGCCAATGACAGGGCATTGTCCATATTTTATGTTTGAGGGATGTGAGAAATGGAAATATAAATGCGAGAAATGTCCACTAAAAGGAGAATATCCTAAAAGTGTGCTTTTCGATAACTCAAGATATAATTTCGACTTAAAGAAAACACTTTTTACATCGTTAGGAAACAGACTGACGATTGTCCCTGTTTCAAAATGTGTGGAGGGGTATACAAGAGATTCCTTTTTTAAGGATTATAATATCCATCAGATTTATAATGGTATAGATCTCGACGAATTTAAAATATTGTCGGATCAAAAGGAAAAAATGGTTTTAGGAGTAGCAAATTTCCGGGATAGAAGGAAAGGATTACATGATTTCTATAAACTCAGAGAGTTGCTGCCAAAAGAATATAAAATTGTGCTGGTGGGTGTCTCCAGTAAACAGATAGAGAATCTTCCAGACGGAATTATCGGAATTGCAAGAACGACAAATAAATCTGAATTGGCCGTTCTTTACTCTAAGGCTATAGCTTTTGTGAATCCTACATATAATGATAGTTTCCCTACGACAAACCTGGAAGCACTGGCTTGTGGGACGCCGGTAATTGTCTATCGTACCGGTGGCTCGCCGGAAGCTATAGATGAAAAAACCGGAATTGTTGTTGAGCAAGGGGATATTGAGGGGATTTCAAATGCCATTAAGCTAATTGAAAGTTCAGAAGACTGTTTCCTTCCTGAGATGTGTAGGGATAGAGCGATTTTGAATTATGGAAAAAAACAAAGATTTGAGGACTATCTCTCTCTTTACGATACAATCCTAAGCTTATAAATGAAAATATCGATTGTCACGGCCACTTACAACAGCGGTTCAACGCTTCGTGAAACGTTGGAAAGCGTTCTTGCTCAGGATTATGCTGATTATGAGCATATCATTGTGGACGGAGTCTCGAAAGACGCAACTCTCGAAATTATCCATCAATATGAGCATAGATACGGCGGCCGGTTGCGTTACATAAGTGAACCGGACAATGGTATTTATGACGCAATGAACAAGGGTATAGAAATGGCTGAAGGGGACGTTATCGGAATCCTTAATTCAGATGATTTTTTTTCGGATAAAACTGTACTTGGAAGAATTGCTGTGGGAATAAGAGATGTAGACATAATTTATGGAAACCTTGATTTCGTGGATGCTAAGAACACAGATAAAGTGGTGAGGCAATGGATCGGATCACAGTATTATTCCAAAGCATTTTTCAAAGGATGGCATCCTGCGCATCCCACATTCTATGCAAGAAGAGAGTGTTTTGAAAAATTTGGTAAGTTCGACATTACATTTGATGTCTCAGCGGATTTTGAATTAATGTTTAGGTTTATTGAAAGATTTATGTCTTCAAATAAGTATATTCCATATACATTGGTGAAAATGCGGGTGGGAGGGGTGAGTACGGGGTCGATTTCCAAAATAATAAAAGGGAACAAAAATGTTCTTAAAGCTTTTCGCAAAAATGGATTCAAGGCACCTTGGTTTTATACAATTCGTAGATTGACGACTAAGGCAATAGGTCTCATCAAAAGCAAACTGAGAATTTATTAGAAGGTATGTATTTATTGTGTTGTCATGTTGAGATTAAGAGTTTGTAGGATTATAAAGAAATGTCGATAAATAAATTCAAAAATAGATGAAAATAGCAATGGTAGGTGCGAGTGGATTTGTTGGCACGAGGCTTCTCGGGCTGTTGCGCGAGGAGCCTTTAAAGTATGAGTGCTCGAATCTGGACCTTCT
>VSPV01000079.1 GCA_009775605.1 Paramuribaculum sp.
GGGCCTTTATGTGGAACTTAACGAGAATCTCTGCGAAGGACTTGTTCCGGTTCGCGACCTCGCCGACGATTATTATGATTTCGACGAGAAAAACTATTGCCTCATAGGCCGTCGCCGCGGAGTGCGCTACCGTCTCGGCGACAACGTGACCGTGCGTGTGGCCCGCGCAAGCCTGGAGAAAAAGCAGCTTGATTTCGTGCTGGTGGACGACAAAGGGCGCCCCGACGAAGACCAGATGGGCAAGAAAGTCACCGCAAAGCAGGCCATAAGCGGCAACACGGACAAAAAGAAGCATCTGCGCCGCAGCGAAAAACAGAAATCGCGCCGACGTCGCTGAACCGTTCCGGACAGTTTCATAATTCAGGCAACTGACGTATGGAAAATATGGAAATAAGCCTCGAAGGGCTTAATATCTACGCACGCCACGGCGTGATGGAGCAGGAACGCAAGGTAGGTAACCGGTTTGTGGTAGACATAAGCCTCTCCTACCCTCCTGCGCTTGAGGCCGGGCGCACCGACACCCTTGACTCCACCATAAACTATGCGGAGCTTGCCGGCATAATAAAAGAAACGATGGACACTCCATCGCTTCTTCTGGAAAATGTGGCGGTGCGCATCCGCCATGCTGTAATGTCACGCTGGCCGGAGGTAAGCGCGGGAAAAATCACCGTGCGCAAGCCTGCGGCCCCTATCGGCGGTTTCAGGACAGACGGCGGCCCTTCCGTCACTCTTTCCTGGTAAAGGTCAGTTTCTGCTCCGCAACTGCCAGAAGGCCACAGCCGACGCTGCTGCCACATTGAGCGAGTCAACGCCGTGGGCCATAGGTATGCGCGCCACATAATCAGCCTGCGAAATAGCTTCGGCCGAAAGGCCGTCACCTTCCGTACCCAGAATTATGGCCAGACGCTCTTCGGCGCAAAGCCGCGTGTCGTCTATCGCCACGGAATCATCCGTAAGGGCCATGGCCACCGTCCTGAATCCCTTGCTGCGCAGTGCTGCAGGGGCATCTATCCACGTCCATGGCACGAGAAACACCGTGCCCATCGAAACGCGGATTGACCGGCGGTTCAGGGGGTCGCATGAACTGGGAGTAAGCAGAACGGCGTCGATTCCGAGCGCGGCGGCCGAACGGAATATCGCGCCTATATTTGTGGTATCGACCACGGAATCTATTACAGCCACGCGGCGCGCGCCCTCCAGCACCTTATCCACATCAGGCGCATCCGGCCGACGCATGGCGCAGAGCACACCGCGCGTCAGTGTGTAGCCCGTCAGCCCTGCGAGCACTTCCCGCGGGGCTGTATACACCGGTATATCGGGACACCGCGCTATAATGTCGGCAGCATCGCCTGTGATATGCCGCCGCTCACACATCAACGCCACGGGCTGATAGCCTGCCGAGAGCGCCACGCGTATCACCTTGGGACTCTCCGCTATGAACAGAGCGTTCGCCGGGTCAAGGCGGTTACGCAGCTGGGCCTCCGTCAGCGAGGCGAATATCTCAACCCCCGGATGCTCCAGACCCGTAATTTCTATTATCGCCATTCCTTCAGCGTATGAAATTGGTTGCCTGGCGTGGTTCCGGAGCCGGGGTGTCTACGCCGTCACCGGCATGGAGCTTACGGAGCAGCCACGCCATATTGCGTCCGAGGGTGCGCATGGTCAGCATGCCTTCCGCATCCTCCTGCGCCTCTCCGGGATTACACCCGAACACTATGTTCCAGTAGGTCGACGATACCACAGGCATATTGCTTATACCGAAATATTTGTTGAGACGGTCGAACGCGGCCACCGACCCTGCGCGACGGGCCACGGCAACCGATGCCGCTGGTTTGTACTGCAGCAGAGGCTGTGAAGAGTAAAACAGACGGTCGAGCACAGCGCATAGGCTTCCCGCCGGGCCGGCGTAATACACCGGCGACCCGATTATTATTCCGTCGGCCTCGGAGGCTTTCTGACGCAATGTAAGGTAGAGTTCGTCCTTGAACACACAGATGCCTGTAGTCTTACACTTGCGGCATCCTATGCACCCCTGCACGGGCTTTGTGCCGATGCACACGGTATCGGTCTCCACGCCTTCGGCATTCAGGGCAGTCGCCACCTCTTTGAGCGCTGCCGCAGTGTTACCCTCGGCATTCGGGCTTCCATTTATAAGTAATACTTTCATATTTCCGTAAAATCAAAAGTTAGTTTTATAGTTTCAGCATTAAATAGATATAGACCTCCCTAAACCGTCTGAAAGTGATACAATCCTCAGCTAACCGTCACCCTTGTAGGGATGCACGCTCGTGCATCCGCACCGACAGCCAGCACCCTGCAATCGGCTGCTCCATGGAGCAGCCCTACTTTTAGCGGTTATGCATCACCCTCCTACAACAGGAAACTTTCCGTAGAATTAAAAAAGCATCGCACATGGCGATGCTTTTTATTTATGGGCCTTTGAAGGCCGCGCTATGATTCGGGATTAGTCCTGGTTGAGGTTCACGCGCTTGAAAGCGACTGCTACCAGACCCTTCTGCGACTTCTCAAGGAACTGTCCTACGGAAATCTTGCCGTCCTGAACATATTCCTGTTCCATGAGGCAGCTCTCCTTGAAGAACTTGTTGAGACGGCCGTTGGCGATGTTCTGAATCATCTGCTCGGGCAGGTTGGCTGCCTTGGCCTCCGAAGTGGTCTTGATGATCTCGCGACCCTTGGCAGCCTCTTCAGCTGTGATCCAGCCCTTCGACATGTTGGACTCGATGTGGTCCTCGGAGTCGAAGTGGTTGGGATTGAGACCTGCTTTGTGAAGAGCAGCCTCAACTGCCTTGCGCACCATTTCCTGCTTGGTCTTCTCGATAGCCACGCTGATTTCAGAATCGATGGTGGCCTGGGGAACATCCTCGCGCGAAACGGCTACGGGGTTCATGGAAGCGATCTGCATGCAGATTTCGCGACCTATCTGGGGATCTACGTTCTCCTGGTTGAAGCCCACGATAGCGGCAAGCTTGTTGTTGAAGTGGTTGTAGGCTGCGGTTGTGGGGGCCTCTACTACTTCGTAAGCGCCGATTTCGTTCTTCTCGCCGGTCTTACCGCTTTCCTCGGTGATGAGGTCGGCGATGGTGCGGCCGTCTATTTCGAAAGCCTTGAGCTCGTCGATGGTTTTGATACGGTTATCGACAGCGGTGTCGATGAGTTTCTGGGTGAGAGCTATGAAGCCTTCGTTCTTGGCCACGAAGTCGGTCTCGCAGTTCAGAGCCACGATAGCGGCGAAATTGCCTGCGCTCTTGGAGAGCACGCATCCTTCGGCGGCGTTGCGGTCCTCGCGCTTGGCGGCTACTGCCTGACCTTTCTTGCGGAGAATCTCAACAGCGGCTTCAATGTCGCCGTTGGTTTCGGCGAGAGCTTTTTTGCAGTCCATCAGGCCGGCGCTTGTGAGGTTGCGCAGCTTGGTGATTTCTGCCATTGTTACTGCCATATCTTATTGATAAGAATAGGATTAATAATTAGATGGATTAGTCCGCGGCAAAATTATTCAGCTGCGGGAGCTTCGGCGTCTGCCTCTGCGGCGGGTGCTTCAGCTGCGGGAGCCTCAGCCTCGGCGCGGTGGTTGCGGCTTACGCGGCGGCGACGGTCGCCACGCTGGGCGGGAGCCTGCTCGCCTTCACCGGCTGCCTGATTGTCGACTTTCTCGACCTTGCGCTCTTCCAGACCCTCGTTCATAGCCGAGCAAACGGTGTCGAGGATGAGTTCGATTGACTTTGAAGCGTCATCGTTGGCGGGAATAACGAAGTCGATGTCGTTGGGGTTGGAGTTTGTGTCCACGATAGCGAACACGGGGATGCCGAGACGGTTGGCCTCAGCCACGGCAATGCGCTCTTTGAGCACGTCGACCACGAACATGGCCGAAGGCAGACGGTTGAGGTCGGCGATTGAACCGAGAGTCTTCTCGAGTTTTGCACGCTGACGGGTAATCTGCAGTTTCTCGCGCTTTGAGAGGTTGTCGAATGTACCGTCCTTAGTCATCTTGTCGATGGAAGTCATCTTCTTGACGGCTTTGCGGATGGTGGGGAAGTTGGTGAGCATACCGCCGGGCCAGCGCTCTATCACGTAGGGCATACCGATTGACTGGGCTTTTTCGGCGATTACCTGTTTGGCCTGTTTTTTAGTTGCAACGAAAAGAACTTTCTTGCCCGATTTAGCAATGTTCTTAAGGGCTGCGCTTGCCTCGTCAAGTTTAGCTTGGGTCTTGTAGAGGTCTATGATGTGGATACCGTTGCGCTCCATGAAGATATACGGAGCCATGGCAGGATTCCATTTTCTTTTAAGGTGACCGAAATGGCAACCTGCTTCTAATAATTGGTCAAATGTGGGAGTTGACATGAGTTTGTTGAGTTGTTTACGTTCTGATTGTTTTTACAACTTCGCGGTAGGGAACGTGTCCATCGGCGAAATTTAGATACTAAACACTTGTTTTTCAGTCAGGCCGCCCGATTGTCAGGCCGCCCGGCTATAAGGCCACGTATTAACGTTTGGAGAACTGGAAGCGCTTGCGGGCTTTGGGCTGACCGGGTTTCTTGCGCTCCACGGCACGGGGGTCGCGGGTCATGAAGCCTTCGGCACGGAGTGCGCTCTTGTCTTCGGGATTGATTTTAACCAGCGCGCGGGCAATGGCAAGGCGCAGAGCCTCGGCCTGTCCCTTGTAACCGCCACCGTCGAGATTCACGTGGATGTCGTATTTGCCGGCGGCATCAAGAGTGTTGAGCGGCTGTTTAACGATATACTGAAGAATCGAGGAAGGGAAGTATGTCTCAAGCGAACGCTTGTTGATGGTGATGGCACCGTTGCCTTCCTTGACTATCACGCGTGCCACGGCAGCTTTGCGGCGGCCTACTGCATTTACTGTTTCCATTCTTCAGCTGTTATTTCAGTTTGTTGATATCGATTACTTTGGGGTTCTGAGCCTCGTGGGGATGCTCTGCGCCCAGATAAACATGCATGTTCTCAATAAGCGCGCGGCCCATGCGGTTTTTGGGAAGCATACCCTTCATCACCTTGATGAAAAGGGGGTTGTAGCCGGCTTTGAGGTGCTTGTTGTGAGCCTTCTTCATGAGGACTTCGGGAGTGAATGAGCGCTGACCGCCGGGATAGCCGGTGTAGCGGAGATATTCACGGCCGGTGAGTTTGTTGCCGGTGAGGCGAACTTTGTCGGCGTTGATGATGATTACATTGTCGCCGCATTCAACATTGGGCGAGTAGCAGGGCTTGTACTTGCCGCGGAGAATTTTGGCCACTTTGGCGCAGAGACGGCCAAGGACCTGGTCGGTGGCATCGATTACCACCCACTCCCGTTCTACGCTCTGAGCGTTGGGAGTAATTGTCTTGTAGCTTAAAGTATCCACTTTTTAATTGCTTGGTTAATTGTTAATTGCATGGCGTCTCCGCAGCTTTCGCCCGGCCATAGGCTACCACCCGAAGCCGCCAAAAGTAGTTAATTGGATATAATCGGTCTGCAAAGGTAGTGATTTTCCACAACTTACCAAAACTTTTTTATCTTCTGTTTTTACGTATCGCCGCCAGCGCCCACACCACGACAAGCGCGGCCCCTCCGGCCACCCACCCGAAAGCGTCAAGCCTCAGGCGCTGCCACGCCGTAAGCTCCCGCTCCATCACAACGGTTCTGGTCATGATGCTGTCAGCTCGTGAGGTGTGAGTGGTCTCTCTGCGGGCCACAGTCACCGGAATTTCATTGCGTGTATGGCTCAGGGTGTGATGCAGCAGCCCTGCCGAATCTATCCACGCGCTGCTCCGCGCAAGCTCCGTCTCCAGACGGCTCGCCGTGTCGGGCCCGGCATAACTCATGTCGGCCTCCGGCAGGCGGATGTAGACAGTGTCCATGACCATCCGTTCCACCCTCTCGCAATAACGGCTGATTTCAGCCTTTTCTCCGCTGCTTTTCTTGAATGAGCGGCATCCTCCCGCTCCCGCAACGCAAGCCAGAGCTACCGTTGCTGAAATAAATGTGTGTATTTTCATATTTGATTTTTTTGCACATCGAAATTAGGCCTGATGAAGCCCTATGAAGAACCTTTCCGCACATTTGTAAAAATCTTCCTTCGCATGCCAACCTAAACGCGCTTACATCTGTTGGAATTTAAAATGTCATCACCAAAACATACGAGCTAATGGGCAATCTTCATTCGCAACTCCGACGCTTTCTTTCCGACGACCGTATTCTCGACACCGAACTCTGGCGTGAGGTATATGGCCGCGACGCATCATATTTCGACATCAAACCGCAGGCCGTTGTCCGCCCGCAGACTGTCGACGAAATCAGACAGCTGCTGGCTATGGCCGCCGAAAACCGCATTGGCGTCACCTTCCGCACCGGCGGCACATCGCTCTGCGGACAATCCGTGAACACCGGCATAATATGCGAGCTCCGCACGGGCTGGCACGATTATGAGGTGCGCCCCGGAGGAACCAAAGTCTGGTTCCAGCCGGGAATCACCGCCCAGCGGCTCAACGCCGGTCTGAAACCATACGGTCACAAAATAGGCCCCGACCCCGCATCCTCGTGCGCGGCGATGATGGGAGGCATTCTCTCCAACAACTCTTCGGGCATGGAAGCGGGCGTACGTCATAACTCCTACCACACACTCTCGTCGATTGAATTCGTGCTCGCCAACGGCCACAGATACATATCGTCAGTCGAGGCAGACCGCAAGCGCTTCTGCGACGACGAGCGCGAACTCGCCGCCGGACTCGCCGAAATACGCCGCGAGATTCTCGCCGACCCCGAGACTACCGAAAAAATCACCCGCAAATACAAGATAAAGAACGTAACGGGCTATGCCATGAACTCCTTCGTGGACTACGAACACCCCATGGACATATTCGCCCACCTGCTCATAGGCTCGGAAGGCACCCTCGCCTATATCGTGGCCGGAGAGCTGAACACCATACCGCTGTACACCGACTATTCCTCGGCCATGCTCTATTTCGACAGCGTGACCTCGGCCGCCGCCCAGGCAAAATACCTCGGCGATACCGGAGCCCTTGCCGTGGAGATGATGGACTACGCCTCGCTGTGCAGTTACCTTGGCAAACGAGCTGACCTTCCGCCGGGCACCACGGCCATGCTCATTGACTACGGAGGCTCTTCTGCCGCAGAACTCGCCGACACCACCGGAAGCCTCACTCCCGGCCTGAAGAAGCTCCGCGGGCTCACACGCATGGATCCGTTCACCACCACAGTGAAGGAGCGTGCCGACCTCTGGGCCATGCGCAACGGCATCTTCCCGTGTGTGGCCGGCGTGCGCAAGCCGGGCGACGCCGTGATTCTGGAGGATGTGGCAGCTCCCGTGGAGCGGCTCGACATGCTCGTGGACGGTGTTCACGGTATCTTCAAGAAATACGGCTTCGACGGCTCCATTTTCGGTCACGCCCGCGACGGCAACATCCACCCCCTGCTTACCAGTCCCATCTACGACCGCCAGAGCAAGGAAAAATTCCGTGGCTTCATGGACGACCTTGTCGACGCCGTGCTGCGGCTCGACGGCTCCCTCAAGGGAGAGCACGGCACAGGCCGCGCCATAGCGCCGTTCGTGGCCCGGGAGTGGGGCGACAAGATCTACGGCCTGATGAAACGCGTGAAGACCCTCGCCGACCCCGCTGGCGTGCTCAATCCCGGAGTGATGATAAACTCCGACCCCGAGTGCTTCATGGAAAATATCAAGCAGCTGCCGGAATTCGGCGCCGAACTTGGCTACGCCCACGCCGACAAGTGCATGGAGTGCGGTTATTGCGAGCATGTGTGCCCCACGCGCGAAAGCACTCTCACCCCGCGCCAGCGCCTTCAGGCACGCCGCATCATCGTCAGCCGTCCCGAGCTGGAGAAAGAATACCGGTTCATAGGCCAGCAGTCATGCTGCTCCGACGGCTCATGCCAGATGCCCTGCCCCATGCACATCAACACCGGCACGATTACCGACGCCGTGCGCACCCGCACCAACCCCCGACTGTTCAAGGACGCACTGTCCTTTACAGCCAAGGACTTCGGCCCCTTCGAATCATCCATACGCAGCATTCTGAAAGCCGCCGTGCTTACAGAAAAGGTTATATCGCCCTACCCTCTTATCTGGGCCTCGGATTTCATGCACAAAGTCTATTCGCAGGTTCCCCACTGGTCGCGCCATTTCCCCATGCCTGCTAAAATACACTGGCAGGAGACAGCCGCCCCCGACTACCTTTACTTCCCGGCGTGCGTCACGCGCATATTCGGAGGCTCCACGCTGCATAAGGACGACCTTATAACCGTGATCATGCGCATAGCCTCCCGCGCAGGCATCAGGGTTTCCCTCCCCCGCGAGATGCACGGCCTGTGCTGCTCCCAGATTTGGTCGCACAAAGGCGACCCCAAGGGTCAGGCCATCACCGTCAACAAAACCGTAGAACGGTTCTACGAGCTCTCCGATTCCGGCCGCATTCCCATTTTCTGCGACACATCCTCGTGTACCCACACCCTGCTCCGCGACATGGAAGCCTCTCTCACCGAGGAAAACAAACGCAAGTATGCGGCGCTGAAGATTATGGACATCACCGAGTGGCTTCTCACCGTGGCGATGCCGCGGCTCAAGGTCACCAAGCCCAAAGGGACCGTGCTGCTCCATCCCACCTGCGCCGCGCGCATCATAGGCGTTGACGGCATTATGCGCGAAATCGCACAGAAGTGTGCCCGCGAAGTGGTGGTGCCGCTCGACTGCCAGTGTTGCGGTGCCGCCGGCGACCGCGGATTCATGTTCCCGAAGATTGCGGGAATCGCCGTGAAAGAAGAAAAAGCCGACATTGCCGGCCGCCAGTTCGACGGCTGCTACTCTCTGGCGCGCACCTGCGAAATCTCCATGACCGACACCATCGGCCGCCCCTACGAACCCCTCGCCTACCTCGTCGACGAAACCACTGAATAATCCGTTCCCTATAGTCCGTCACGCTTAAAAAATCACTAATTTTAGGTATTTGACATTCTCCGCCCGGCAGGTAATTTTGCGCTCTGATTTAAAATTCAAGTAAATTATGAGCAAAAAAATACTTATGGGAATCGCCTTCCTTATGTGGCGAATGATACTCTTTGGTGCAGGAAATGCCCCGGTGACAGATGCCAATATCACCGGTCATGTGATAGATGCGGAGAACGGCGAGCATGTGCCGGGGTGCGTAGTGAGGCTGGCGGATACGGATATCGCCACCATGACGGATGCGTCGGGCCACTATGTGCTGCGCGACCTTATGCCGGGTGAATACACCGTGACGGTTTCTTTCATGGGGTACGCAACCGAAAGCCGGAAGGTTACAGTGAAGAGCCGGCAGACACTGGAGGTGAATTTCGAAATCAGGCCCGATGCTTTCATGCTCGACCAAGTGGTGGTCACCGCCTCGAAAACCGAGACGCGGCGACGCGAGAGCCCCTCGCTGGTCAACGTGCTTTCGGGCAAGACGTTTCTCAACACCGGCGCGTGCTCCCTGGCCGACGGCCTTGATTTCCAGCCGGGCGTCAGAGTGGAGAACGACTGCCAGAACTGCGGTTTCACCCAGGTGAGAATCAATGGGCTCGACGGTCATTATTCACAGATACTAATGAACTCACGACCGGTGTTCTCGGCCCTTACGGGCGTTTACGGACTCGAACAGATTCCCGCCAACATGATTGACCGCGTGGAGGTGATGCGCGGAGGCGGCTCGGCTCTGTTCGGCTCCTCGGCTGTTGGCGGAACCATCAATATCATCACCAAGAACCCGCTGTCCAATTCAGCCACGCTTTCCCACAAGCTCTCCTTCATAGGGCCCTCGGGAGCGCTTGACAACAACACCACGGTCAATGCCTCGGTGGTGACCGACAACAACAAGGCAGGCGCCTTCATCTACGGACAGAGCCGCTCGCGCGACGGCTACGACCACAATGGCGACGGCTTCACCGAGGTAGCTAAACTCAACAGTCAGACCATAGGCGCCCGCACGTTCTTCCGGACATCGGCCAACACGAAGCTCACCGTGGAATATCATAACACCCACGAATACCGCCGCGGAGGCGACAATCTCGACCAGCCGGCCCATAAGGCCATGATAGCCGAGGAAGTGGACCATAACATACATGCCGGCGAAGCCACTTTCGACCTCTGGATGCGCGACCGCCGCGACCATCTGTCGGTGTTCGCCGCCACTCAGGCCACACGGCGCAAAAGCTACTACGGCTCAGAGATGGACCCCAATGCCTACGGCCGCACCTCTGATGTAGTGGCAACGGCAGGCTCTCAGTGGACGCATCCCTTCGACCGCCTGCTGTTCATGCCCTCCGAACTCGTGGCCGGAGTGGAATACTCCTTCAACCGTCTGCACGACGTGACATTAGGCTATGACCACGACATACTCCAGACCGTAAACATCTACAGCGCCTATCTCCAGAACGAATGGCGCAACGAGAAGTGGGGATTCCTCGTGGGCGCGCGAGTCGACAAGCATTCCCTCATCCACAAAGCCATAGTCTCCCCGCGCCTCAACATACGCTTCAACCCCTCCGACAATTTCAACTTCCGTGCCTCCTATTCCACCGGATTCCGTTCGCCGCAGGCCTACGACGAGGACTTCCACGTGGCTATTGTAGGCGGCGAGCGCGTGGTCACCGTCCTGGCTCCCGGCCTCAAGCAGGAAAGCTCGCAGAGCGTAAGTGTGTCGGCCGACATGTATCACCGTTTCGGCAACGTGCAGACCAATCTTCTGGTAGAAGGCTTTTTCACCGACCTCCGCAACGTGTTCGCGCTGCGTCAGCTCGACGGCCTCGATGCCAACGGCAATGCCGTGCTCGAACGCTATAACGGTTCAGGCGCCAGCGTGGCCGGCGTGAATATCGAGGCTAAGGCCGTATTCTCCAATCATTTCGATGTGCAGGGAGGAGTCACGCTCCAGCGCAGCCGCTACAAGAAGCCCGAGCAGTGGAGCGACAACCCCGACGTCGCGCCTGAGAAACGCATGTTCCTCACCCCCGATGTCTACGGCTATGTGACTGCCAACTGGGAGATAACGCATTCGCTCA
>VSPV01000008.1 GCA_009775605.1 Paramuribaculum sp.
GTTGATGAGTTTCGAGATGCCCTCGAGAGAGAAGTATTCGGCCTGCACGGGGATAATCACCGAATCGGCTGCCGTAAGGGCATTGACGGTAATCAGACCCAGTGAAGGGGAGCAGTCTATGAGAATGTAGTCATAATTGTCGGCGATGCCGCGCAGCAGGTTTGCGAGCACTTTCTCGCGGTTGGGACGCGAGATTAGCTCTATTTCGGCGCCTGCAAGGTCTATGCGGGAACCTATGAGGTCGAGCCCTTCCACACAGGTAGACACCTGGGTTCCGGCCAGAGGATAGTCGTCGACCAGACATTCATAAATCGAGGAACTCATTTCCTCGGGGTTTATACCGTAACCGGAAGTGGCGTTGGCCTGGGGGTCGGCGTCGATTATAAGCACTTTCTTACCCTCGGATGCAAGGGAGGCCCCGAGGTTGATGGTGGTGGTGGTTTTGCCCACACCGCCTTTCTGGTTTGCGATAGCTATTATTTTGCCCATTTGCAATGTGTTTTACGTTGCAAATGTAGTCCTTTTAGACTCTCCTTTAATAGGTTTCGCGCTGAAATTGAGTTAAATGTTTATAAAACGGCCGGATTGTTAATAACTCGTGGAACATTTGTCGCCTGGTGTTCCACAGTTGCCGCGGGGATTATAAGAATTATAGCAGGAGCTGGGCGTCGCCGTAGCTCAGGAAGCGGTAGCGCTCCCGGAGGGCTTCACTGTACATCCGGCGCCAGTCGCCTCCGGTGAAGGCTGATACGAGCAGGAGCAGCGTGGATTTCGGCTGATGGAAGTTGGTTACCATTCCGCGGACCACCCGATAGCGGTAGCCGGGAGCTATGATGATGCGGGTGGAGGCCACGAGGCGGTCAAGACCGTTTTCGCTGAGATATCCGGCAAGGGCGCGGAGGGCGTCGGGCGTCGGGATATCCTGCCCGTGGTCGGTGTAGGGATACCATTGCGGCACTTCACACGGCTTCTCGCCGTGGATTACCATGCATCCCAAATGATACAGGCTCTCGAGCGTGCGCACCGAGGTGGTCCCCACGGCTATCACCTTTCGGCCTGTAGCAGCCAGCTCTTCTATCAGGGCGCGGTCCACGCAAATAAACTCACTGTGCATGGTGTGGTCGCCGATGGTGTCGGATTTCACGGGCTGGAAAGTTCCCGCGCCCACATGCAGTGTGAGTTCGCGTCGGGGGATGCCGAGAGCATCAATTTCATCGAGCACGCGGGGCGTGAAGTGAAGCCCGGCGGTGGGAGCCGCCACGGAGCCTTCTATGCGGTTGAACACCGTCTGGTAGTCGGTGGTATCCGACTGTTCGGTTGCTCGGTTGAGGTAAGGAGGGATTGGAATCTCGCCGGCAGCGTCTATTATTTTTGAAAAGGTGACGGAGGAATCGTCCCACGAGAACTGTACCACGGAGGCGTTGTCGCGCCGCTCGGTGCGGACAGCGCTCAGCCTTACATCCTTTCCGTCGATTTTGAGGTCGAGGGTCAGCGCTCCTTCCTTCCACCGCTTGCTGTTGCCCACGAAGCAGAGCCATGAGCAGGAGCCGGTGGCGGCAAACGAGCGCTCATAGTCGCGGGGCGATTCCGGCTCCAGACAGAAAATTTCTATCAGCGCTCCGGCGGCTCCCGGCTTGTGGAAACGCAGACGGGCGTTGATCACGCGGGTGTTGTTGCACACCATTATGGAATCGGATGGGAGGAGGCTCGGGAGGTCGGAAAACAGACGGTGCTGCAGCGTGCCGTCATTCTCTCTCACGAGTAGACGGCATGCATCGCGCTGCGTAAGAGGGTGGCGGGCTATCAGTTCGTCGGGAAGGGGATAGTCGAAATCGTCGATTTTTATGTCGGTAATCTGCATCTGGATATCTGTCCGTGGTTAATTCGGCGACAAATTTACCTAAAATTTAATTTAACCGGGAAATGCTTTTTATTATATTTGCAGTAGATGAGCGAAACAGTGAAAACCGGACTTGTGCTTGAAGGGGGCGCCATGCGCGGCCTTTTCACAGCGGGTGTTATTGACGTGATGATGGAGCATGGGCTGGAGTTTGACGGGCTGATAGGTGTGTCGGCCGGCTCTAATTTCGGTTGTAACTATAAGTCATGTCAGCCCGGTCGCGTTCTCCGCTACAACCTGCGATATGCGTCAGACCCGCGTTACATGGGTCTGCGCTCTCTTCTTACCAGCGGCAATCTGGTGGGAGCCGAGTTTGCCTATCACACTCTGCCGCTCGAACTGGATATATTCGATACGAAGCGTTTCGAGGAGAATCCGATGGAGTTTTATCTTGTGACGACGGATGTTGCCACGGGGCGCCCGGTGTATTACCGGATGGACCGCGTGAACCGTGATTCTCTGGAATGGCTCCGGGCCTCGGCCTCGATGCCGGCGGTGACGCGGCCTGTCAGAGTTGACGACGGTCGCCTGATGCTCGACGGAGGCATTTCCGATTCAATCCCTCTTGCCTATTTCCGCTCTATAGGCTACAAACGCAACGTGGTGGTGCTGACACAGCCCCGCGACTATTTCAAGAAGCCCGCTCCCGCATGGCTCTGGCGATTGCTGCTGCCCCGGCACAGAGCCATAGCCGACGCTATGGCGCGGCGTCATGAAATGTACAATGCCCAGCTTCGGCTTGTGGGCGAAGGTGAGCGGGCGGCCGACACCTTCGTGATTGCACCTGAGAGCGTGTTGCCCATAGGACGCGTGTCGACCGACCGCGCCCGCATGACGGAAGTATATGAAATAGGCCGTCGCGAGGCCGTCAAGGCCATGCCTGCTCTGATGAAATTTTTAACCAATCAACCATAACACATAAATTGATGAGACGTAACATTATCCTGTTTCTTGCAACTCTGGTTGCATCTATTGCTTTTGGCGCGACGCCGAAGTATATATTCTATTTCATCGGCGACGGCATGGGCATGGCTCCTGTAATGGCAGCTGTGGCCTATAACCGTGCGGTCTACGGGCAGCCCAATCTCCCACTGATGATGACCTTCCCCGTAGCCGGACATGTATCGACCTATTCGGCAAGCTCACCCGTGACCGATTCGGCAGCCGCCGGCACCGCTCTGGCTACAGGTAAGAAAACCGCCAACGGCATGCTTGGCGTCACTCCTGATACAGTGGCTGTGGTATCCATAGCCAGCGTTCTCAAGGACAACGGATACGGCGTAGGACTGGTGACGAATGTGGCTCCCGACGATGCTACTCCCGGCGCGTTCTATGCCCATGTGGCCAACCGTGGCATGCGCCCGGAGGTTGACCGCGATTTCGCATCAAGCGGTTTTGATTTTCTTGCAGGTTCGGCTCTGAACGGACTGAAAAAGAAAGGCAAGCCCACCGATGTGCTCGACATTTACCGCGAGAAAGGCATACGGGTAATCAACGGATATGACGAATACCTTGCCGACAAGCCCGCGGGCGGCCGCGTGGTGCTTCTGGACCGGAACCCTTTCCAGGACGGAAACACCGGCTATATGATTGACTCGATTCCCGGCATGATTACCCTCGAGCAGATGACAGGTGCATGTCTGGCCCATCTGAAGACTGTTTCTCCCGACAAGTTCTTCATGATGGTGGAGGGAGGCAATATCGACCATGCCCTTCACGGCAACGACGGAGCCACAGCTATTTCGGAGATATTCAATTTCAATAATGCGCTGCGTATCGCCTATGATTTCATGCTTCAGCACCCCGACGAGACTCTGATTGTTGTGACGGCTGACCATGATACGGGCGGAATGTCAACGGGCTGTGAGGCTACCGGTTATAACGCCCATTTCGATTTGTATACCAACCAGAAAGTGTCAAAGGAAATGTTTTCCGATATATGCAAGAAGGTGATTGCTGCCGATTCTGCCTACACCTGGGACGATATGAAAGCATATCTGGAGAATAATTTCGGTTTCTGGAAAGGCGTAAAGCTCAGCGACAAGGAGACCGAACAGCTCCAAAGCCTTTTCACCGAAGTGTTTGAGCGTGGTCACGGTGAGGACAAGAAAGGACTCTACAACAACTTCAATGCCTTTGCCGATAAGGTGTTCAGCGTAATGTCAACCAAGGCCGGAGCCGGATGGACCACTCCCCATCACACCGGCAATCCTGTGCCCGTTTATGCCGTAGGTCCCGGAAGCGAAATCTTCGGATGCTTCCAGGACAACACCGAGATTCCCCGCAAAATAGCCCGTCTCGCCGGCTATTCCCTCCCGGAATAATACCCCGCTGAAAAAATATTCAGAGCGGTGTGTCAGATATCTCATTGCTGACACACCGCTCTGATTTGTGTTGCTTATACTCAATCATATCAAATGATTCGGAACTGGTATTGCAGCCTTCAAAGTATCATCCAAATTGTAGGGATGTACGCTCGTACATCCGACGGCAATCAATGGCCTGTAACGGCTGCTCCATGGAACAGCCCTACAGTTTGCGACGGGTGGAATTCAGAGCCGCGGAGCAGTGATATCTGTTTAACCGGCTGCGAGAGCTGCCGTGGAAGTGACAGTCTGCTAAGTTTGCGGCAAGCCTGGGAATGGCGCTGCCGCAATGGGCGTAAGCATGGGAATAAAGTGATATCCCAAGCTGGCGCTTAAAGCAAGGTGCGCTTTATCCCAAGCTTGCCTCACGGAGATAAGATGGAACTTCACGCCCGGCGGCTATCGCGGCCGGTTGAACAGAATTCGCGCATCCTGCGCTTCCAGTATGATTGGAATCTTTCTATTTTGAATTGAGTTCCTCGATGTTTATGTTCGGAAACAAGGCTTTTCTCTGCGCCTCATCGAGCACAACAGAACATGCGCCATTTTCGATTTTCATTTTTACAACAGGTGTAGACACCACTTGTCCGTTTACACTGATGGCAATTCTTTTTCCGAGACTGTTACCCGTTAATTCTGCATATTTCGCAGTGTCAGAGAAGGTGAACGGCATGGTTAACCCGTCATCATCCGGATAACGAAGTAATTCTGAAATATGTACGGTTTCCTCCAAAAGACAGGGCGAAACCGTGTCTGTTATGTTTTCGTTATCAGTGGTCGAGTAAACAGCGACTAATATGTCTTTATCAACACTGATTTTAGCCGGAGTATTAGTGCTGCAAGCGGTGGCGAGGAAGCCGACAAGACTTGCAAGCAGGAATGAAGCTACTGAATTTATTATCCTCATGGATCTGTATTTTATAGTTTTAAATTTCGTCCTCGTTCCAGTTTCCTAAAATGTTTAGTTGCTTGATGTTGCTTCTGTACCACAGGTATTCGAGACCGAAGCAGATAATGGTCAGGCCCCATACAATGTACATATCCGTTGTATTTAGGAACGGTGGCGTCAGAGAGAGCCATATCAGTAATGGCAGAATCAGAATGCTTGTAACCAGTTCGATTCGGCGGTAACGCTTCTTCACGTTGACAATCGCCATAAAAATCTCGGCATTGGAGTCTTCCCACAGATTTATTTGTCTTATAGCACCATAGAGCCCAATGCCATAAACCATAGCGGCAACTATAACTGCACAGAACGCAAGCAGCCATAAAACAGGCAGCTTTGTAGGAGACCACAGATGTGATGTGGCCAGTAGAATCAGGCATACAAATACGAATAGTTCTTCCAGAAAAAACTTTCTTAAAAGTCGCGATTTGACGTCCTTTTTCCGGGAAAGGCAGTCAGTATCTTTCGGAGCGCATCCGGTATTCTTGATTTCGGGCCTGACTGATTGCCAGGCGTTCTTTAATTCTTCAAGTTCCATAATCAAATTTCCTTTTTTGATGAAATTTTTTCCTTTATTCTATGCAGACGGGATGCAACCGTGTTTCTCGGTATACCCATGTTGGCGGCGATTTCTTCATAGCTCAGTTCATCAAGCCACATTAATATCAGGGCTTTTTCCATAGGATTGAGTTGCGCTATCATAGAGTGGAGCCATTCTAATTTTTCTTTAAATTCACTGTCGCTGTCATCATGAAAAATTGTCAGGGGCATTTCCTCCAGAGGAATGGTCTTGACCTTCGAGGAGAGTTTTCTCAGAGATAGCAGACAAGTATTGATGCATACTTTATAAACCCATGTCGATTCTGAACTCTCCTCTCGGAAATTGCGATACCCTTTATATAAAGAAATCAAGACCTCTTGTCTGATGTCTTTAAATGGCACTGCAGTGGTGGCGTAAAAGAAACAGACACTGAAAATTATCTTTTCGTGTCGGCTCACCATCGCGGTAAAGGATTTATTATAGTCAGAATTATCCATCATCTGATTTTCTTTATCCAATTAGATGCAATTTTCCCGGAATAGTTCCGTCCGCGATGAAAAATAATATATAATCAAATAAGAAAGAGCAGCCTTGAGACTGCTCTTTCCGGTCGGGTGAAACCGATTCATTTGCTCACGAATACTGGCTCAAGTATGGAGAGATTGAGGGCATTCTCAATCTTTGATATCGTCTCGATCGAGAGGTTTTCGGTGCCTTTCAATACTCGTGAGATGTATTGTTGAGAGCAACCCATGCGCTCTGCTACCGACTTCTGGGTCAGTCCGAGTTCTTCCATCTTGTCGAGCATCATCATGGCTATGTGTTGCGAATAGCGAAGCCATTCTTTGTTGGCCAGCCTCCACTCGGCATTCTCTCTCCACTTGGATGGGGTTGTGCCCTGATGCTGTTGGAGATTTTTTATAATTTCTTCTTTCGTTTTCATAATCGTAATTTTTTATCCGATTTCGTTGAGATAATCCTGAAAAGCGTCCATATCAACAATGTTATTGTCAAGCATATAACGGCGAACTCGTTCCATCTTTGCGAGTTCAACAAGGGTGTGTTCACGTTCCTGCATGGTTCTGGTCAACTTGATGGCACCTCCCGTAATGATATAAATTCCAGGTTCGAGTTTTATCGCATAGATACGTAGCCACGAGGCATGGGCGGGTGTGTTCCTCAGTCTTGCTTTTTCTTTTCCGAGAAGCATTTCCGTCATACGCTGATTCTCCAATGGCCTGAAAATCTGGTCTAAATTTGCATCCGGAGATATGTCCATTATAAGACATTGAAGCCTTTCGCTATCCTCGATGGTGTCATATATAGCCTGATTGACATCAGTTATCTTGAAATATGTTGCCAAGTCTCCAATATTCTGTTTGAAAAATGAACGAAGCCATGTGACATCATTCCACTAACCGAGAATAGTGTCGAGCACATTGTCAAGGCAATTGTCATATCTTACTGCCCAGAGGTTACCATTTTCAGTTATCAGATCGAACTCCATATTTTGATTCTTTTCTGCAAAGGTAATCATCTTTTCCAATAATACAACTTAACGGTTGTATTTGTTCTAAAAATATCCTCACATATATTTAAGCCGATAGTTTCTTTGTGATTTTGAAAGTTATTGAAAAATCAAATAAGAAAGAGCAGCCTTGTGACTGCTCTTTCCGACCGTATATGTAGTATATAATGTGGTGCTGCAAACTCAGATTATCGTCCAAATGGTAGGGATGTACGCTCGTGCATCCGACGGAAATCAATGGTTTTTAGCGGTTGCTCCATGGAACAGCCCTACATTTGGGGGTATAACCTTCCGGAGACTGCGGGATTCCCCGGGTGTCAGTCGGCGCGGTTGCTGACGGAGCCGCCGGAAGATTTCTCGATTTCGCATGAGCCTTTCACGTTGCCCGACACGCTGGCACCGCTGGATGATTTGAGCATACCGGTTTCGGCTACGAGGGAGCGACCGCTCAAAGATGAACCTGAGGATGCGCGGAGCTCCACATATTTGGATGTGCCTGAAAGCCCCATTGAGCTTCCGCTCGATGATTTTCCGGTTACGGAACCGGCTGTAATCGACTCTACTCTCATGCTTGAGCCGCTGGAGGTGGAGTAAGCCATGGTGGTGGCTTTGGCGCCGTCTATTCTGAGCGCGGAGCCGCTTGAAGCCTCTCCCTCTATGCTTTCGGCATTTATATTATTAATGTCTATTCTTGCACCGCTCGATACGGAAATTTCCATTTCGGCACCCGGCATATCCAGTCCGGAAGCAATTTTGATGGAAGAACCGGAGCTTGCATCGAGTTCGTCGACTCCGGGCGAGGTGACGGTAACGGTTATGGGTTTGTTGACGCGGCGTTTGGTCTTCATGCCGCAGTTCAGTTCACCGTTTTTCACGGTCACTTCCACATCGTCTATGATGTTGTCGGGTGCGGTAAGCGTCACCGATGTTCCGCTTCCCTGGGTATATTCCACCCTTATACCACTCGAGGTGTCGATAGAGGTCACTTTGTCGGCCTGGATGGTTATGGTCTTCATCGGGCCGGCCTTCTCGACCTCGCCCATGGTTAAATTCGCTAATTTCTCGAATGCGTTTGAAGCGGCCGAAACGCAGCTTTGTGAGCAGATGCCGAATAATATTGCCGTGGAGGCAAACATCAGTTTTTTGATTTTCATTTTAGTGTAACAGTTTATTGGTTTTATAGCTTTGACGAAAGCCGGAAGCGAAAAGTTGCATCCGTGCGCAAAAATATGCTAAATTTGTTGAGAAAAATTTTAGAGCCAGCCATTTTATGGACGAAAAAACAAAAAACAAGAAATTCCGAATCGGTCTGCTTGGCCGCATAGCCATCGCTATTGTGGCTGGTATCGGCATAGGATATATCAGCCCTATGTGGTGGGCGCAGCTTTGTGCTACTTTCAACGGCGTTTTCTCCCAGTTCCTGGGATTTCTGATTCCGCTCATCATCCTCGGCTTTGTGGCTCCGGCCATCGCCGATTTCGGTTCGCGTGCCGGAAAGATGCTCGTGGCCACAGCGTTGCTCGCCTATGGTGCTACTCTTTTGGCCGGATTTATAAGCTATTTCACTGGCGCATGGCTGTTTCCGGGGATGCTTTCCGGAGCTGCAGGCGTTGAGAAGGCGGCTCTGGAGCAGCAGGTTGAAATCACTACGTATTTCAATATTGCCATTCCCCCTCTTATGGGTGTGATGACCTCGCTGGTGCTTGCGTTCATGCTCGGCGTGGGGTGTGCCGTGACACATTCCACAGCTCTGCGCCGCGGCCTCTCGGAATTCCGCGATATTGTGGCGCTTGCCATCAACAGGATTGTGATTCCGCTTCTTCCGTTCTATATCTTCGGCATTTTCGTGAACATGACCGTGGCCGGCCAGGTAACGGCCATCATCACTGCGTTCGCCAAGATCATAGGGGTGATTTTCGTGTTGCATATCGGTATTCTCTTTCTCCAATACGGCATTGCAGCGTGCTTCAACCGCAAGAACCCTTTCAAAATGCTCTGGACCATGATGCCGGCTTATTTCACCGCACTGGGAACGCAGTCGTCGGCCGCCACAATTCCCGTAACCCTCCGGCAGACGGTGAAAATGGGCGTGGACGAGGATGTGGCCGGTTTCACGGTGCCTCTCTGCGCCACAATCCACATGTCGGGCAGCACGCTGAAAATCGTGGCGTGCGCTCTCGCCCTGATGATTTTGCACGGCGAACCTTACTCGGCAGGGATGTTCGCCCATTTCATCGCCATGATAGGAATCACGATTATCGCCGCTCCGGGCATTCCCGGCGGAGCGATAATGGCCTCGCTCGGACTGCTTTCCTCCATACTCGGTTTTACCGAGGCCCAGAACGCGCTGATGATAGCGCTTTACATAGCCATGGACAGTTTCGGAACGGCATGCAATGTCACCGGCGACGGCGCCCTGGCCGTGATTCTGAACCGCTTTTTCGGCAAGCGGCAAAAAAATAATTGACTCCGGTGCAATTTATGGCGTGCAGATGCGTCATATTTGTCAAAAGGAATCCAAATAAACCAACAGTAACAGAAAAAGAAGTATGGATATACTAACGGTAGATAACGTGAGCAAGACCTATACCGGCCATAAGGCGCTCGATTCGGTCTCGCTCTCTGTGCCTGAGGGCACGGTCTACGGTCTTCTGGGCCCGAACGGCGCCGGCAAGACCACACTCATCAGAATAATAAACCATATCACGGCGCCAGATTCCGGTCTGGTGACCTTCGACGGTCATCCGCTGAGCCAGGACGATGTGGTGAATATCGGTTATCTCCCCGAGGAACGCGGTCTCTACAAGAAAATGAAAGTAGGCGACCAGGCCGTATTCTTCGCCCGTCTGAAAGGCCTTGGAAAGGCCGAGGCCACACGGAGTCTTAAGGAATGGTTCGAGCGTTTCGAAATATCGAGCTGGTGGAACCGCAAGGTCGAGGAACTTTCCAAGGGCATGGCCCAGAAAGTGCAGTTTATCGTCACGGTTCTTCACCGCCCCAAGCTCCTGATTTTCGACGAGCCGTTCTCGGGCTTCGACCCCGTGAACGCCAATCTGCTGCGCGACGAGATTCTGCGCCTCAAAAACGAAGGCTCCACAGTTATATTCTCCACCCACAACATGGCTTCCGTTGAGGAGATATGCGACAATATCTCGCTTATCAACCAGGGTCGCAACATTCTGAGCGGAAACGTGGAGGAGATTCGCCGCAAGTTCTCCGACGGCCGCTACCGTCTCCGTTTCCGCGGCGATTCCCGCAGCCTTGCGTCGGCCATCGAGCCGGTGACCGACGATTTCGAGATTCTGGAATCAGGCAGTCCTGAAGTCACGGAAATGGCTGTGAAGCTCAAGCCTCAGGCCGGAGTGCGTTCTCTCATAGACCTCGCCAACAAAACTGTGGATATATGTTCAATCAATGAATCGCGGGCCTCGATGAACGATGTGTTCATCTCCATGGTCAAGGATTCGCCAAAAGCTTAAAACTATGGACTCCAGAGTAGGAATTATCATAAAGCGCGAGTTTATGGAGCGCGCGGGAAAGAAAAGCTTCATATTCACCACTCTTCTCATGCCGCTTCTCATGCTTGCTCTCATGGCGGCTCCCTCGCTGATAATGCTTTTCAGCAAGGGCGACTCCCGTCAGGTGGAAGTGATAGATGAGAGCGGATTCATATTCGACAAACTCAAGAGCAACGAGGATATAGCCTTCGTAAAGGCAGAGGCTCCGCTCGATTCGCTCGTCAAGAACGAGGATACCGATGCCGTGCTGGTGATTCCCGCCGGAGTGGCAAACGGTTCCGACGGTCTCTTGCTCTATTCGCGCAAAGCTTCTTCGCTCTCGCTCGAATCGGGCATAACCTCCCAGGTAAACGATATTATAGAGAATGAACGCATAGCCTCATACAATATCGCCGGGCTCGACAAGATACTTGATGAAATCCACAGCGACGTGTCGCTGAAAGCCTACCGCACGGAATCGACCAGCGAGGAGGCCAAGGAGTCCTCAGCCGGCCTGAGCTACGGTCTGGGACTTGTGCTGATGCTCATACTCTATATGGTTATGCTCATCTACGGCCAGATGGTTATGACAAGCATCATCGAGGAGAAAAACAACCGCGTGCTCGAGCTTGTGGTCTCCTCAGTGAAGCCCGTTCAGCTCATGCTCGGAAAGATTTGCGGCATAGGTCTGGTGGCTGTGACCCAGATTGTGATATGGGCCGTTCTCATCGGCCTGATGGCCGCTTTTGTTCTCCCGGCCCTTATGCCTGCCGAACTGCTTGAGCAGGTGCAGACCTACAATGCTGCCGGAGCCGTCGCTGGATCCGACACCGGCGTGGATCCGGAGCTGATACAGATTGTGGCCCGTCTGTCCAATGTGGGTTATATTCTCAGCCTGTTCTGCTACATGGCGCTTTATCTCATTGGCGGATTCATGCTGTATGCCGCAATATATGCCGCCATAGGTTCGGCCGTCGACAACATCCAGGACGCCTCGCAGCTCCAGTCCATTCCCATGTTCCTGATCATCTTCGGCATGATATTCTCCATGATGGCCGCTCAGGATCCGTCGTCGGGCATAGGGGTTGCGCTGTCCTACGTGCCGTTCACCTCGCCGATGGTGATGATGAGCCGTATACCCTCGGGCGTACCGGCATGGGAGATTGTCGTGTCGCTTGCAGTTCTCTATCTTTCGTTCCTGGTAATGGTATGGATTGCCGCGAAAATCTACCGTGTAGGCATCTTCATGTATGGCAAGAAACCTTCATGGAGCGAACTCATACACTGGGCCCGTCAGAAATAACAGTTCCTTAAAAACAAAGACATAGTGAAGCCTGCGGTCCTCTCCCTGCAGGCTTCATTGGTTTTTCTCTCATGTACTGCTAAAATAGTTTAAAGCGTAGGGAATAAGGGGCTTCGGAATTGTTTTTTGAGATGAAATTTTGTAATTTCGCACGCTTAATCTCGCAATCTTGAAAGATGAGACAACTAAAAATCACAAAATCAATCACTAACCGCGAAAGCGCGTCGCTCGACAAGTATCTTCAGGAAATAGGCCGCGAGGTTCTTATCTCCGTGGAGGAGGAAGTGGAGCTGGCACAGCGCATTCGCCAGGGAGACGCTAAAGCACTCGACAAACTCACACGTGCAAATCTTCGCTTTGTTGTGTCAGTGGCCAAGCAGTATCAGAACCAGGGTCTGAGTCTGCCCGACCTCATCAACGAAGGCAATCTGGGCCTGATAAAGGCAGCACAGAAGTTCGACGAGACGAGGGGCTTCAAGTTTATCTCCTATGCGGTATGGTGGATTAGACAGTCAATTCTTCAGGCTCTTGCCGAACAGTCGCGCATAGTGCGATTGCCGTTGAATCAGGTCGGTTCGCTCAACAAGATCAGCAAAGCGCTGTCGAAGTTCGAGCAGGACCACGAACGCCGTCCTTCGGCCGAGGAACTCGCCGAGGAACTGGATGTGCCCGTCGATAAAATTGCCGACACTCTCAAGGTTTCAGGCCGTCATATTTCGGTCGATGCCCCGTTTGTGGAGGGTGAGGACAACAGTCTGCTCGACGTGCTTACCAACGACGATTCGCCCATGGCCGACTCTTCGCTCAACCAGGAATCCCTCTCGAAGGAGGTTGACCGCGCACTTCATCAGCTCCACGAGCGTGAGCGCGAAATCCTCAAGATGTTTTTCGGCATAGGATGTCAGGAAATGACACTGGAAGAAATCGGAGCCAAGTTTGACCTCACGCGTGAACGTGTGCGTCAGATCAAGGAAAAAGCCATCCGCCGCCTTAAAGGACAGAAGAGCCGTCTGCTCAAGCCTTACCTCGGGCAGTGACCACTCTGTCTTTACACTAAAAAGAAATTCGGAATACGGCGTTTCTCCCCCTCCAGGGAGGGGCGCCGTAATTATTTTCAGAAGTATATTCGGATTATGCAGGAAGAATTTTCGTCATCGCTGCTTGAGAACGCCGTTACGGAACTGTCGCGACTTCCCGGAATAGGGCGCAAGACGGCTCTTAGGCTTGCCCTTCATCTTCTCCGCCGCGACGAGGCCGAGGGGGTGGCCCTGGGCGAGGCAATCATAAATATGCGCCGCGGAGTGAAATACTGCGAGATGTGCCATAATATCTCGGAGACCGATACTTGCGACATCTGCTCCGACCCGCGCCGCGACCACTCTACGGTGTGTGTGGTGGAGGCTGTCAACGATGTGATGAGCATAGAGCGCACGCGCCAGTACGGTGGCGTGTATCATGTGCTCGGAGGCGTCATTTCGCCCATGGACGGCATCGGCCCCGATTCGCTTGAGATTGCATCGCTTGTAGACCGTGTGGCCTCAGGCCGGGTAAAAGAAGTGATTCTGGCTCTCAGCGCCACCATGGAGGGGGATACCACCAATTTCTATATCTTCCGCAAGCTCGAGGATTTCCCCGGGCTGAAAATCACTCAGCTCGCACGCGGAATGGCGGTGGGCAACGAGCTTGAGTACACCGACGAGATTACTCTCGGCCGCTCCATACAGCAGCGCACACTCTTCAGCGACACTTTCAAATCCTGACACCATCAATATTATGGAATCTATGAAAATCACTCTCCGCGCTCCCGAGCCTTCTGATGTCGACGCCATGTTCAGAATGGAAAACGACCCGGCGGTGTGGCCCGACGGACACACGCGCGCCCCGCTTTCGCGCCATCTGCTTGCCACGTACGTAGACAATTATACGCCCGACGCTTTCGCCCAGGGCCAGTTGCGGCTTATGATAGACTGCGACGGCGAGACATGCGGCATGGTCGACCTTTATGATGTGGATGCCCTCAACCGCCGCGCGGGAGTGGGGATAGTGGTGGAGACGGCTATGCGTGGCCGCGGCATAGGACGGCGCGCGCTCGAAATCCTTACGGATTATTGCTCCGGTCAGCTTGGCCTTCATCAGCTGTACGCCGTTGTGAGCGCCGGAAACACTGCTTCAAGAGTTCTTTTTGACCATGCAGGTTATAAAATAGCAGGCTGCCTCCGCAGCTGGGTGAGATGCGGAGGCAGATATTCCGATGCGTATGTGTATCAACTTATGCTTTCCGGAAGCTGTTGATAGCGCTGCGTATGGCAGTCAGGTGCTCCAGAAGCACGGGCAGCTGAGCCAGAGGAAGCATGTTGGCGCCGTCGCTCTTGGCCACTGACGGGTTCTGATGCGTCTCTATGAAAAGACCGTCCACGCCAACGGCTATTCCCGCGCGCGCTATGGTCTCTATCAGGTCGGGACGGCCGCCTGTAACGCCTTTTGGCTGGTTAGGCTGCTGCAGTGAATGGGTTGCGTCAAGAATCACCGGGCATCCGAATTTCTGCATCTCGGGAATTCCGCGGTAATCCACAATCAGGTCCTGATAACCGAAAGAAACGCCTCGTTCGGTAACGGCCACATCTTCATTTCCGGCGTCGCGCACTTTCTGCACGGCAAACTGCATGGCTTCCGGCGAAAGGAACTGTCCTTTCTTGATGTTGACGGCTTTGCCGGTGCGGGCTGCCGCTACAAGAAGGTCGGTCTGGCGGCACAGGAAGGCGGGAATCTGAAGAATATCCACGTATTCGGCTGCCATCGCAGCCTCTTCGGGCAGATGTATGTCGGTTACCACGGGACATCCGAATTCGTCCCTTACCTTGGCTAATATGCGCAGGGCTTTCTCGTCGCCTATTCCGGTAAATGAGTCGATGCGTGAGCGGTTGGCCTTCCGGTAGGAACCTTTGAACACGTAGGGAATGCCGAGTCTTGAAGTGGTTTCCACTATGGTCTCGGCTATCTCAAGAGCCATTTTCTCGCCTTCTATCACGCAGGGGCCTGCGAGCAGAAAGAAGTTGCCGGAGGCTGTGAGCCGGCTGAACATATTGTTGTCTGGCATATCTGTTTTCATTATTCGGGGTTTATCTGGTCTATTATGTGGAATGTGTCACAGGCCACTATGGCCGCTGTCTCGGTGCGCAGCCGGTTGTCGCCTAAGGTGACCGGAATCCAGCCGCCTTTTAGAGCTGCATCCACTTCCGCCGGGTCGAAGTCGCCCTCAGGGCCAATAAGCACGGCCGCCGAAGTCCGGGGGCGGTATTCCCGGGCCAGAAGTTTTCTTTCCGATGTGCTGTCGCAGTGGGCTATAAATTTCTGCTCTGCGGAGCATGAGGCGAGGAATTGCCTGAGGGGTGTCATGGCGTCTATGACCGGAAGCGTGCATTTGAGCGACTGCTTCATGGCCGACACGGCTATTTTTTTAAGCCGCTCGGTCTTTATCTCGCGTCGCTCGGAGCGGTTGCAGAGCACCGGCACTATGCGGTTCACGCCAATTTCGGTAAGTTTCTCCACCATCCATTCCATGCGGTCGAGATGCTTGGTGGGAGCCACGGCCACGGTTATTTCCTGGGGCCAGCACAGCGGACTGTTCTGGCAGCGGAGTATCTCTACTGCCACATGGCGCTGATGGGCGTCGGTGATACGGCAGGCATACAGGTTTCCCCGGCCGTCGGTCACTTCCAGCTCGTCGCCGGGACGCATGCGGAGCACTCTCACGGCGTGGCCCGAGTCGCTTTCCGGCAGGGTAAGCGTCTGTTCTATATCGGGGGCGTAGAAGCGTATCATTTTTTTGTTTATTCGGGTGAAATCATTCCTTCGGGTGCGGCGGGAGCGCTTTCGGCCTGCTCTTCCGAAAGTTTCGGCGACGGGGTGTCGTCGCGGAACACTATCCAGAACATCACGGCCACTATCAGGGCGTAGGCGGCGAATATGAGCCATGCCGTGTGCCATCCCTCCACCTGCTCGATGCCGGCGGGGCGGGAGAATACGAGGTGGTTGGCAACAGCGCCCGCTCCAAGGGTGCCTATGGTGGCGCCGATACCGTTGGTCATGAGCATGAACAGTCCCTGGGCGCTCGAGCGCATCTCGGGCGACGTCTGCTTGTCGACGTAGAGCGAGCCTGAGATATTGAAGAAGTCAAATGCCACGCCGTAGACTATCATCGAGAGGATGAACAGCCACACTCCGGAGCCGGGGTTGCCGATGCCGAAGAATCCGAAGCGGAGCACCCATGCGAACATGGCTATGAGCATCACGCCTTTTATGCCGAAGCGTTTAAGAAAGTAGGGTATCAGCAGTATGCACAGAGTCTCGGAAACCTGCGAGAGCGAAATCAGAGCGGTGGCGTTGCGCGCTCCCCATGCCTCGGCATACTCTGCTACCGAGGCGAAGCCGGATATGAACGAGCTGCCATAGGAATTGGTGATCTGGAGCGATACACCCAGGAACATGGAGAAGATGAAAAACACTGCCATCCTGCGCGTGCGGAAGAGGCTGAATGCCTTCAGGCCCAAAGCATCGGCGAGCGATGCGCTGTTGCCGCGCGAAGTGGGGCAGGAGGGCATTGTGAGAGCGTAGGCCGCGAGAATAAGACTGAATATGGCCGAGGCGAAGAACTGGCTGTAAGTGTCGGCCAGCTGCACTCCGTCTATTCTTACGAAATTGACAAGCAGCATGGCCACTATGAAGCCCACGGTTCCCCATACGCGTATGGGCGGGAAATGTTTCACCGTGTCGAGTCCGGCCTTGGAAAGCGCATTGTAGGCCACCGAGTTGGCCAGACCGATGGTGGGCATATAGAATGCCACGCTTATGGTATAAAGTGTGAACAGCGGCCCGAACAGCGGCTGGGCGGTGGTGGCGCAGTAAAGTCCGGCGGCTCCCATGGCCAGACCGGCTATTAGATGACAGAGGCTGAGCATGCGCTGGGCCTGTATCCAGCGGTCGGCCACTATGCCTATGAGCGCGGGCATTATTATGGATACGAGTCCCTGCACGGTATAGAACCAGTAGATATCCTGGGCCATGCCTATCGACGAGAGATAGATTCCCAGGGAGATGAGGTAGGAACCCCAGACGGCGAAGTTGAGGAAATTTAGCGCCGAGAGTTTGATTTTTATGGTATTCATGAGGTGAAACGGATAATTGCTGGATAAGGGGTCAGTCGTTTTTCTTGTTGCGCAGGATTTCTGCCACACGGGCGGCTTCCTCGTAGTTTTCATTGTCGATGAGCCGTTGAAGCGTGCGCTCGAGTTCTTCAACGGTATATTTCTCGTAGCGGGGTTCTTCTTCCACATCGGCGGGGAGGTCGAATCCCGACAACCGCCGGACGCCGCCCTCGTTTTCTTCCGGGGTGTCGTCCTCGTCGGCGTCCTCCGTGCCTTCATGCTGCTCCATCAGGAATCCTGTCTCGTCAAGAATCTCGGGCGTGGTATAGATGGGCGCATGGGTGCGCATGGCAATCGCTATGGCATCGGATGTGCGCGAGTCGATCACCACGGTGCGGTCGCCGTCGGTAAAGGTGAGTTCCGAGGAGAATATGCCGTCCTCGAACTTATAGATGAACACTTCCTTGAGCTTTACCCCGAATGCATGGGCGAAGCTTACAAACAGGTCGTGGGTCATGGGACGGGGGGGCACGATGCTTTCAAGGCGCAAGGCTATCGACTGGGCTTCGGCGGCTCCTATCACCACGGGTATGCGGTAAGGGCCGTCCACTTGCGCCAGAATCAGGGCGTAGGCTCCCGTCTGGATCTGGGAGTAGGATATTCCGAGCACGGAAAGCCTTATTCTTGAGTCGGAGTTCATTTATCGGATGGGGTTGTTTTTACTGTTGGGGATGGTTGGGAGGAAGAGCCGGTGATTACGGCGCGTCCGGTTATGATGCCGCTTCCGAGACATATTGACGAGGATGTGTCATAAACCACGGCAAACTGTCCCGGGGCGATGCCCTGTACTCTGGTCTCTGATTCGATCACGTATTCACCTTCGCCGAGGCGCGTGATGGTTCCGCGGAGAAATTCGGGCGTGTGGCGGTTTTTGAACGTGATGGGCCTATGGTCGCAGTCCGTGCCCCACGGGTCGCCCGATATCCAGTGCATTTCCTGCAGATGGAGGGAGCGGCCATACTGTTTTTCGGTGTCGTATCCGCGCGACACGTAGATGGCGTTGTCGTCCACGCATTTTTTCACCACGAACCAGGGGCCGCCGCTCAGTCCGAGGCCCTTGCGCTGTCCTATTGTGTGGAACCAGTAGCCGCGGTGTTCGCCAAGCTTGCGCCCTGTCTCTATCTCTATTATGGGGCCGGGCCGTTCGCCGAGATGTCGGCGTATGAAGTCGTTGTAGTTTATCTTGCCTAAGAAGCATATACCCTGGCTGTCGCGTCGCTTGGCGTTGGGCAGCGAGGTGAGTTCGGCTATACGGCGCACCGCTGCCTTGGGAAGATCGCCGATGGGGAACATCAGATGGCAGAGCTGTTTGTATGAAATCCGGGCCAGGAAGTCGGTCTGGTCCTTCACCGGGTCCGGAGCGGTGCCGAGGTATGTGCGGCCGTCGATATTGCGTATGGTGGCATAATGCCCCGTGGCGGTAGCATCGAACTCGTGGCCCACGCGCTCCTCGAAATACCCGAATTTGATCATCTTGTTGCACATTATGTCGGGGTTCGGGGTGAGTCCCTCCTTGACGGTGCGCAGGGCGTAGGCCATCACGTTGTCCCAGTATTCCTGATGCAGAGGCACGATGTCGAGGGGCAGGCGGTAGCGTGCGGCGATGAGGCTGCACATCTCTATGTCCTCCTCGGCGGCGCAGTCGCCTTCGTCCGTGTCGAGACCTATGCGTATGTAGAAAAGGTGTGGCGAATGGCCCTGCTCCACCAGACGGTGCACGGCCACGGCGCTGTCCACGCCTCCCGATATAAGCATTGCGATGTTCATGTGGGTGATTGGGGGCGGTGAATTGAAAGGTTACTTTTCTCCTATTATCTCGGTCTCGGTGCGGTTGGTGTTCTCGAGATAGAAGTAGGAGAAGAAGTAGTCGAGCGATATTTTACCGGGGCCCAGAAGCATTATGGTGGCGTAGATGCCGATGAACATAATGGGCACATAGCCGGGTTCGGTACAGTCGATGGTCATGGCCATGGTGTCAGACATCAGGTCGTGCAGGATATAGTGCTCGGCTACAATCATGGAGATGATGGGCGGGATGCACGACACGCGCGTGAGAAATCCCACCATTATGAGCAGCGAGCAGATCAGCTCCACGCATATCATCAGTATGAGGCATGTTTCCGACGACATGCCCAGCGCGGTGGGGAACACATGTCGGAGCTCGGAGAATCCTATCAGCTGGCGTATTCCGAAGTTTATGAACATTACGCCAACGAACAGCCGCAGGAACAGGCGTCCAAGGTTGCTGTAGGTGTAGCGCGAGAATTTCACGAATATTCTTCCGGCTTTGTCGGTCAATGCGTTCATGGCTATGGGGAGATTGAGTTGTTACTGTTTCGGGGCCGCGGGAGTGCGCTTGGGGTGGAAGGCTGAGAGGATGGAGAGCACCGCCTCGGCATTGTCTGTCTTGAGCTGTATGAGTCCCTTGTGGTCTATGAGGTAGAGGGTGGGGGAGCGGCGTATGTCGTAGATTTCGTCGATTTCGGGGGCCGCGCCCACGGTCCATGAGGAAGGATAGGAGGCGGTGGCGTTAAGCCACAGGGGGTCGGTGCCCTCGGTGGGGGTGATGCTCACGATGTCGACCACTCCGGTCTCCACGAGTTTCTGGGTATGCAGGTCGGCGTCGAGGCGCACACGGGCCAGGCGGCAGTCGGTGCAGTCGGGGTCGTTGAAGAAGAGCACGGTCACGCGCGCGGTTGTGTCGGGCTGGAAGGTGCGTTTGAGCCCTTCGGGGGTGGTGAACTCGAATTCAGGCGCTTTCATTCCGCGCTGGGTGCGCGAGAGGGTGCGGGCCTGATGTTCGAAGCGCATCTTGGCGTTGCGGTCCACGCCGCGGTTGTCGGCCACGGCCTGTGCGAATATCACGTAGATCTCGTCGCTGGGAAGCATGGCGGTGTCGGCGTAGAGCTTGCCTTCGGCGAGTTCGGCGATGAACAGAAGGTCTTCCGGCTTTTTGATTGACTTGAGGAATTTGCTCACCGATGCCTTGGCCTTGGTGGCGGTGGCGTGGGGCATGAAATTGATGTAGGTGTCGAATGCCTCGGCCATCTTCGAGCGCGAGGAAAACACCTTTTTCATGTCGGCGAAATCCCAGTAATGTTCCACCATGTAGTCGAGACGGTTGTCAAACGATTTTATGGAGTCGGGGATTATCGGCAGCTGGAAATAGGGTTGCTGGACGGTGGTCTGCGCGTTCATGGCGCCGACGCAGGCAAGGAAAAGGGAGAGAAATGCTATCAGTTTGTTCATCAGCGTTTTGTCTGTTTGTTAATAGAGCGTCAGGTCAAGTGTAGGCGCATTGCGGCGCCGACACTCTTACGGACTTAATTACAAAATTACTAATTATCCTGTGAATGATGAAATTTTTTGGGGTGGCCGCAGCCTCTGGCATCGGATTGTTAACATAAAAAACAGTACCGTTAACAGAGAAAACAGCACTGTTAACATAATTTGTGTGATTCGCATGGCGCCGTTCGGTGCCGGAACGTTAAATTTGCCGATACATGGGAAAATACGACGATATAATCAATCTCAACTATCCCTACGAGTCGGATGCGCCGCACCCGATGCCGATGCATAAGCGTGCCGCGCAATTCAGGGGATTTGCGGCCCTTCGCGGTCATGCCGAGTCTATTGAGGAGCTTCTGCGCGAGACCACCGAGAAAGTGGAGCTTACCGAAGACGCCTGCCAGGAGCTTTCGCAGCGCATGAGCGTGGTGATAGCCGCTGCTCCGGTAAAGGTTTCGATAAAGCATTTTGTTCCCGACCCCGTGAAGAGCGGCGGGGCTTACCGCGTGACGCGCGGGCGCTTTCTGCGTGTCGACTCATCCCGTTCGGCGGTGGTGCTGGCGGGGGGCGTGACTATTCTCCTGGACAATATTGTGGAAATCGACTCTCCGGCCCTCGACAAATTTCTGTGATCGGCTTCCGGATGTTACAATCGTATTAAATATTAATGCCAATGTATACTCAGAGGATACTAAAGTGTCGTCCTGCAGGGTATCTTTGTTATCAGGACGCGACAAAGCCGAAGCGTCCCTGTATCCCTTAAGGCGTGATAGCCCGCATAACGTTTAGCTACTTTTTATGAAGAAGGTATATATCATATTATTAACCGTGCTGATAGCCGCCGCAGGGGCCTATCTTGTGCTCCTGAACACGCTCGGCCCGCAGAGAAATCTGTGTCTCGCCCATCCCGAGGCTTCCACGGGACGCATGTTCCTGTCGCAGACTCCCATTCTGGTGGAGATGGCGCCGGGAGTGCGGTTCAAGCTCGACACCGGATCGGGTGTGAGCACCATCAATCCTTCCGACATAGAGAAGCTGCGTGAGGCCGGCATCAATGTCAGTCCGGTCACGCTCTTTGCCGTGGACCGCGACGCCTACGCCCGTTACAATTTCTATACCGATGCAGTGAGAGTCGATTTTCCTCTCTATGACTATGATTTCATGGCTGACTCCACGGGCCGCGCAATTCCTGTGGGAACTCCCCGCAGGGTGAATACTCTGGAGAATGTGGACTTCTTTGTGGCTCCCGGGATTTCCACTCTGGGTATCGATGTCATGCAAAAAATGATGGTGGAGTATCTCTACAATGAGCAGGCTCTTGCCTTTCACAACCGCCGTCCGAAGGGCTATCAGGAAACCGTAGAACTGCGGCGCAGCCTTAATCCTCTCTATTTTTTCATAACCGGAGAGCGTTATTACATGAATGTGGGGGTGGACCATATCTACAACGATTATTACATCGACACCGGCCTCCAGCTGGCAATGCTCAAGCTTCCCTCCGCCCAGGCCGACCGTTCAGGCCATACGTTGCGCGAGGACTCGGTGCGCACGCTCCTCAATGTCCACAAGGCCCTTACCGACGACCGCGCCTGGATTGAGCTGGGCCACCGTGCCGGATACCGCCGCGCCAGCTATTACGACAGTGAGGAGCCTTACGGCATCAATCCCCTGAATATTTTCACGCAGGACATGCTCCTTGATTTCGGCGGAGGCATGATTTATCTGCGTCCGTATTGCGTGCCAAACATCATACGCAACAAGAGCGCCGCGGCCCGGTGGTGATACCCCCCCGGTAGCGATAAAGTAAGAAGGACGACCATCTGGCGGCCGTCCTTCCCTGTGAGATTTCATCCCTGCATACGCTGATGAAATCCGTTCCCTGTATGCACCTTAAAGAGTTTATTTGCGCTAATGAGTTTATTTGCGGCATCCGCAGTCGAGCACGTAGCCGAAGCTGATGCTGAAGCGGGTGGGGCCTATCCATTTCGACGACCTCCAGCCTCCTATGGGGCGGTGGCGGTACGCGCCGCCGAGTTTGTATTTGTGGTAACGCATGTGAGCGTAGCCTACGCCCAGGTTTATGTCCATCTGCCAGCGGTCGTTGAACTTATGCTTCCAGCCGCCGCTCACACCCCCGCTCACGCCCCATCCGGCGCGGCGGAAGCTCTTGTCCATGTCGTTGTGGCGGTAGAGGCCTATGTTGAAGTCGCCATACATCAGGTAGCCGCCCAGATACCATCCGTGGGCCATTCGGCTGTCCAGCGTCTCCTTGAAGTAATAGCGGGCCTCGCCCGTGATCTGGAGGCTGCGGAACACTTCCTCATGCTTGTCGCTCATATATGGGAGCCAGAACACGTCGGCCGACAGCGCCCATCGGTGGTTGAGCTGGTGCTCGTAGCCGAGGTTGGGGCTTCCGCCCAGGGTGAGGGGAGCGTTTAGTTTCAGCATCTGGCCCGTGGCGAGGCCGGTGCCTGCCGCAATTGCGGCTATCAGTATGGCGATATGTCGCGTAATGGATTTCATGACTTCACTGTTTGTTTCGGAATGAGTGTGGTTGCGTTAGTTATCACGTGGCGGTGCGGTCAGGAGTTGGGCTTCTTGCCGCCGATTTCGCTCTCGCTGCCGTCGATTGCCGAGTCCCAGCCTACGAGGCTCACGGTTATGCCGTTGTTGTTTATGTCAATAATGGCGCGGTCGCCGGGGGTGAGCACCAGCGGCGAGGTGTCGGGCAGTCTCAGGCCGTGGGTGTAGTTTGCCAGCGAATTGCCGTTTTTGTCGGAAAGGTGAAGCACGAGGTCAAGCACCGATTCCGGCGCGGTGGGAAAGAGATAGGCGGTGAACTGGAATATGGCTCCGTCGGCGTCGGCGGGGTATTTTGCCGGGGAGTGGAAGAAGTAAAGCGCGTGTCCCTCGGCCACGGCATCTGGCACGGTGTCGGCGGCGAGGCGCTGCACGGAGGCCACGTTGTTGATGCGCACAATGGCTTTCCCCACGGCGTCGGCGTCAACGTCGGTGGCGCGGTAGCGCACGTCGATGCGTGCCGGGTATCTGATGATTTCCGCAGTGTCGGTGATTTCGGTGGCGCCGTCGTGCGGACGGTCTATATAGTCAAGCCGCAGGTCGCCGGGGCCTTTGGTGAAGGGTGGCTGCGGGTGCGACATGAGCTGGAATGATGCCTGCTCGTGTATGGGGTCAGGATTGAAGTCCACGCTGTCGGTGTTGGCGAGCACACACACTTTGTAATCGCCTTTGTCAAGCCTGAACTCGAATATGCCCTCGGCTATTTTCGACTGGTCGGTGGTAGACTGGCCGCCCTGTGTGTAACCCTGTGCGGTCAGGGCGCCTGTGGCGCGGTCGTAGATCAGCACGTGGCAGTTGTTGACTATATGGTCTCTGACTTCGGGCACAAACACGCGGTAGTTGATGGTACCCTCGAAATAATTGTAAGTACACGAGGCTGCAGCCAGCAGCATTATCGCGGGCGTGCAGGCCAGTATACGCTTTATTGTTTTTCCTGACATCTGTTCTGGAGTGTTGGATTGTGTGAGTGCGTAATGATATTTGAGCTGACGTATGTCAGAGCTCCACGTTTGTCACTTTGTGGGCCGGATTCCAGTCCTGCGGTTCCTTCACCACTATGGTGAGGGTGCCGGAGTTGTCGGGGCGGGTGGGCACTTCCATCTGTCCTCCGTCCTTGAAGGTGATGTTGACTTCGCGGATCTTGCCCGGCTCGAAAGGCTCGTTGATATAGCCTTCCCAGTAAACGGTGTGGGGCTCGGTGAGCACTCCCTCCTTGCACTCGTGGCCCGGAAGACCGAGGGCGGAAATCACCAGCAGATAGCGGTTTTCGTTGAGCACGGGGTTTTCCGGCGTGAGCATGTGGGCCTTGTGGTTGGGCATCACCAGAATGTCGCGCCACGATGTGGCCCTGTAGGGGTCGGCCTCGCCAAGCCCGACTATGTCGCCGGGATACCCGGCGTCGGGTGCGTAGCCTTTCTTCACATATCCCTGCGTGGGGTTTTCGTCGAAGAAGTGGCGTGTCACTTCGTTGCTCACGGGGCGGGTGACCAGAATGTCGGTCTGATTCATCACCGGCGAGACGCCTTTGAAGTATTCCACACCGTCTATAATCATGTTGTCGTGGATGGGGAGCATTACCGAGGGGAGCGTCACCACCATTATCATGGCGTGGGACGAGAAGTTGAGCTTGCCGCCTTCGCGCAGGTTGATGTCGGCGTTGTTCAGGTCGTCGGCCTCGCCTGCCAGATTGAGCCTCAGGCGCATCATTGACACCTGGCGTTCAAGCGTGATTTCGGCATGGGTCTCCTGCTCGGCGATCACCTGCACCATGTCGGGGAATTCGCCGCCAATCTGCATGTCGGTCTGTCGGCCAACGCCCATGAAAATCTCTGCGGGCGCTTCGAACGGCAGCGACGTGCGCGTCACGCCCGTGGCGTTGAGGTCGTCGAGGTAGAAGCGGGGGAACTCGAAGGGCTTATGCTCTATTCGGGCGCGGTGTATGCGGGTGTTGATCACGTTTTCCTGATTCCATCGCATTGCCAGGCCGTCGAGGTATGTGACCACCGGCTCGGTGCCGCTGTTGGCGTTGGCCACGGCCATCAGGTGGTAGGTTCCGTTGGGAACGTCGGCATAAGTGTAGGTGATGCGTCCGGTGTTGAAGGGGTCGGTCTCCAGCGCCTGTTTTATCTCGTCGCCCGATATGTAGCGTGAGAACACTATGAAGTTGTTCTGGTCATAGAGGAAAATCTGGAGCGAGTGTATATTGTCCCAGCTTGTGAGGGGTATCGCGTCGGATATCGCCGTGGCAGGGGAGCTGCCGTTCGACGATGTGCCTCCCGTTCCCGGTGCGGTGTCGGAGCGCGAGCCGTCGGATTTGGCGAAATCAATGGTGAAGGCGATTATACCCGTGCCCTCCTTTTCCTCGGGAGTTTCGGGTTCCGAAGAATTGTCGGCGCAGGAGGCCAGCAGAGCGGAGGCGGCAAGGAGGGCTGTTGCCAGGTAAACTACACTTTTTTTCATGCTTGATATCTGAGAGAATTGACTGCTTTTATATCGGGGAATGTCTGAGAAGGAGAGAATGCCGGGGCATAAGACCGTCAGTTATGTCTTACCACCACAATTTCGGCCGACACGGGACGGTCGGCGGCGTCGCCGCATGTCTTGTGCATGCGGGCGGTTCTGTTGGTTCCTTTGCTTATGTGGAGCCAAGCCCCGGGATTGTATTTGCTGTTGATATCGGTGACGAAATAGCTTTGGGCTATCAGGGAGGTGGCCACGTCACTGAAGTTGGTAAGGCCGAACCATATGGGCGATGTCTGGCCCGTGATGCCATACACGCGCCAGTTTTTCTCGCCGGTGTTGATGAGGTTCACGGAATATGTGGTGGATTTGTTCACGGCCACATCGTTGAAATGCCATTTCACCCTGATGGGAAGCTCGAGGTTGTCGGCTACCACGGTGAGGTCGCCTTCATGGTCGGCGTTGTCCTTCACGAAGTCGGCGTTTATCACATATTTCTTGCCGCCGGTGGATACCACACGGATATTCGAGAGCCAGGGGTATGAGGCCGCGGTTTTCACCACCGGGGTGGTGGGGCCGGTGTACTGGATGTCGGCTATCTTCACGCTCGGGGTCGAGGCGGTGGTGGAGTTGGCTCCGAACAGCTCGAAGGTGTTGCACGTCAGGCACAGCATATACTGCTGGTCGGCCGCCACGCCCGAGTAGTCGCCGGAGCTTTCCGTTACGGTGGCGCGCAGGCGGTTGTTTGTGGGCTTGCCGCTGATGGCGGTTGACAGGTCGGCATATCCGCGGTCGGTCACGCGGGTGATCTTGAGCAGATAGCGGTGGTTGCGCACTATGCTGTAGGGCGTTCCGGCGGCGTTAGTCATCAGAATCTTGTAGTAGCCCGACACTCCCTTGTATTTGGCCTTTATTATCACGCTCATGTAGGCCGACGAGGTGCATGTGCGTTCATAGGCGTAAAGTACCGGAGTTGAACTGTAGACGGGCCATTTGTAAGGGTCGGTGCCATATACATTGGTTGGCCGCGGCACGGTGGGATTGGCCGTCGGGGCGGTCGTCACGTTGTCGGTGGGCGTGAGATAGCCTGTGGCTCCGGGGTCGCAGAGCGACGCACCTTCTATCTCGAAGTCCGAGAGGCCGTTCTCGGGAGTGCCGGCGTCGGCGCTCACCACGATAGAGGCCACTGTACGTAGGAGCTTGCCGCCGTCCATGGTGGTGTTGGTGACTATACCGTTGTTGAGCACAATGCGTCCCCACATCACCGGGGGCATAATCTGCGGCTGCACCATGCGGGTCTCGTCGACGGGCTTGGTGATGAGATTGCGCACGTTGGCCTCCGGAGCGCCTGGCGTGAGGGCCGAAAAGTCGAGGCGGTCGGCATCGGTGGCGGCGTCGCGGCTGTTGGCCACCAGATGCACGGTGCGCTTCTGGGCTATCTTGTCGAAAAGGAGGGTGGCGGTCACCTTGCCTCCTTCGCCGCGCTCAATGCGCGTGGCCTGCAGGCGCTCTATAAACTGCCCGTTTTCGTCAAACACCAGTCCGTCGAGAGTCAGGATGTCTGACTCGGGGTCGGATGTAGCGCCATCTGCGCGCGAGTCCACCGGGTCCTCCGTATGCTGAGGCATCTGCACGGAAATCGTGGCTTCCACCTTTCCTTCATGCTCGGTGGAAGCTGGTTCGCGCTCCTTGGCTCCGTCAGTCGAGCAGCCTGCAATCACAGTTGAGAGCAGCATAGAAAGCACAGTTTTTGATTTGAGCAAAGTTCTCATTTATATATCTTTCTTTTGATTTTTACGTTTCAATAGATGCATCGCAGAGAATGGGATTAGCTTGCATTTGCACCTTTGGTAAATCGGGCGGTGTGGCGTTTTCGGTCGTATTCCACCGTGCAGAACACCTCTCCCGGATTATATCGGGTTGATGTACTCATGCTAAAGGACTGTCTTTTTACTTCTATGCCTCCGGAGTTGTTGAAGTTGGTTCCCGACTGTACCATGGTTCCTCCGCGATAGAAGTAAACTGTGCAGGTTATAGGTCCACTTCCCCCTGAGGTATACCATCCGGCACGGCATTCAAGCTTCATGACACGAGGAATCATTTTGTTTTTCTGAGCATCTGTCAGGCCGTTGAGCTTCATACCGGGATATGGGAACGTATTGAGTTCTTTGGCGTTGAAAAACACTGTCTCTCCTTGTCCTCCGGTGGCGTCTCCGCCCCATCTGAGACATTGTTTGCTAGAGCCATCAATCAGTGTTATATTGTATCCGTTGGCATTATTCTGACTCCAGCCGCACCATTTATTATTAAAGCTGCTTACATTGGGCATGCTGTAAGTCTGGCCGTGATAATCCTGACTATTTGGATTACCGGTAAATCCCACTCTGATATCAACGTCTTTAGAAGCCCAAGTGAATTTCACCACGAAGTAGTCGAATTCAGGGGTATTCACCATGATAACCTGATCGAGCCAGAGAGTCACCGTATAGTCCGGGTCGGTTTCATGAGCCAGAGTAATGGTATCGTAACGGTCGTCGCCGGAAGGATTACTCAATGACCTGAAATGAAACAGGCCTGTGTTTTTGTCATACCAGGAATAGTTTTCGTCGACAAAGTTGGGATATTTCGATATGGTTGCTCCGCGTGAGCCTCCGGCAACCTTGATAAGGTCGGTGGTTATGTCTTTGTAGGTAGTCCCCTCTGGTTGCTCGAGTTCCACAATATCGTCTGTAAGGCCGATAAAGAGATTGTCTACCCATATCGAGGCCGTGTCGAGAGTCTCTGTGTTCATGAAAATCACGCGCTCACGTCCGAAAGCTTTGTTGTAGTCGGAGAAGTCTACATCACTGTCGTTGAATCGGGTAAGTGTTACATTTTCCGTTTTGCCCGCACCGCCTGTGGGTGTATTGTACACGCGTAGATTAGGCAGGATTTTCCATCCGCCGGATATGGATGTCACATCGACATTACGTGTGGGATGGGGTGGAGATACCCACATCTCGCGGTTGCTTACAGTGCCGGTTTCATGCACTTCGATGGTGCCCTCGTCGGGGCGCTGGGTCACGGGGATGCGGCGCTCGAGGTTGCCGTCGCGGAGTGTTATATATGATGAGCGGGGATGTCCAACTTCATATGTGGTGACATCGGCCTCGAGGGCATACATCGTATCGCTGATTTTCTTGACGGTGAGCCAGGATGCGTCGCCGGCTTTGGTGAGGGTCACGGGCCGGCGCGAGTCTATGCGGATGGTGTCGCGGTAGGCGAACTCGACCTTGGGCTTGTCGGTGACGATTTCGGCGTTTGACACGTCGGCGTCGGCGCTTTCCTCGCTCCAGGGAAGAATCTGGGCCTCAACGTTGAGCTTGCGTTTGTTGTAGCTCACATACACGTCGTAAACGCCGTTGACGCGCGGCGCATATCCCAGCACTATATTGTTTTTTACCACGTGAGTGCCGTCGAGGCAGGTGAAATCCACATTGAGGCGCAGAAGGCAGGTGGTGGTGTCAACGGGCTCGGAGGCCGAGTAGTCGAGGCCGCGGTGGGCGGGGATAATGTATTCGAACTCCTGGTCGGAGATGGTCTTGTTGTCTTCGGGCGTTGTCTCGTAGCGCACGTCGAACGCTCCGCGCAGGGGCTGGGCGCTGATTTCGGGATTGTCTTTGTCGGGATAGAGGCCTCCGCGCCAGTTGAGGGTGGAGGGAACGTTGGTGATGGTGAAGATCTGCTGTTGGGATGGGTCGAGGTCTTCGGAGCTTTTGAAGCGTACCACTACCTTGGCCACGTTGCGCACCATCTGGGCATCGACGGTGTAGTCACGGTCTGGCACGAATTCGTCGATATTGTAGTCGGGGTCGGTCACCTGCCATTTGCCGCTGAATCGGAAGTTGTCAACCAAAGCGGTGAAGAGCTCGGGGGCGTTCTGAAGAGTATTGTTTTCCGAACGCATGGAGTACATAGGGCAGTCCTGGGCTCTCTTGCTGTATTCAGGCTTGGTGATTGTTCCTTCTTCAAGCGGCTCGCGCGATGACACGAGCGAGAAGTTCCACACGCCTTCGCCGAGATTGAACGTGAGACGGTCGTCGCCCATAGGGGTCAGAGCAGGCTCCTCCACGAAGCCTCCGTTGCCCAGGCCCACACTGTCGGCGTGAAACTGGAAGAGGCGGGTGTTGGCTGCGAGGTCGCCCGAGCGCGAGAGCGTGCGTCCGAGCCTGATAACCATCTGGCCGGGGTTTACCTTGTTTTCCGGTGCCACACCGTCGGCGAAGTCATCGCTGCCGTCGCTGCAGGCCGCACATGCCATAAGGGCCGAAATCATAACATATCGTAAGCTTTTCATCTTAACGTGTCGGTATGAGTGGTTGTTGTTGGCTGAATCAGTGGAAATATAGAGGAGATTATTCTTTTACGCATCCGCAGTCAAATACATAGCCGAAGCTGATGCTGAAGCGCACGGGCCCTCCCCATGGTCGGGTGTGCCAGGTTCCTATGCGGAGAGCCTGCGGATCGTCGAGACGGTATTTGTGATACTGGATATGGGCGTAACCCACACCGAGGTTTATATCCATCTGCCAGTGGGAGTTGAAGCGGTGTTTCCAACCGCCTGATACGCCTGCGCTCACTCCCCAGCCTTGACGGCGGTAGGAGGGGTCGCCGTCGGTATTGTCGCGTTTGAGGCCTATGTTGAAGTCGCCGTACATGGCATAGGCTCCGAGATACCATCCGGCGGCGAGGCGCTCGCCCGAGGCTTCCTCGAAGTAGTAGCGCAGTTCGCCGGCAAGCTGAAGGCTGCGGAACACTTCGTGGTCGTGGCCCCATTTGTAGGGGAGCCATAGGAGGTCGCCGGCAGCCGACAGACGCGGGGTTAGCTGGTGCTCGTAGCCGAAGTTGGGACTTCCGGCGAGAGCGGCCGGAGCATTGATTTTTACCATCTGCGCTGAGGCGGGAATGCATGCGCCCAGGGCTGTGACGATAAGCAGGATTATACGCGCTGTCGTTTTCATATCTGGCGGATTGAGTGTAAGCGGGGGTGAATATATGTTGTGGTAAGCTTTATTGTCTGTTTTAGGAAAGCGGGGCCCAGGTGGCTGATTTAGCTGTCTAAGCTGATTTTAACCTTCCGGCTGCGCTTTGGCGGGGAGAGTCTTTTGGTGGAAGAGAGAAGAAAATTCCGGGGGCGCAGAGCCTGTGCGGAGGTGCACGGATCGCGCCCCCGGAATAGGTTTTTTTTTGCTTCAGGTCATGGCGTGTTGCCCTGGCCTTTTGCGTGGATTAAAGTTCGATTTTGGATGCCTGGATGTTCTGATCCCAGGGTTCGGGCTGGGATACGGTTACGGTGAGGTTGCCAACATTGTCGGGACGCTCGGGGAGATCCTCTGAACCACCGTCGCGGAAGGTCACGTTGACCTCACGGATTTTGTTTGACTCAAACGACTCGTTGATGTAGCCGACCCAGTAAACGGTCTTGGCTTCGGTGAGCTCGCCTTTTTTGGTCACGTGGCCGGGAAGACCCTTGGCCGAGATGATAAGTAGGTAACGGTTCTGCTTAAGGATGGGGGCGGCATCGGTGAGCTGCTTGGCCTTGTCGTTGGGCATCACGATGATATCGCGCCATGAGGTGGCCGAGAAGGGGTCGCCGTCGATGCCTATGATTTTGCCGTTTTCGCTGTAGCCGGATGTGGGATTGGCGTCGTAGAAGTGGCGTGTGCCGTTCACGGCCTCAGTAACCAGAACCGAGGAGTGAACCGAATAGGGAGCAGTTCCGGCATAGTACATCGAGCCGTCTACGTTCATGGTCTTGTTCATGGGCAGAATACCGTCGGGGAGGGTTGAGATCATGATTACGGAGTTCTGTGAGAAGTCCACCTTACCGTTGGGGTTGATGTTGACGTCGGCATTGTTGGTGTTGTCGTTGTCACCTGCCAGATTCACGCGCAGACGCATGAGCGAGACCTCGCGGACGAGCGCAATTTCGGCATTGACAGTCTGTCCCGAGATAACCTGCACGGCGTCAACGTCGGTGCCTCCCACCTGCTTGCCGGCTCCTGCAAAAATCTCGGAGGGTTCGGCAAAAGCCTTTTCAGAGCGGGTTATGCCGCTGGCTGCCACCAGGTTCTGATAGAAGATGGGGAATGCGTCGGCTTTGTGTTCAATGCGGCAGTTGAAAATGTAGTTGTTGAGCACGTTGTGGGCGTCCCAGGCCTCGTTCATGCCGTTGATTTTTGTGGAGATTGCCTGCTCGGCGCTGTTGGCGTTGGCTACAGCCGAGAGGTAGTAGTAGCCTGAGGGAACGTTGCCGTAGGTGTAGGTGATCTTTCCGGTTTTGTGGGGGTCGGCCTGAAGTGTGGCGCGGATTTTGGCAGCGTCGACATAGTCGGCGAACTGTATCACACCGTTACGGTCGTAGAGGAAGATGTAGAGCGAACGGATGTTGTCCCAGCTGGTTACGGGGATGGCGTTCGATACAGCAGTTGTTGGCTCACTGCCGTTGTTGGTGTTTCCAGGAGTGTCGGTTGAGGACGTGCGCGAGCTCATTCTCGAGAAGTCGATGGTGAACGCGAGAGTACCGGTCTCTTTGTCAGTGGTTTCAGGCTCGTTGTCACTGCTTGAGCATGACGAGAATAAGCCCATGGCGAGCAGAGCGCTCAAAGCCATAGAAAAAACACTTTTTTTCATGTTGAAGATTGTGAAAAAAGTTTGGTAAATAATTATGAATAAATGTTTTCTGTAAAAGACACGATTAAAAATCGATGACACAACATGCGTGGACAGGGCGCAAGACCGCGAGCATATATATAGAATATAGGCCTACGCTTGAACTTCCCAAATCACTTTTCTGTACTTACTTACACTGTTGATACATTCGATATATAACTATATATATTGACGGTAGCGCAGTGTTGCCGAAACAATCGGACGCTGGACTTGCCGGGAGCGAATAGCACCCGTAGTATTTTTGCCTCGGAGTAACTTCCGGTCGGAAGTCCAACTTTCTCCGCGGCCGCCGGAGCAGCTTGTCATTGCTTGTAGCTCCGACCTAAGGCGGGTTAGAATTAGGTTAATCGATGCTGAATCCTGTATGTTTATTCAGCTTTGAGGAGAGACCAGGCACAATACAGATTTTAACATATTGTGCCGTTTTTTACTTTTCGTTTGCAAAATTATGTAGCATTATTGGAGACAAAACGCGATTTTATGTTAAAACATATTAACGGGGGGGGGGAAATTAATAAGTTTTAAAATTAGATGCTTTTTTGTAACATT
>VSPV01000080.1 GCA_009775605.1 Paramuribaculum sp.
TATCATTGCAGGAATGGCAATGCTCTTGAATAGACTTCCTGTAAATTAACAATCGTTATGAAACACCCTCTTAAAGGAATAGGAACAGGGCGGTTGTCGCTTTATCTGGGGTTGCTTCTGGCTGCCTTCGTCACAATGTGGCTTATTCGTACCTGCAGCATACCGTCGCCGTTTTCGAAAGCCGGGGCGAAGCCGTCGGGCGGCGATACTCTGGATGTGGCCATAGATTATGGTCCCATGTCGTTGTTTACCTATGACGACACATTGGGAGGCTTCAATTACGATATGATAAGGGGGATAGCGGCCGCAAACGGGCTTAAGGTGAAATTCCACCCCGTCACCACTCCTGAGAGCTCTATTGAAGGCCTTGAGAGCGGGCTGTATGATATTGTGGTGAGCGATATTCCGGCTACCGCCGAGGCTTCTGAAAATGTGGTTTTTACCGAGCCGGTCTATCTTGATAAACAGGTGTTGGTACAGAAAAAGGATTCTTTAGGAAACGTTGCCGTTTCTTCACAGCTTGATCTGGCCGGACGAGAAGTATGGGTGCCCTCAGGTTCCCCCTCGGCAATGCGTCTGCGCAATCTTTCTGCTGAAATCGGCGATACAATCCTTGTGAAGGAGGACCCTGAGTATGGTTCCGAGCAACTTGTGATGATGGTTGCGGTAGGTAACATTCCTCTTGCGGTGGTAAATGAAAAGACGGCTCTGAGGCTTGCAGGAGAGTACCCTGGAATAGATGTGTCCACAGCCATATCCTTTACCCAGTTTCAGACATGGGCTCTCCGGAAAAAAGAAATGGAGCTGACAGACAGTGTCAACTCCATGATTAAGCGATATAAGCAGACGGACGCCTACAAGGACCTTTTAAGAAGATACGGCATATAATCTCGTCCGAGTCTTATAATGGTCAGGGGACTATTTTTATATTGTTTCCATTGAATACACCAAGCGAAAGCCGGTTCATTATTGATTTTATCGCGGCCTGTGCTTTGACGGAATTACCCGCCGTGTCAAGAGGCGGAGCGAACGCAGCAATGCCCATAACGCCGGGAAGCACACCCATGACGCCTCCTCCAACGCCGCTCTTTGCAGGTAGACCGGAAGTATAAAGCCAGTCGCCGGTACTCTGGTAGAATCCTTCGGTGGCTATCAGAGAGACTATTTTCGGCATGAGTCCCTTGGCAAACGCCCGTTTGCCGGTTACGGGATTAAGGCCGTCGGATGCAATGGTGGCCGCGCACACGGAGAGCTGCTGGACATTGACACCGAGCGAACACTGGCGCGTGTAAAGGTCAAGGCTCATCTCAACATCGTCGTAGATGCGGTTGAAGTTTTTCAGCATCCAGGCGATAGCGCGGTTGTTGTAATTGGTAGCTGATTCCGAATGGTACAGTTCCTGTATAAGTGGGGCTTCCGAGCCGCACAGGGCAGTCACGTTGTCAGTAATGGCCTTCCATTTGCCGTCAGCGTCGCCCTGCGGACGCACGAGGGAGCATGTGGAAATGGCTCCGGCATTGACAAGCGGAGTGGATGGCCTGTCGTTGTCGAGCAGCATGGCGAATATGGAGTTGAAGGGGAGTCCGGTTGCATCGGCTCCTATTCGGGCGAGAAGCGCCTGCGATCCCCAGCTGTCCAGCACGAGAATAGCCGTGAGTACTTTCGAAATCGATTCGATTCCGAACCGGAAGTCGGTATCGCCTATCTTGAAGGTGGTGCCGTCAAGAAGGGTTATGCTTATTCCGAAAAGATCCGGATTGATGTTGGAAAGATAAGGGATATAATCAGCATTCTTTCCTCCGGAAACAGTGCGACATTCGCCGTAGGCGCTTTCGAGCGCCCGGCGAATGTCGGCATGTGAAAGGGTAATGTCCATGGGACAGTAATTTTTATTTAAGAAGACTTACGCTGCGGCGAATGAATTCGTTCAGGTCGGCTCCGCGAAGGAGGCCGTTGGCAAGGAGCGCCAGGTCAATTACCTGTTTGACCAAAGGCTGTTCCTTGGCGTAATCACTCACGATATGGTTGATTTTGTGGCGCTGGGCTTCGGTGTCCTCGTCGAAGTGCTTGATCTGGTTCTGCTGGTCGTCGGTGAGCTTGCCGTCTTTAGCCTCATCGCGTACGGCCTGAGCCTTAGCGGAATTGGCGCTGATTGCCTCATTCATTGGCTTGAGCTGAGGAATCAGATTGGCATCGGCATCTTTCATGATCTGACCTACAACGGGAGAAGCAACGTTGACAATAAGATTGTAGCTGTCGGGGAGCTCGCCATAGAAGCTCATTCCGGGCTGCATGGCTGCCATTTCCTTCATTCGGCGCATGTATTCGTTCTGGGTTATCATCACCGGATTGGCTTCGGGGTTCACCTGCTCGAAGCTTACGAGGAATTCGGCCTTGTCAACTTTAGGAATCTGGCATCTGAAGAGCTCAGTCAGGGCATCGCGCTGCTCGGGAGTGAGTTCGGCAGCTTTTTTATCGGCAGAAGGAATGAGATTTTCCGCGGTGTCGGAATCTACGCGGACAAATCTCGATTTCTCGATTTTTGATTCAAGGAGGCCGATGAAGTGGCTGTCAAGCTGGCCATCCATCAGCAGAACGTTATATCCGCGGTCATTGGCAGCCTTGATATAGGTGTATTGAGCCACGGGGTCGTTGGCGTAGATATATACCACGTTGCCATCTTTGTCGGTCTGTGAGCCTTCTATCAGTGTGCGGTATTCCTCGAGGGTATAGAATTTGTTTTCCGTGTCCTTCAGGAGTGTGAACTTCATAGCGGAATCGCAGAACTTCTGGTCGGTAAGCATACCGTATTCGATGAAGATCTTTATGTCGTCCCATTTCTTTTCAAAGTCCGGACGGTCTGTGCGGAAAATATCTTCCAGACGTGAAGCTACTTTCTTGGTGATGTAGCCTGAAATCTTTTTCACCGCCGTATCGCTTTGAAGGTATGAACGGCTTACATTCAGAGGAATATCGGGGGAGTCTATCACACCCTGGAGTAGCATCATGAATTCGGGCACCACGCCTTCAACGGAATCGGTCACATATACCTGATTGCAATAGAGCTGGATTCGGTTCTTTGTGAGCTCGAAGTTGTTTTTGATTTTCGGGAAATACAGGATACCGGTGAGCGTGAAGGGATAGTCCACATTGAGGTGAATCCAGAAGAGCGGATCGTCCTGACCGGGATAGAGCTGATGATAGAAGTCGAGATAATCCTTGTCGGTAAGATCGGCAGGTTTACGGGTCCAGGTCGGCTCGGTGCTGTTTATCACGTTCGGTTTGTCGGTGTCGGTCATTTTGCCGTCTTTCCATTCCTGCTCGAAACCGGAGATTACGGGAACGGGGAGGAAGCGGCAGTATTTTTTGAGGAGAGCGTTGATTTCGTTCTGGTCAAGGAATTTGGCATTTTCTGGGTCGATATGGAGAATCACGTCGGTGCCGCGCTCGGTCTTGTCGCAAGGCTCCATGGTGAATTCCGGATTGCCGTCGCATTCCCACCTTACGGCCTGAGCGTTCTCCTTGTAGCTGAGAGAGCGGATTTCCACTTTGGTGGAGACCATAAAAGCCGAGTAGAATCCGAGACCGAAATGTCCGATGATGGCAGCGGCATTGTCTTTATACTTTTCAAGGAATTCCTCAGCACCGGAAAATGCAATCTGGTTGATGTATTTGTCGATATCTTCGGCGGTCATGCCTATTCCGTGGTCGCTGACGGTAAGAGTGCCGGCTTCTTTGTCTACGGTCACTTTTACATTCATCTCTCCGAGTTCTCCCTTGAATTCGCCAAAGGAAGAGAGTGTCTTGAGCTTCTGAGTGGCGTCGATGGCATTGCTCACGAGCTCACGAAGGAAAATCTCATGGTCGGAATAGAGAAACTTCTTGATTACAGGAAAAATATTATCGGTGGTAACTCCGATTTTACCTTTTTGTACAGTTGACATATCTGGGTATATTTATGTTTATTGTTCTGATTGATTTTATGGGGGGGGGAAGCCCGCTTCTGTTATAACATAGTAACAAAAAAAATGCCACAGCAATAGCCATGGCATTAATTATAAATAATGTTAAACCGTACTGACGAATTGTCAGTTCATGGCCGGTTTGTCGGGAGTGACAATGGCGGTGACAAGTTTTTTATCCGTGGAATCGTAAGACACTCTGACAGTATCTCCCTCGGAAATCTTGGCGTCCATAATCAGGTCGGCAAGATCGTCTTCGATATACTTCTGGATGGCACGCTTCAGGGGGCGGGCGCCATACTGGGCGTCGTAGCCTTTTTCCGCAATGAAGTTCTTGGCTTCCTCCGTGATATCAAGGGAATATCCAAGTGATTCCAGGCGTTTGCGGAAACCGGCAAGCTCGATGTCGATAATCTTGAAGATGGCATCTTTGCTGAGCTGGTCGAACATTATCACATCGTCCACGCGATTCAGGAATTCGGGCGAGAAAGCCTTCTGGAGAGCTTTGCTTATTATCGCCTGGGCATTGGCTGATGTGTCGGTGCCGGGAGTGGAGAATCCTACGCCGGTCGAGCCGAAGTCCTTGAGCTGACGCGTGCCGATGTTGGATGTCATGATTATTATAGTGTTCTTAAAATCGATACGTCGACCGAGGCTGTCGGTCAGACGGCCTTCGTCCATCACCTGAAGCAAAAGGTTGAATACATCAGGATGGGCTTTCTCAATCTCATCAAGAAGCACCACGGAGTAGGGGCGCCGGCGCACTTTTTCGGTAAGCTGACCGCCTTCTTCGTAGCCCACATATCCCGGAGGCGCTCCTACAAGGCGGCTCACTGTGAATTTTTCCATGTATTCGCTCATATCCATTCTGATAAGAGTGTCGGATGAGTCGAAAAGATACTCGGCGAGTTTTTTGGCAAGATGGGTCTTGCCCACTCCGGTAGGACCGAGGAACATGAAAACTCCGATAGGCTTTGAAGGATCTTTGAGTCCTATGCGGTTGCGCTGGATGGCTTTTACAATCTTGTCGATGGCATTATCCTGACCTATGATTTCGCTCTTAAGCTTCGGAGCCATTTCTTTCAGACGGCGCCCTTCGGCCTGGGCTATTCGCTGGACGGGAACACCGGTCATCATTGCCACAACCTCGGCCACTTTGTCATCGTCCACGGTCTCGCGGTGAGATGAAAGATGCTTTTCCCACTGCTCTTTCTGCTGTTCAAGCTGTTTTTTCAACTGCTGTTCGCTGTCGCGGTAACCGGCGGCTTTCTCGAAGTCCTGTGCCTGGGCGGCTGCGATTTTGAGTGCTGACGTCTCTGCAATCTGCTCTTCGAGCTGCTCGATTTCACGGGGCACTTCTATATTAGTGATATGGACTCTCGAACCGGCTTCGTCGAGTGCGTCGATTGCCTTGTCGGGGAAATTGCGGTCGCTCATATAGCGCCTTGTGAGGTTCACGCATGCGCGCAGAGCCTCGGGTGTGTAGGTGACATTGTGGTGAGTCTCATACTTTTCCTTGATATTGTTGAGTATCTGGAGAGTCTCTTCTTCGGATGTGGGCTCTACCATTACTTTCTGGAATCTGCGCTCAAGGGCGCCGTCCTTCTCGATGTTCTTGCGGTATTCATCGAGGGTGGTGGCGCCGATGCACTGGATTTCTCCGCGGGCGAGGGCCGGCTTGAGCATATTGGCTGCGTCCATGGTTCCGGCGGCATTGCCCGCTCCGACTATCGTATGAAGTTCGTCGATGAAAAGAATTACATCCTTGTTTTTTGCAAGCTCGTTCAGAATGGCCTTTACGCGCTCCTCGAACTGTCCGCGGTATTTTGTGCCGGCTACTATGGTAGCCATATCAAGGGAGACAACGCGCTTGTCGAAGAGTACGCGGCTCACCTTGCGCTGGATAATGCGAAGTGCGAGGCCTTCGACGATTGCTGATTTTCCAACTCCAGGTTCGCCTATCAGCACCGGATTGTTTTTCTTGCGGCGGCTCAATATCTGGGCCACACGCTCAATCTCCACTTCGCGTCCTACCACGGGGTCGAGGCGTCCTTCCTCGGCGGCGCGGGTCATGTCAATACCGTATTTGTCGAGGGCAGGAGTGTCACCTCCACGACGCTGGGCTGTGGCACGCTGGTCTCGTGAAGATCCATGCTGAGCGCTCCTGTCGCTGTCGTCGCTTTCCATGGGGGCGTCATCGTCTGCATCGTCATCATCTGTGTCGTCAGCGAAATCCGCTCCCGCGGTCGGGAGGCCTGCGTTTTCGGCAAGTGATTGGAATAGGGAGGAATAGGTTACTCCGGCCTGAACGAAAGGTGCCATATAAGCGGCTTCTTTTATTTCAGAATTATGGAAAATGGCAAGAAGAAGATGTTCAATCTCCACAGTGTTGCTCCTAAGCATGCGTGCTTCAAGTACACAAAGCTTCATAAGGCGGTTGGCCATATCGCTGACTGAAACTTCCGTGACATTGGCGGTATGGTCAATTCCCATTTCAAATAGCTGCCGGTCAAGCTCCTCTTTAAGTGCGTAGGCCGAACTTCCTCTTGTGTTGCGGTCAATGAGCTTGAGAGCGCGCTGCGAAGGGGCTTCGAGCAATGCCAGAAGCATGTGCTCGGGCCTGATAACCGGTGAGTTGTGACCGGCTGCCACGCTCGCGCTGGCAGATAGCACGTTCTTTAGCTCTTGAGAAAAAACTGTATTCATATATAGAGTGAAAATAATCGGTGTAAATGGTGTGTTATGAACATGATTATAAATCCTAATACAAAGAAAGCAATAATTGTGCCAAAAACCGCATTAATTCATCTAAAAATACTAAAAACGGCTTTCAATGTGTCATAATAGTGCGCTTTCGCTCAGATGAAATGATAATTATCCAAGGGAGAGCGCCGAGCTGAGAAGCATTGTGAAATTTCAAAAAAATGCTTATCTTTGCTTTGATTTTCCCGCATGTAGCCTTTGGATGACCGGCTTTGCCACCGGCCGTTTATTGCTGCTGTGGTTTAATTCTTTGTATTAAAATAAGATAAGACATTTTTAAGCTATGCTTGAAGAAGACAGAATCCTAAAGATAGATATTGAAAAGGAAATGAAATCGGCTTATATCGACTATAGTATGTCGGTTATAGTGAGCCGTGCGCTGCCGGATGTGCGCGATGGACTTAAACCCGTGCACAGGCGTGTTCTTTTCGGTATGAATGAAATGGGTAATACTTCCGATCATCCCCATAAGAAATCAGCCAACTGCGTTGGTGAGGTAATGGGTAAATATCATCCTCACGGTGATTCCTCTATCTATGGAACAGTAGTGCGTCTCGCGCAGCCTTGGGCTTTACGCTATTGCCTTGTGGACGGTCACGGAAACTTCGGTTCTGTGGATGGTGACTGCTCTGACGCCATGCGTTATACCGAGGTGCGTCTTCAGCGTATGGGCGAGGAGATGCTCAGCGATATAGAGTCAGAAACCGTAGATTTCCAGCCAAATTATGACAACTCGCGTCAGGAGCCCGTGGTGCTTCCCACCCGTTTCCCGAATCTTCTCGTAAACGGCGCGTCAGGTATAGCCGTGGGCATGGCCACAAATATGCCGCCCCACAATCTCACCGAAGCCATCAATGCCTCGATAGCGCTTGTGGACAATCCCGAGCTGACTGTAGGGGAACTCATGAAATATGTAACCGCCCCCGACTTTCCCACGGGAGGAACAATCTATGGCTATCAGGGAGTGCGTGACGCTTACGAGACCGGCCGCGGCCGCATTATAATCCGCGCCAAGGCCGAAATCGAGCAGGAAGCCAATCATGAGAATATCATAGTAACCGAGATTCCCTATAATGTCAACAAGGCTCTTCTTATCGAATACATAGCGGAACTTGTCACAGAAAAGAAGCTTGACGGCATAGCCGACATAAACGACGAGAGCAACTACAAGGGTATGCGTATCGTCATCAAACTTAAAGCGGATGCAAACGCCAATGTGGTGCTCAACAAGCTTTACAAGATGACGCAGATGCAGGCCTCTTTCTCGGTAAACAATGTAGCCCTTGTTCATGGCCGGCCCAAAACGCTTAACCTCAAGGAAATCCTTCAGTCGTTTGTGGATCATCGTCATGAGGTCGTTATCCGTCGTACGAAGTTCCAGCTTCGTAAAGCCGAGGAGCGCGCCCATATTCTCCAGGGTCTTATCATCGCATCGCAGAATATAGACGAGGTAATACATATTATCCGCGAAAGCCCTTCCACGGAGGCTGCCCGTGCCACCCTTACCGAGAGATTCAACCTCAGCGACGCGCAGACTGCCGCCATCGTCGAGATGCGTCTCAAGCAGCTCACGGGTATGGAGCAGGACAAGCTTCGCGAGAATTACGACCAGGTGATGGCTGAGATCAGCAAACTCAAGGAAATTCTCAGCAACGACCATGTGTGTCGCGAGCTTATCAAATCGGAACTCGTAGAGATTCGCGACAAATATGGCGATGAGCGTCGCACCGACATTGATTACACTGCAGGCGAATTCAACGCCGAAGACTTCTATGCCGACGACGAGATGATAATCACCATTTCTCATCTTGGCTATATCAAGCGCACACCTCTGTCGGAATTCCGCGCCCAGAACCGCGGTGGCGTCGGTTCAAAGGGAAGCGAGACACGCGACGAGGACTTTATAGAGTACATCTATACAGCGTCCATGCACAGCTCACTTCTGTTCTTTACACAGCGTGGTATCGTCTACAAAATGAAGGTTTACGAACTCCCTGAGGGTGCTAAAAATTCCAAGGGACGCGCTATCCAGAATCTTCTTAATATAGAGAACGGCGATTCCGTTACGGCTTTCATCTCTTGCAAGAATCTCGAGGATGAGGAATTCGTAAGCTCGCATAACCTTGTATTTGCCACCAAATGCGGCGTGGTGAAAAAGACTTCGCTGCGCGAATATGCCCGAGTAAATATTAAAGGAAAGAAGGCTATCATCATTCGTGACGAAGACCGTGTGATAGGCGTGGAGCTCACCGACGGTGATTCCGAGATAATTCTGGCTAACCGCAACGGTCGTGCCATACGTTTCCATGAAAGCAAAGTAAGGGAAATGGGTCGCGTGTCAACCGGTGTACGCGGAATGACGCTTGACGATGACGGCACCGATGAGGTAGTAGGAATGATATGCATGGAACCGGGTTCGGGCAACTCAGTGATGGTTGTTTCTGAGCGAGGATTCGGCAAGCGTTCCGAACTTGACGATTACCGCATAACCAACCGCGGCGGCAAAGGTGTAAAGACCCTGAATCTGACCGAAAAGACCGGTCCGCTTGTGGCAATAAAGAGCGTGAACGATCTTAACGACCTCGTGATAATTAACCGCAGCGGCATAACACTGCGCGTGCGAATGGCCGATTTCCGTGTGCAGGGCCGCGCGACACAGGGCGTAAGAATTATCAATCTTGATAAGCGCGGTGACTCAATCGCTTCTGTATGCTGTGTGGATTCTGAAGAGGAAGTCGATGAAATAATCGATGGTCTCCCTGAGAACACTCCCTCCGACAATTCTCTTTCGGATTCTCCCTCTCAGGAACCCGACAATGATGAAACTATTAATTAATCCCCTCTAATAACTCTAACCCTTAACAGATTATGAAGAAGTTAAGTATCTTAGCCATCACTCTTCTGGCTGCAGGTTCGGCAATTGCCCAGCAGCAGGTTGTGAAGGACGTAGAGCACATGCTCAAAGAATCCAAGCCTGACTATGCTGCGGCACTCAAGGCTATCAAGCCGGCTCTTTCTGATCCCTCCACTGCCGGCACCATCACTCCCTGGCTTCTTGCCGGACAGGCCGGTTTCGGTCAGTATGACCAGGTGTTCCTCATGGAATCAATGGGAAATGGTCAGAATGCCGATGTGAAGGATGCCGCAGGCAAAGCAATGGTTGATGGCTTCGAGGCATATATGAAGGCTCTCAGTCTTGATTCCATTCCTGATGAGAAAGGTAAAATCAAGCCCAAGAAGAGCAAAGAGATTCTCAAGGCAATAGCCGAGCAGCATCCCCAGCTCCGCAATGCAGGTATTTTCATGTTCCAGGCTCAGGACTTCGACGGCGCGCTCAAGGCATGGGAACTTTACACATCTCTTCCCACAAACCCGCTGCTCTCCAAGAATCCGCCTAAAGCCCTTCCTGATACCGTGCTCGGTGACGCATATCTTCTGCAGTCTCTTGCCGCTCTTTCCGAGAACAAGGATGCCGTGGCTCTGAGCGCTCTCCAGAAAGTGCCGGCATCGTTCAAGAATATTGATGTATATGTATATGGTGTGGAGGCAGCCCGTCGTATCAACGACTCTACCGCCATGCTTGATTTCGCCACTAAAGGATATGAGCTTTTCGGCACTGAAAACATCTCGTTTATCGGTCAGCTGATCAATGCAAAGCTTCTTGCCGGCGATTACAAGGCCTGCCACCAGCTCGTTGAGAAAGCTATTGCAGCAACTCCCGCCGACAATACTCAGATGCAGTCGCAGCTTTATGATATCCTCGGCTATATCTGCGAGCAGGAAAATGACATGGCTAATGCAGAGAAGAACTATCAGAAGTCAATTGATCTTGATCCTTCTTACGCAAAGGCGTATTTTGACCTTGGCCGTGTGATTTACAACACAGCTCTTAAGGCGGACGAGCAGACCGAAGGCAAGAACATAGACGCTCTTAAGAACGACTTCCTCCGCGCGGCCGAGCTCTTCGAGAAAGCCTACAATCTCGATGAGACCAACATGGGTTCGGTTCCCGGAATCCTCTATCGCCTTTTCTACCGTCTTGGTGCCGGTTATGAAAACCAGACCACCCAGTGGAAAGCCGAAGCCGGCGAATAATAGCCAGTAAGGAATAAGATTTTTGCGTCCCGATCATTCCAATATGTTCGGGACGCTTTTTTTATCCCAGAGGTAGAAACAATGGGTGATAGAGGCCTATAATCAGTTAAGTTAAAAAATATGAAATTTCAATCTTATCAGTTGCCTCTAGCGTTATCATTATAAAAATAACTTAACAACAATTGCATTATGAAATTCTTACTTGTTTTAGCCGTTATTCTGGC
>VSPV01000081.1 GCA_009775605.1 Paramuribaculum sp.
ATATGTCAATTTCGTTAATCATCATCCGATTGGGCGGATAAAATATTCTCTAATTTAATTCAACCAACAGGTTACTTCTATAATTGTGGGAATATTTCTTATATTTGTGATGTTGATATGCATACACAAGATGATCTGCAGATTGCACCGGTATTTAGTCAAAAGATGGATTCTGACCAGAATGGCTGCTCATGAGTTTTATTTCAAGAGACCATTTGATATAGAGGCTGAATTTCCCATCATGATGGTTCTACAGATTTTAGCTTTTATCCCGTTGGAGACTATTGGAATTTTCGCTTATGTCAGATGGTTTGGTTCGATTCGAGGCTATACGTTGTTAATTCTTGCCGTATCGATCGGTATCAATTATCTGATAGCAAAATGGCTGATTGCACGCATTAAGGCTACTCCGTTGGCCGAAAATACAATAGCCGAATATGAGCAGATGTCTCAGGGCGCCCGAAAACATCTTTACTCGTTCATGCCTGTCGCTGAAGTCGTTTTCTGTACTTCCATTATGCCGTGGTTACTGTTAGGTATAGCGGTATTCGTTATCTGTGTAGTTTTTCCACATTAAGGCGTTCTCGGGCATAGAGAGGTAGGGGGTAATAAAAAAGCGTCCTTTTTGGGGACGCTTTGGAGGGTGAACAGTGGGGGTCGAACCCACGACCTTCGGAACCACAATCCGACGCTCTAACCAACTGAGCTATGCTCACCATGTTGCTGTTTTCAGTTGAACCAGCAGGGGCGGCGGAGCCGTTTCTTTTGATTTCAACGGTGCAAAGGTAATAATTATTTCTGAATTGACAATGCTCTTTTTGATAAAGTTTTTCTGTCAATGCTGTGATTTATTCCTTGCGATATCTCAATCTTCTGCATCACAGATTTGTACGGAATGCGGTATGCTGACACCGGAAGAGTGTCAAGGCCCACATTTTTATTATGAGCGTTGAAAATTCTCAATGCGTTATCGCGGAAAATACGTCTGTGGGTGCGCGCACCGTCGGGAACGGTGTCGGTAAAGGCGTCCACAAGCCTGAAGTTTTTCGCACCCATCCAAGGGGCAACCGTGAACACAAGGCGGTAGGATGCGCTGTCTATGCGGGCATTCCCCAGACTGTCGCGTCCCAGGACTATGCGGGCGAGGGCGCCTCCGCGGGTATCGGCGGTGCGCATTCCCGATATGAAATTGCCAAGAGAATAGCAGATGAAGGTGCGCCCCTCAATAGAGTCACTTCGCAGTTCCATGGGCTGAATCACATGGGGATGGCTGCCGATTATCAGGTCTACGCCCATATCCTCGAGCCGGTCTGCGAGACGTCTTTGGGCGTTCGACGGCAAAAGCCGGTATTCCTCGCCCCAGTGCATGCAGGCTACCACTATCTCGGCTCCGGCCTCGCGCGCCTGCCGAACATCGGTACGGATTTTTTCGGTGTCAATATAGTCAACCACGGCGTTGGTCTGGACGCGGATGCCGTTCGTTCCGTAGGTGTAGTTAAGGAATGCAACTTTGAATCCGTTGATATCGCGGATGAAAGGGAGCGTGGCGTTTCTTTCCGCCGGGGAGGGATAGGTGCCTATATGGTCAACGCCCAGCGAGTCGAGGATGGCATAGGTATGCCGCAGGCCTCGGTCGCGACGGTCGAGGGTGTGGTTGTTGGCGGTAAGAAGCATGTCGAATCCCGCGTCGCCGAGGACTTTTGCGTAGGCGGCGGGAGCGCAGAACATGGGGTAGCCGGAATATCCTTTCTGGCCTATAGGTGTCTCGAGATTGACCACGGCATAGTCGGCGCTCTTTATGTATGGCTCTATGGCGCTGAAATAATGCGAGTAGTCGAATGAACCGTCGGGACGCCTGGCGTTGTCAAGCTGACTCTGATGCTGCATGGCATCGCCGGCGAACACAAGTGTAGCGTGCCCGCTTCCGAGAAGGAGCGATGCCACGGAGATGAGGAGAGTGGAAAAGAGTGTCATGCACCCGGCGTTAAGAGGTCAAAAGGCCCGGTTCAGGCGGGATATATGTCGTGGCGCGCGGCAAGAAGAGTGTTCTTCATCAGCGACACGATGGTCATGGGGCCGACGCCTCCCGGAACGGGAGTGATAAACGAGCATTTAGGCTCTACGGCGGCGAAATCCACGTCGCCGCTCAGACGGAAGCCCGATTTTTTGGTGGCATCGGGCACGCGGGTAGTGCCGACGTCGATTATGGCGGCGCCGGGTTTCACCATGTCGGCTGTGACGAAGCCAGGGGAGCCGAGAGCGGCTATTATTATATCGGCCTCGCGGCAAATCTCTTTAAGGCCCACGGTAGAACTATGGCATACGGTGACGGTGGCGTCGCCGGGCTGATGTTTCTGCATCATGAGGGTGGCAACGGGCTTGCCCACGATGTTGCTGCGGCCGAGAACAACGCAACGCGCGCCCTTGGTGGGCACATTGTAACGTGCGAGAAGCTCGAGAATGCCGGCGGGAGTGGCGCTCACGAAGCAGGGCAGACCGATTGACATGCGTCCTACGTTGACGGGGTGGAAGCCGTCCACGTCCTTGCGGTAGTCGATAGCCTCGATTATTTTCTGCTCGGAAATATGACGGGGAAGGGGAAGCTGCACAATGAATCCGTCAACGTCAGCATCGCGGTTGAGACGGTCGATGGTCGCGAGAAGTTCCTCTTCGGTCACGTCGTCCTCAAAGCGCAGCAGAGTGGATGTGAATCCGCAGCGTTCGCAGGCTTTTACCTTATGGGCCACGTAGGTCTCGCTACCGCCGTCGTGTCCCACGAGCACTGCGGCCAGATGTGGGCGCTTGCGGCCTTCGGCAACCATTTTTTCAACTTCTTCGGCAATCTCGGCCTTGATGTCATCGGCTATTTTCTTTCCGTCAATGAGCATAGTCTATAGTGTCTTGTTGGTGAATAGTTCTGATTGATAAGAGTGTGTCAACGAGTGCCACGCATTCCGCGCATCATCTTCATGGGATTCTTCATGGAGGTGGCCATCTTCATCATTTTGCGCATCTGCTCAAACTGCTTGAGCATGCGGTTTACCTCCACGATGTTGGTTCCCGAGCCACGGGCTATGCGCTGGCGGCGGCTGGTGTTGATTACGGAGGGGTTGGCGCGTTCCTGGGCTGTCATTGAATTGATCATGGCCTCGATGCCTTTGAAGGCGTTGTCGTCGATGTCAACGTCCTTGATAGCTTTGCCTACGCCGGGTATCATTGAGGCGAGATCCTTGAGGTTGCCCATCTTTTTGATCTGGTTGATCTGGGCCAGGAAGTCGTTGAAATCAAATTTGTTTTGATTGATTTTGCGCTGGAGGGCGCGGGCCTGCTCTTCGTCGTAGGCCTGCTGGGCGCGCTCCACGAGGGTCACAACGTCGCCCATGCCGAGGATACGGTCGGCCATTCGTGCGGGGTGGAAGGGATCGAGAGCGTCGAGTTTCTCGCCTGTACCCACGAATTTGATAGGCTTCGTAACAACCGTGCGGATTTAGAGGGCGGCACCGCCGCGGGTGTCAACGTCGAGCATGGTGAGCACCACGCCGTCGAAGTCGAGGCGGTCGTTGAACTCCTTGGCGGTGTTCACTGCATCCTGACCTGTCATAGCGTCAACCACAAAAAGGGTTTCCTGAGGCTTGATGGCGTTTTTGATGGCCTCGATCTCGTCCATCATCTCCACGTCGACGGCAAGACGGCCGGCGGTATCGACAATCACGAGGTCGTTGTGGTTGGTCTTTGCGTAGCTTATGGCGTTGCGCGCTATCTCCACCGGATTCTTGTTGCCTTCCTCGGAGTAGACAGGTACGTCGATCTGCTGGCCGAGCACTTTAAGCTGCTCTATGGCCGCGGGGCGGTAGACGTCGCAGGCCACCAGAAGCGGACGGCGTGCTTTCTCGCTCTTGAGCTTGCGGGCGAGTTTGCCTGAGAAGGTGGTTTTACCCGAACCCTGCAGGCCCGACATCAGTATCACCGTGGGGTTTCCCGAAAGGTTGAGCTGGGCGGTCTCGCCACCCATGAGGGTCACAAGTTCGTCGTGGACAATCTTCACCATCATCTCGCCGGGCTTTACGGCTGTGAGCACGTTCTGGCCCAGGGCTTTTGCCTTTACGGTGTCGGTGAAGGTTTTCGCAACCTTAAAGTTTACGTCGGCGTCGAGCAGGGCACGGCGCACGTCCTTAAGGGTTTCGGCAACGTTTATTTCGGTTATTTTGCCTTGGCCTTTAAGGAGCTTGAGGCTTCTCTCAAGGCGTTCGCTTAGATTCTCAAACATTTGGGAAAACTTAATATATAATGGTGGATGATGTTTACTTCAGGAGGTTGGTGGCGGTGTCGGGGAAAATGACTTTCGGCTTGAAGGCGCGGGCTTCTTCCTCGGTCATCATGGCATAGGCCATGATGATCACTATGTCGCCGCGGTGTACCTTGCGGGCGGCGGCGCCGTTGAGGCATATCACTCCGCTTCCGGGCTCGCCTTCTATGGCGTAGGTGTCGAAGCGCTCGCCGTTGTTGTTGTCGACTATGAACACCCGCTCGCCGGGGAGGATTCCGGCGGCTCCCATGAGCTTGCTGTCTATGGTTATGCTTCCTATGTAGTCGAGGTTGGCCTCGGTGACGGTTACACGGTGAATCTTTGATTTCAGTATCTGGAGGGTGATCATCGGTTGGTATATTTAATGTTGTCGATTAACCTCACATCGCCGCAGTAGACCGTGATGCATCCCACGGGCAATTCCGTGGCGCTCCAGTCGCTGACAGGCTGCATGGTGAGATGGTCCACAATCTCGTAGTATTCGGTGCGGAGACCATCCACGGCGTCAATCTCTTCGGTTACGCGTTTCTTCACCTCGTCGACGGTCATGGACTTTGCCCAGCCGAGGCTTTCGGTGAGGATGCGGTGTATTGCCGGAGCTATGGCGCGCTGCTGCGGGGTGAGGCGGGTGTTGCGGCTGGATAGGGCAAGTCCGTCGTCCTCGCGCTTTATTGGGCATGATACAATGTCGATGTCGAAGCCCTCGAGAGAGGCCATGCGGCGTATGACGGCTATCTGCTGGAAGTCCTTCTCGCCGAAGTATGCGCGGGTGGGACGTGTCCATGCGAAAAGCTTGCTTACAATCTGAGCCACGCCGTTGAAGTGGCCGGGGCGCATGGCGCCTTCCATCACTTCGGCCACGGGGCCGAGGTCGAACACCCGGGTATCGGGCTCGGGGTAGATTTCTTCCACTGTGGGAATGAAGGCGAAGTCCACACCGGCCTGCTCGAGCAGACGGCAGTCGGCCTCTTCTGTGCGGGGATATGTGCGGAGATCGTCGGGATTGTTGAACTGAGTGGGGTTTACAAACACGCTCGCAACCACCACGTCGTTTTCGGCGCGGGCGCGGGTCATGAGCGAGAGGTGCCCGGCGTGAAGGGCGCCCATGGTGGGCACAAGCCCTATGGTCTGTCCTTTTTCGCGAAGCCGGCCAAGCTGGTCGGTGAGTTCGCTGACAGTGCGTATTACTTTCATTGTCAAATTGTTGCTGTTGCAATAAATAAAGGCTTAAGAAGCAGTTGCATCAAGCCGCTGCAAAATTACACAATTAAACCGAAAGCTTCAAAAAAAGTGTGTCGGAATCGGGGCTTAACCCGGTTCCGACACGGTGTTTGAAGTAATTATCTATCTGTTAGGAAGAGAGAATGTCATTGTGCGAGGTCTACGGCATAGTAGGCTTTCTTGCCGGTGGGGTAGATGCCGGTGAGGAACATCACTTTGTCGGGCTGTTCGCTCTTGGTGATTGCCGAATGTATGCGCTCGATATCCTCGACGTTGCCCACGCGCTCATTGTTGATATAAAGGATTATGAAGCCATCCTTCACGCCTGCATCCTTGAGCTTGCCGTCCTTGAGGCCGGTGACCTGCAGGCCGCCCGATATGCGGAGCGAGCGCATGGTCTCTTCGTTTACCTTACGGAAGGCGCAGCCGAGGTCGTTGACCGACGATGCGGCGGTGATTTTGGTGGAACCCTGCGAATTGTAGAGGGTTACGGGAACGGTGGCTATCTTTCCGTCGCGAACGTATGATATGTTGATTTCGTCGCCGGGACGGTGGCGTGCTATCTGCTCGAGAAGCTGGGCGGAGTTATGGGTGGGGTGTCCGTTGATGGCGGTAATCACATCGCCGGGCTTGATGCCGGCTTCCATTGCGGAGCTACGGTCGGAGACCTCGGCCACATAGAGGCCCGAGTTGATGTCCTTGAGACCCTTGTCTTTTGCAAGGCGCGGGGTCACTTCCTGATATGAGATGCCGAGAACCGCACGCTGCACCTGACCGTACTGGCGGATGTCGGTGACAATCTTGGTGACGATGGAGGTGGGGATGGCGAATGAATATCCGGCATAGTTGCCCGTCTGCGAGTAGATGGCGGTGTTTATGCCTACGAGCTCGCCGTTGAGGTTCACAAGGGCGCCTCCGGAGTTGCCGGGATTGACGGCGGCATCGGTCTGGATATATGATTCTATGCCCATGGGGCGTCCCTGCGTGGAGGAGGATATGCTGCGGGCCTTGGCCGATACGATGCCGGTGGTTACGGTGGAGGTGAAACCGAACGGATTACCCACGGCGAGCACCCATTCGCCTACTTTCAGGCCGTCGCTGTCGCCCATGGGAATGGTGGGAAGGCCGGTGGCGTCGATTTTGATGAGCGCGAGGTCGGTGGCGGGATCGTTGCCTACCACGGTGGCATTGAAGGTGCGGTTGTCGTTGAGGGTCACTTCAAGACGGTCGGCACCGTTTATCACGTGGTTATTGGTCACGATATAGCCGTCGGGCGAGAGAATCACACCGGAGCCGAGGCCCAGGGGCTGCTGGTTGTCCTCGTCGGATGGACGCTGCTGCTGACGGCGGGGAGCCTGCTGACGGCGCTGGGGGCCGAAGAAGAATTCAAAGAAAGGATCATTGAAGGCCTCGGGCATCGACTGCTGGTTGTAGGAGGGCGCCGAAGCGAAACTTTTTATGCTTACCACGCCGTTGATGGTAGATTCAGCGGCTTTGGTGAAATCAGTGGTTATACCGGGATGCTGGGAAACGGTCAGAAACTCGTCAGGCACAGAGGAGCCTGCTGACTGCATCGTATCCCGGGCAACGGTGTCAATCGAATTGTTGCCGCCTGCGACTGTGGCAGCGGCCACAGCGCCGACAAGCACGCCGGCGCCGACAAGAGCTATTTTTCCGTAGAGATTCATATTGATATGATGAACTGTTAAATATGTGAATTGCGAAATGTTAATTTTTAACTTTTGGTCTCCGCAAATATAACGTGAAAAAATTGACTCTGATACACGTCGGAATGCAAATTAAACTGATTTAATACGCCGAGGTTCATTTTCACAATAGTTTAGTCTATAATTGTAAAAATATATGTCGCAGATTTAAAAAATAGGATATGGATAGTCACGCAGGGTTATATGGCAGATAATTATTAAATTTGCGGATAAAGAAAAAGCAACTTTGTATATGAAAGGCTCCAACAGGGTTTCATTGCATCATAATAATAAAAGAAATGCCGGCGCGCTTAACTGGATTGCCATGCTTTGTGTGGCACTGATGGCTGCTGGAATGGTTTCCTGCGGTTCCCACAAGGGCGTCACGGCGTCGGGCCGCGGATACACAAAAACATCGGTGAATAAAAGCCGCCCGGAAACAAAGCCGGTGGCTCCGCCGCCCATCCCCTCCGACCTCACGGCATCTTCGCGCCGCCTGCTGCAGCAGGCCTATGGCTGGCTCGGCACGCCATACGCCTACGGAGGCACTGACCGCAAAGGGGTGGACTGCTCCGGGCTGGTGATGAATGTGTATAACGACGCCCTTTCCATCAAGCTTCCCCGGAGTTCGGCCCAGCAGCAGCAATATTGCCAGCCCATCGACATGAAGGATATTTCACCGGGCGATCTCCTGTTTTTCTCCCCGTCGGGTAAAGGAATAGGGCATGTGGGACTTTATATAGGCTCCGGGTCGATGATTCACGCGTCGAGCTCGGGAGTGGTGGTGACACCTCTTGAGTCGCAGTGGGTGAAAAAAAGATTCCATTCCGCAGGGCGTGTGGCGTCATACTGGGCTACGGTTACCGACGAGGCTGAAAGAGACAAACGCAATAAAAAGCTGGCGGCTGCCTCCGGAAAGAAAAAGAACGGGAAGAAATCACGTCCCGCCCCCCGAGCCGTAGAGTCGATGGCGAGCGATTCCATTGCTATCGCCGCTTTTTTCGAGTGATTTTAAGGCAAATATGATACAGAATATAAATGAAACGCCTCCGGCAGCGGAGATATTCAACCGCACCGAGCGTCTGCTGGGTGATGAGGCGATGCGTCGCCTGTCAGAGCTTAAAGTGATTGTGGTAGGCGTAGGTGGCGTAGGCAGCTGGACTGCCGAAGCCCTGATACGGTCGGGGGTAGGGCATCTCACGATTGTGGACGCCGACCGAGTGGCCGTGAGCAATATCAACCGACAGCTTATGGCAACGGTCGCCACGGTTGGTAAGAGTAAGGTCGAAGTGCTGAGAGAGCGTCTTTTGCAGATAAATCCCCGGGCCGACGTTACGGCGCTTGAAAGCGTTTATTCGCCTGAAACGGCGGACTCCTTCCACCTTGAGGAATTCGACTATGTGGTGGATGCCATAGATTCACTTTCCGACAAGGCGCTGCTGCTGCTCAATGCCACGGCTGTGGGAAAAGGCACAAAAGTGGTGTCGTCGATGGGCGCAGCATTGAAAATGGACCCGACCAGAATTTCAGTCGATGAGTTCTGGAAGGTAAAGGGTTGCCCGCTTGCGGCGGCCCTCAGGCGCAAGTTCAAGAAGGCGGATGTGAGGCCGCGAAGAAAGATAAAGTGTGTTTATTCGCCGGAATTACTGACTAACCGGGGCGACACGGTCGACTGCTCGGGCGCCATGACTTATGGCAAGGTTGCCATAAACGGGGCGTTGTGCCACATAACGGCGATTTTCGGCATGACGCTTGCGGGACTGATTATAGAGGATGTGTGTCGCGCAAGCTCATCAGGAATTAATTGAACATGTCCTGATTTGCCTGGACGGCTTCCGTCTGGGTAATAGCGGAGTCGGTGGCGGCGGAATCCGGCTTGCTTACCGGAGTCGCCTCTATTCCTGAGCCTTCGTCCACTCCACGCAGACGGTCGCGGAACTCTCCGGCCACTACGCTTAAGTCTACGCCCTTGGCAGAGGCATACTGGCTTATGGCCGAACGCATTTTATCGCCGTGGTTTGAAATGGCTATATCGTAGACATCCACGAATTTGCGCATTGTCTCAAGCTCTTTGCGGGTGCGACGGGCTGTTTTGGCGTCTTTCTCGATCTCAAGGTAGCCCACGAGTACGGCCACAGCTTCTTGCGGCTCAAGGTCGTCGGCAAACAGGGCGCGGTTGTCAAGCGACTCCGTCATTTTGGCGGCATCTCCGTTTAATATCTCGTCCACATTTATTTCAGCGACTGTCGCGGTGTCGGGGTTCTGGTTGGCATTCTTTGATGATTTGCCGCATGATATGGCGGCGAATGAAATCAGTGTGATGGCTACTATATTGATTAATCGCATGGTAATTCCGTTGATACTTATGGTGGTTTTTATGAAAATATATGCAAATATAACAAACGGAGTCGATGCTGAAAAACATTCGTGCTATAAAACCTCACAAAAAATTGTTGAAAAGCCCAAATCTTGCTATCTTTGCAGCCGGAATAGAGATTCTGCCGGTAAAACCGGAGCATCTGCATATTTCACTCGGGGCGTAGCGCAGTCCGGTAGCGCACCTGGTTTGGGACCAGGTGGTCGCAGGTTCGAATCCTGTCACCCCGACGACGGTTTAAGCTTCTGAAAGTCAGCAATTTAGCTGGTGTCTTTCGGAAGCTTTTTTAATTCAGGCATTCTTCGAGGTAGGTGCCGATATCTTTTACTACGAGTTTGCGGAAGAGCCAGTGGCACATCCCGCCTGAAATAAGCTGGAGGCATTTGTCGTCGAGGTTGAGAACGTAGAGGGGCCTTATGCGCCAGCTGTAGTTATAGCGGTTCTGCCAGTCGTACATGCAATATTCCCACCATCCGGCATCTTTGCGCCACCATTCCCCGGTTACGAAGCCGTTTTGCAGCCCCCATCTCGTAGCTCCGAGGGCATTGGCGTTGCCGCACTGCCGGTAGACATGCCAGGGTGCCAGTCCGAGATCCAGCACTTTGCCCAGCGACACCCGGCAAACAATCAGGGAGCCTTTGGAATAGTGCATCGCTGTGTTTCGGGCCGGGGCGAAGTAGATGCCGTTTCCTGCAAAATTGCCGCCGCCCACATTCCATATTCCGGTAAGACAGCAGGAATATCCGTCGCGCCCGGCGCCCGTGATTGTGGCGCTCGCCTGTTCGCTTGTGCCGTGATAGAGGGTAAGCGCGGGGACAACGGTATCGACCATTGTCCATATTGCACTTTCCGCAAATGTCAGCGAGCCGTGCCATAGGGGATATTTCAGTATGCGCCATGGCATCAGGGTTACCCACATGATGATATTGCCTTTTCCCTCCTTGGGGTTATTGGGAACGAGCACCTCGGATATATAATTCAGCATCTCGAAAGAGCAGTGCACCATCATATTGTAATAAAAGGCGTTGACAAATCGAAGCGGCGTCAGGATTATATACAGCGGAATTTTGACCCATTCGTAGATATCGCGCAGCTCGGAGTTTCTTGTGTCACGTCCGTTATTATTTTTATAGAAGATTCGCCACGGTTTTGATGCATAGCGCTGTATCCAGTTGAGGATATAGAAGGGGAGACTCGCGAGCCAGTAAACCTTATACGCGACCGTAATGAAAAGACGGAGAATGATAAGCGAAAAAAAGCAGACGGCAGCAAATCCCACCACCCAGGGAATGGCGGACAGAATGGAAAAACCTTTTCTGGAGGAGG
>VSPV01000082.1 GCA_009775605.1 Paramuribaculum sp.
GTAAAAATGTGATGGGTCATTCCGGGGTTACGGACAATTTTTTGAGAGAAGGTGTTTATCAGGCAGAATGTTTTTTTACTTGTTCAACTATTAAAATGTGATTTGAATATGAAAAAGTATGTATGCACAGTATGCGATTGGATTTACGACCCCGAAACTGGCGATCCGGAACACGGCATAAAGCCCGGCACTGCGTTTGAGGATATACCTGATGATTGGGTATGCCCCATTTGCGGCGTAGGCAAGGATATGTTTGAGCCGGTGGAATGACAGAAATATGCGAGGCAAACTTCGGATAAAGCGCGTCTCGCCGAGAACGGAAGCATGGGAATTCGATGTGATATCCCATGCTTTTCTATGCATATAGATTCTATTTGACAGCAACCGATATTTATGTTGACGCGTTACGCTCCGATGAAGAGGAAGTTTGTGGGGGATGAGCCTTCCGGAGCGTAGACGAAGGAGTCGGTTTCTATTTCTTTGAGGGCGGCAGGGGAGGAAATATCGCCTGTAATTACCTCGCGAAGCAGCTGGCCGCGCCATGCTTTGAGCATACCGGCCTGAGGTGTGGCAAGACCGTCGGATTTCTGAATTTTGAAGTCGGGGGTGATAATGGTGGCGGAAGCCGAGAGCCGTTTCATGTCGATGCAGGCTGTGGCATCTTTCGGCAGAAGATTGAGAATGGTGCCGGAGCCTGTGGAGGAGAGTTTTTCCAGCAGGGCGTCAGTGGTCAGTCCGCGCCAGAATTTCATCGGGGTGAGACCGCCGCCCATAACCGGAGAGTTGAAATCAAGGCGGTAGGGCCTCACAATGTCGGAGGGCCGCAACAGGCCGTAAATGGATGAAATGATTGCAATCCGAGTGTCGGCTGCGGAGCGCGCGGCGGCCGTGAGCGACGTATAGGCGAAATTACGGAAAACCACGCCTGTAAAGGCCTCTATGGCACGCAGACCGGTGGATTTGTCGGGGAAATCATAGTAGCATCTGAACGCGGTCTCAGCCGATTTGGGGCCGAGGCGCAGCGTTGCAGCGAGGTCGGCGCGGCTGAGCTGGCGGAGCCGCTGTGCTGTGGCGTAGGCCTGCGCTTCGAATTGCGGTGTATGCTTTCGGTAGTCTGCGGGGGCGACGGGGAGAGCGTCGCAACGCATTGTTTTCGATTCGGCTATGAGTATCAGCATGGATTGAAGTTGGGGCTGGTGATTTGAAGCGCGAAGATATAAAAAGTTGGATGGAAAACGTGAAAAGTTTTGATAATTCGCGGGAAAGCGCTAATTTTGTGGGCATTTTAAGCCGTAGCAGGCCCGAAAAAGTCGGGACGTAGCGTTCCGCGCCTGTCGGTATAACCTATAAAAACGTATAAATCAACAATGTACGCAATTGTAGAAATTCAGGGACAGCAGTTCAAGGCAGAGCCCGAGAAGTTCCTGTATGTTCATTATCTCGGCGAAGAGGCCAAGGAAGGTGACAAGGTTGAATTCGACCGCGTTCTTCTCTCTGAAGCCGACGGCACTGTAAAGGTGGGCGCTCCTACCGTAGAAGGTGCAAAAGTAGTATGCGAAGTTCTTACTCCGCTCGTAAAAGGTGACAAGGTAATCGTGTTTAAGAAGAAACGCCGCAAAGGCTATCGTCGTAAAAACGGTCATCGCCAGTATTTCACCAAGGTGTTAATTAAAGAAGTAGTTGCTTAAATCTCAAAAATCTAAAAGACAATGGCACATAAAAAAGGTGTAGGTAGTTCAAAGAACGGCCGTGAATCTGAAAGCAAACGTCTTGGCGTAAAGATTTTTGGTGGCCAGTATGCTAAGGCCGGCAACATTCTGAAGCGCCAGCGCGGCACCGTTCATCATCCCGGCCAGAACGTAGGCATGGGTAAGGATCACACTCTCTTCGCCCTCATCGACGGCGTGGTTGTGTTCACCGAAGGAAAGAACGGCCGCAAGTTTATCAACGTAGCTCCCGCCGAGGCATAATCTGCCGGGCAGAGGACTAAAACGCATTTAAGGCGGTGTGTCAGCTAATTGACACACCGCCTTAAAACGTTTTTAAGACTTATGAAGTTGCGCGGAGTTCAGTCTTTCAGTTTTTCCGAAAGGTTATGGGCTGCCTCGGAAGTGGCATCAAGGGCGTTTGCGGCCGCAGCCTTCAGTTTATCGGCAAGGCTGTGCCCGGCTTTGGAGGCTTTGTCGGCAAGCTCGGCGCCCTTGTCGACCATCGCGTCCTTCACGTCACCGGCCTTGTCGGCCAGGGCGGCAGCTTTGTCGGACACGGCGTCCTTGAGGTCAGCGGCTTTTTCTGCCATGGCTGTCTTTGCGTCGGCAATCTTTTCGGATACTTCCTGTTTGGTGGCCTGTGCGTTGGCGCGGGCGGCTATGCCGGCGGCCTCGGCGCTTACCTGTGCGGCCGTCTTTGACACCTGAGCGGCTTCCTGAGCCACCTGTTTCTCATCTGATGTATTCATAGACAAATGGTTTTGAGTTATACGGATTGTGTGAATCTGTCATTCCAACAACTCAAAACGGCCAAAGGTTTACTTGGTATCCGTGTCGGGATTCCATCGCGCGTGGTGGAGGGCGGCGGCTTTGGCTTCAGCTGGATTGTCGGTGCAGGGGTGCCAGAACGCAGGATGTCCCAGCGAATCGGGGAAATACTGCTGCTTTACGAAGTGGCCGGGGAAATCATGGGGATAGAGATAGCCTTTGTGGTAGCCCATATCGGCCATAAGCTTTGTGGGCGCATTGCGGATGTGGAGTGGTGGCGGCTGGTTGCCGGTCTTGCGCACGAAGGCTATGGCCTCGTCAAGGGCCATATAGGCCGAATTGCTTTTCGGGCTTGTGGCCATATATACGGTGGCCTGCGCGAGAGGTATGCGACCTTCGGGCCAGCCTATTTTATGGACGGCGTCGAAAGCGGCGTTGGCGAGAAGAAGGGCGTTGGGGTTTGCAAGTCCCACATCCTCCGACGCGAAAATTATCAGCCGTCGTGCTATGAACTCCGGCTCCTCGCCCCCTTCAATCATGCGCGCGAGCCAGTAGAGGGCTGCGTCGGGATCGCTTCCGCGCATGCTTTTAATATAAGCGGAGATTATATCGTAGTGGATTTCGCCGTTTTTGTCGTAGGCCGCCGGATTGCGCTGGAGGCTTTCGGTCACTATGGCATCGTTGATTACTATGGGCTTGTCGGGCATCGTCGACTGTTCCAGAAGGTCGAGTATGTTGAGCAGTTTGCGGGCGTCGCCTCCCGAGTAGCGAAACAGGGCGTCGGTCTGCTGGAGGTCTATGCCGTGGGCTGCGAGAATCTCGTCGTTTTTCAGGGCGCGGTCCAGGAGGGTGGCGAGTTCCGAATCAGACAGCGGGTTGAGGGTGTAGACCTGTGCGCGCGAGAGGAGTGGGCGTATCACTTCAAACGAGGGGTTCTCCGTCGTGGCGCCGATAAGGGTGACGATGCCGGTTTCAACGGCGGCAAGCAGGCTGTCCTGCTGCGACTTGTTGAACCGGTGGATTTCGTCTATGAAAAGAATGGGCCTCGCGCCCTGCGAAAACATTCCTGCATTTTCGCGCTTGCATTTCTCTATCACCTCGCGCACATCCTTCACTCCGGAATGGACGGCGCTCAGGGTGTAGAACGGCGCTTTGCAGGAATTGGCTATAATCTTGGCAATGGTGGTTTTTCCTACGCCGGGAGGTCCCCAGAGAATAAAAGAGGCTACGTTGCCGCTCTCAATCATCCGTCGTATTATTGCCCCGGGCCCCATGAGGTGCTGCTGGCCTATGTAGTCGTCGACAGTCTGTGGGCGCAGGCGCTCGGCTAAAGGTTTGTTCATATATATTTAAGTGGGGATGTTGAATTCAGATATTACAAATTTACAAAAAAATAGGGGAGGGAAGGTGTTAAATGAAAATAAAATGGGACGAGGACGTAGGAATGTTAACATTTTTATTTAACTTTACAACGGAAAAACCTTCATTCGTGGAGTGAAGGCGGAATGCGATTACGGAATCCGGCTCCAGGCGTCCCGAACATTACGCCTGCAAAGGTGTTAACACATAAAAAGGAAGCCTTTGTGTCGCCCCGTTTCGCGGCCTCTGCCTCTCCCTGCGATTATGAACGTTTTAAAACAATGAGCTATGGAAAGCGAAAATAGAAACAAAACTCCGCAGACAATGCGCAACATCTTCGGCGTTGTCATGATATTGATTTATCTTGGAATGGGCGTGCTGTTCCTGATAAATTTCTTCCAGTTTACCGGTGCATGGGAAATCCTGCGTTGGGTAGGCGGCGTGCTGTTCATTATCTATGGAATCTGGCGCGGATACCGTCAGTTCAAAGGTATTGATCCCGGCTTCAACGACCGTTGAGGCATCTGACATCAGGCCGTAAAACGGCATCCGTTCTGCCCGATCAGTCACTGCCGGACGGAACGTTGCCGCTTAAACGTGGACCAGGACCGGAGCAATTCTATCTTCGTTTCAAAACAAAAATATTACAAAGAACTGCAGATGAAAAAAAACATATATCTCGCAATGATAGGCGCGGCAGCCCTGCTGACGGGCCTGTCGTCGTGCGACAAGAAAGCCGAAAGCACGCAGACCTCCGGCATAGCCACCATAGCCTGTGACGCCTCGTTTGAAAACATCCTCTCCCAGGAGATAGATGTGTTTGAGTACATCTATCCCGATGCGAGCGTCATACCATACTATGTGGACCAGAACGCGGCCCTTGACTCGCTGCTGAGCCTCAAGACGCGTATGGCCGTGATAACGCGCCCGCTCACCGAAAAGGAACTCGCCTATCTCAAGAGCGAGAAGAAAATCGTCCATCAGACACAGATTGCAGTGGATGCGCTGGCTCTTATAGTCAATCCCGAGAACCCCACGGAGATAATGGACAAGAAGGAACTTACCGACATTCTTACCGGCAAAGTGACCAAATGGAGCGATGTTGTAGTCAACAAAAATCTCGGCGACATCGCAGTGGTTTTTGACCATCAGGGTTCATCGACCGTACAGTATATGCGCGATTCTCTGATGAACGGTGCCGAATTCGGCCCTAACATCTATGCCCAGAAAAATCCTGAGGATGTGTTCAAGGCTGTGGCCAACAACAAAAACGCCATAGGCGTGATTGGTGTAAGTTGGATCACCTCCGACATGGGCGGACAGGAAATGACCCGCGAGGAAATGGTGAAAGCCGTTGACAATCCCGCCAACGACAGCACAAGCAACGCCTCGTTCAACAATAAAATCAAGGTGCTGAAGGTTCGCGGCAATAACGAAGTGACGGCCTACAAGCCCTATCAGTATTATATCTACGAAGGCCTGTACCCGCTTTACCGCCAGATATATCTGGTGAGTACCGGAGCTCCCGGCAGCATAAGCCACGGATTCTATTCGTTTGTCACCGGATTCAAGGGCCAGAAAATCATGCTCATGACCGGAGTGCTTCCAAAGGTGGTTCATCCACGGATGGTTGAAATTTCCGAATGAGCGTTTCCCCAACAGAGCAAATAGTCATTCAAAATAACCGATAATCAATACATTAACCAAACAATAAATTAGAGACCTAAATGAAACTGAGATTTTTGTTTTCGCTCTTGCTCGGCGCCACTCTGGCTGCCAGCGCACAGGGCGGCTATCAGGACGGTGTGGACAACTACAACGCCGGCCGTCCCGACGTGGCAAAAGCTATTCTGACCAACACCCTCAATGATTCAGGAACCGACAAGGCTGTGAGCTATTTCTATCTCGGCAGCATCGCTTTCGACGAGGGCAACCTTGCTGAAGCCAAGAACAACTTCGACAAAGGTGTATCCATCAATCCCCAGTATCCCTACAACTACATCGGCCAGGGCGAAGTAGCCCTCAAGAACGGCAACAAAGGCGAAGCCGAGCGTATGTTCAAGCAGGCAATGGAAATAAACAAGAAAAACACCGCCGTAATGGTAGGTGTGGCCCGCGCATATTTCAATGTCAACCCCACTGCCTACGCAAAAGATATCGATAAACTGATTGCCAAGGCCCTCAAGGAGTCGAAGAACTCCGAGGCCGCCGTATATGTGCTTCAGGGCGACATGCAGGCCAAGACAGACCCCGGAGAAGCTGCCGGCAAGTATGAGATGGCTATTGTGCAGGACCAGGGAAAGAACAAGGTTAACCGCGAGGCTTACGTGAAATATGCCAACACCTATTTCCACGTAAATCCTAAGTTTGCCATCGACAAACTTGTGGAGCTTAACGACCTCGAGCCCAACTCCGCCCTTGCACAGCGCGAACTCGCCGAGAAATACTATGCCAACGACCAGTTCGGCAGCGCATGTCTGCAGTACGGCAAATATGTAGCCAACCCCAACCACTTCCCCAGCGACGAAGCCCGCTATGCAGGTCTGCTTTACTCCGCAGGTGAATACAACAAGTCAATCGAGTGGGCCGACAAGATTCTTGCTTCCGATCCCAACAACTTCTACATGTATCGTGTGATCATGCTCGACAAATCAGCCCTTAAGGACTGGGCAGGTGCCGAGGAAGCAGGCAAACGGCTCTTCAACAATCCCGAGGCTCAGCTCATAGCCAACGACTACGTGCTTTACGCCGACGCTCTCTCGCAGATGAACAAGCCCGACGAGGCTGTGGCAATCTATGAGAAGGCTATCGAACTCAACCCCGACAAAGCCGATCTTCTTCCCAAGCTCAGCGCCGTTTACGACCGCGCCGGTCAGAACGACAAAGCTGTGGAAGTCTACAAGAAATATCTCGACATGGGCAACGGCACCACCAACGACCTCTTCTCGATGGCACGCCGCTATCAGGGTCTGGCCCGTTCGCTTGAGAAAGATACTCCCGAGCGTGCTGAAGCAGCCAAGGAAGGCCTCAAGTATATCGACATGGCTATCGCCAAGGTCAACGACAACGGTTTCCTCTACGCTACCAAGGGTCAGCTCCTTCTTACTCTGAACAACGACAAGCCCGACGCCGCTATGGCACAGGCCTACGAGGACATGCTCAAATGCTTCGATGCCGATCCTTCCAAGAAGGCTGAGCGCTCCTCCTACTACACTGCTGCCTATTATCTGCTCGGCGCTTACTACACCGACGTCGACAAGGCAAAGGCAATCCAGTACTTCAACGATTACCTCACCCTCCATCCCGACGATGAGGCCGTTAAGCAGATGGTAGCAAGCTTAAGCGAATAATATCGCAAGTGAACATTCTTACGGAACAATAACTTAAAGCGCGAAGCGTCAGGCCGGTTTCACCAACACAGACAACCGACTGGCGCTTCCGCCTTTTTTCATAACCGGAACGGAGAATCCGTCCGGCCAAAACGGAAACGCAAGATGAAGAAAATAGTGATAAGGGCATTGTCGGGCGCAGTGTATGTAGGGCTCATAGTGGCTTCCATACTTTGTGTCGGCGGCAAGTTTTTTCCTCTCCTGTGCACTGTATTCGCGCTTATGGCGGTGTTTGAATTCGATCGCCTTGTGTCGGCACACTCGCCCCGTCCCGACGTTGTGAGAATATTCGATGCAATCCTGTGTGTGGTTCCTCCGCTCTATCTCGCCGTCCCCGTCCTGGTGCCTGCTGCCGATATCTATATCACCACTTTTGTGGTGGCATTGTTATATGCCGCAGTCATTATGATAAGGATGATATATACCCTTTACAGCCGCGAGGAACATCCCGTGAACTCACTTGCCTACACGTTCCTGGCCATAGTCTATATAGCCTTGCCTCTGGTTCTCGCGGCCACGATGTCCGAACATTCTGTGCGCTATCTGCTTCTGCTTGTGTTTGTGATGATATGGATAAACGACACCGGGGCTTTCCTTACCGGCACGGCTTTCGGACGCCACCGTCTTTACGAGCGGCTTTCGCCGAAAAAATCATGGGAGGGCTTCTTCGGCGGTCTGGTGTTTTCGGCTGCCACTGGCTTTGTCGCCCCCCTTGTACTGCCCCAGTATCTCATGCTCCTCAATCCACTGGGCGGGGCATTGCTCGGTGTAACGGTGTCGGTACTGGCTACTTGGGGTGACCTATTTGAATCACTGCTCAAGCGGACGGCCGGAGTAAAGGACAGCGGCCACATAATGCCGGGACACGGAGGCATACTCGACCGCATAGATTCGTTTCTGTTCGTGATTCCTCCGGTTGCAATCCTGCTTTTCTTCATCTGATAAACCAATTATTACAAATATGAACGACCAGCGTTATAATATGCGCGGTGTGTCGGCCTCGAAGGAGGACGTGCACAACGCTATAAAAAATGTTGATAAAGGAATATTCCCGGGCGCATTCTGCAAGATTATCCCCGATATTCTGGGCGGTGACCCAGACTACTGCAACATAATGCATGCCGACGGTGCGGGCACAAAATCGTCGCTTGCCTATATGTACTGGCGCGAGACCGGCGATCTGAGCGTGTGGAAAGGCATAGCCCAGGACGCTCTCATTATGAATATCGACGACCTGCTGTGCGTCGGAGCTACCGACAATATTCTCCTTAGCTCCACCATAGGAAGAAACAAGCTTCTTGTGCCCGGCGAGGTCATTGCCGCCATAATCAACGGCACCGAGGAGCTTCTTGCCGATCTGCGCCGCATGGGCGTGAGCATCTACAGCACCGGAGGCGAGACCGCTGATGTGGGCGACCTCGTGCGTACCATAATAGTGGACAGCACGGTCACCTGCCGCATGCGCCGCGCCGATGTGATAGACAATGCCAATATTTCGGCAGGGGATGTGATCGTAGGCCTGTCGTCGAGCGGGAAGGCTACCTACGAAACCGAATATAATGGCGGAATGGGCAGCAATGGCCTCACTTCGGCACGCCACGACGTCTTTGCCAAATATCTTGCCGAGAAATATCCCGAAAGCTACGACTCTGCTGTGCCGGAGGAGCTGGTTTATTCCGGAGCAATGCATCTTACCGATGCTGTGGAGGGTTCTCCGCTCGATGCCGGGCGCCTTGTGCTTTCGCCCACGCGCACTTACGCTCCCGTCATCAAGAAGCTTCTCGACGAGATGCGTTCCGACATCCACGGCATGATTCACTGCTCGGGAGGCGCCCAGACCAAAATCATGCACTTTGTCAAGAACAAGCATGTGATAAAGGACAACATGTTCCCCGTGCCTCCGCTGTTCCGCCTCATCCGTGAGCAGTCGGGAACAGACTGGGCCGAGATGTACAAGGTGTTCAACATGGGACACCGCATGGAAATCTATCTCGCTCCGGAGCATGCCGCCCGCGTAATCGAGATTTCCGAAAGCTTCGGCATAGAGGCCCGCATAGTCGGCAGGGTAGAAGAAGCCGAAACAAACCGCCTCACAATAAAAAGTGAGTTCGGTACGTTCGAGTACTGATTTATCCACCCCCGCGCTTTATTCATGCGTAAATTCTTCCTGAACGTTACCATATTCTGCGTCATCGCCTTAATGGCGGTGGCGCAGAGTTGTAGCGGCCGGAGCGGAAGCACCTCGGAGCAGGCGGATTCCCTTGAGGTGAGGGCATTGCCGGATACCCTGCGCGTGGGCACACTTTACAGTCCCACGTCCTACTTTATGTTCCGCGATACCGAGATGGGATATGACTATGACCTTGTGTCGCGTCTGGCAGCCGACAAGGGGATGGTCCTCAAGCTTGAGATTGCTCCGAGTCTCGGAGCGGTGGTTGAGATGCTTGATTCGGGGAAAATAGACCTCATAGCCTACGAGGTGCCGGTCACGGCACAATATCGCGGCCATGTGTTGCCGTGCGGAGTGGAAAGCATCACACATCAGGTGCTGGTGCAGCCTAAAAAATCGGGAGAGGAAAGAATCACCGATGTTACGCAGCTTGTGGGCAAGGAAGTGTATGTGGAAGAAAACTCCAAATACCATCAGCGCCTCATGAATCTCGACAACGAGCTTGGCGGAGGCATAGTGATAAAGCCCATAGACCGCGACACGCTCATAGCTGAGGACCTCATAGCCATGGTGAGCGACGGTGAGATACCGCTGACGGTGGTTGACAGCGACATTGCCCGCATTAACAAGACGTACTATACTGATATTGATGTCTCTACGGAGATAAGTTTTCCGCAGAGAGCGGCCTGGGGCGTATCGCCTTCCAAACCCTGGCTTGCCGACTCCATCAACGCATGGAGCGCTCAGGAGTCGCCCAGGAGGGAGCGGGCGTCGTTGCTTCGCCGCTATTACGAGCTGAGCAAAAACGAGCCCACGCTTTACACCATCAATTTTGCGGGCGGAAAGATGTCGCCTTTCGATGCTCTTTTCCGCCGCTATGCGCGCTCAATCGGCTGGGACTGGCGTCTGCTTGCCTCGCAGGGATATGCCGAAAGCCGTTTTGATTCCACGCGAGTGTCGTGGGCCGGCGCCCGCGGGGTAATGCAGATAATGCCGGCCACGGCGCGCGCGCAGGGCCTCCCGGCCGACAGCATAACCCACAACGCTTCCAATATAGCAACGGCCGTAAAGGTGATTGCCTCGCTTGACCGTTCGCTTTCGCGTTACGTCTCCGACCGCGAGGAGCGGAAAAAATTCGTCATCGCCGCCTATAACTCCGGACTTGCCCATGTGATAGATGCCATAAAGCTTGCCGGGCGCCTCGGCGTGGATTCAACCAGGTGGGACGGATGCGTGGCCCAGACACTTCTGCTGAAGTCTAATCCCGAATATTACAATAATCCTGTGGTGAAATACGGATATTTTAGGGGCCGTCAGACCACAGAATATGTAAAAACTGTTTATCTTTGCTACGACAAGGCAAAAAAACAGATTCCAAGGTGAGAACCGAATTTGCACCGCCGGGAAGTTTAAGCCGTTTCATACTTTGACAATTAACTATTTAATACTCACTAGTCTCTTAGACACCTCTCCGAGCCAACGCGACG
>VSPV01000083.1 GCA_009775605.1 Paramuribaculum sp.
CCCCCACAGAGCGCCGGAGGCGCGATGTCTGTACAACCCACTGCGTCAGCTGTGGGACGACAAGCCCTCCCACCCTCTGCGGCGGAGCCTCGGAGAGCGCGACGCCGCACACGGCGCAAGCCTGGGCCTTCACACAGCTATTTCCACGCCACCCGCGACCGGATTGCACTCATAGCGTCATTATAACTTGCCTCGATAGCGCCCGCTTTCAGTATTCCACTCTCAAATAAACGCAACAGAAAGTCATTGTATGTCTCCCCGGGTTTGCGGTCATGCAAATTGACATAAACTATTGGCGCCAACACCAGACTTCCATCCACATATTGTGAAAACTCGTCATATACATTCTGCCAGTCACGCAATCCCAATTTATTGGAAATATACACCTCTGCCGCCACTACAAACGCCTCATTCCGACCCTCGCCATGTTTTTGGGCTATCTCTTCCTTGCTTCTGTAAAAAGAGTCATGATCGAGTTCGCCCAACTTTGCCATGAGTTCGGGCGAAAGATGCAGATTATGCAGATTTTCATGAATATAGACATTCATAAAATTCAATCTAAGCTGCTTTTCAATTTCAGGGTTCAGAATCAGAGGAGTACAACAGAACGATTCATCAGAAAGATTGAATGCATTTTCAATATCCAGAATAAAAATCTTGGATTGAGTGTCGGGCATCGATTCCGGTGAGAAGAAATCAGAGAGATTCGTATGGATACCGTCGAGCAGTTCCTGATTCAGCTTATAATTGTCAATATGGGATTTCAGTTTTGGATATACCGTCTGCTCCCAATACTCGGAATACCCGTTGTCAACCAGCTTTTGCAGTACATAGGCCAGTTGTGGCTGAACCGTCAGAATTCCTTTCGCCCACTCAATTTCACTCGCCAGACTGTCAAGATGCTGAATGGTAATCAGACATTTTGAAATATCTGTCCGGTCGCCATTCACTTCGGAATACAGGTTGCAGAGCCGCGATGCGCTGCAATTTGAATTGATGTCAGCAACCCCGGCTACAAACACGGAATCGGCAAACAGACCGGCAAACCGCGCATCTTCTCTGAGATTGTCAATATATTGAGGGGTACACAACAAATCAAAGCATCTTGACGTATTGAAAACCCCTCCGAATGAATCAAGTGCTGACATCAGACAGAGCAGCGCGATAAAAACACGCATACGGCATTTTCTCATCATATACCCCCTATTCCTTGCTTATTGAGAACTTCACTTTCTGGAGACCGTAGCCGTGGATATTGGCAAGCACAAGGCTGTATTCAAGCGTCTGCCCGCTTTCATACTCCATAGCAATCTCATCGTATAGCTCCTGCGAGATTACATCTTTGAGATACAGCGTTCCGCGCGTCAGCCACACTTTCTCGATTTTCTCGGTCAACGGAGAGAGCACATAAGCATAATACGCCATCTTGCCGATGCGGTTGAACTCAAGGAAATCAGGCGAACTCCTGTCAATGGCAAATTCAAGCTGGACTGCCGCGACACTCATATCAAGCTCAGGGTCGCCATCCTTGTAATCGGCATAATGCATCTTGCCATTGCCGTCAATCACAAATGCGTCCTTGTAGACATCGTAGATATGATAAGGGCATTTTTCCTCATAAGGAATATCCTCTTCCGTGTTGACAACTATTTTCTCTTCTTCGTTCGGCTCTTCGGGCCATATTCTGTCTTCAAGCACAGCAATCAGCCTGTAGGTGTAAGAGCTTGCATCGGCCGGAGGATTTGCAAGGATGGTACGACGCACTTTCAGCGTGTACATATGCCCGATTTCATATTCGAATCCTTCGATTGCCGTCATTGGCAGATTGCGCCACTCGCCGGGGAAATCCTCGTCCATAACCCGAAGGCATATCATCGGATACTTGCCCTCGTCGTCAAAAATGTCATACATTACGCCCGGTTCTTCCGAGACCGACATGATGATGTCTTTCGTCTTGTCCTTCGGTTCATCATCGCTGCAGGCCGTCACAAAAAAAAGACAGGCAATGAAAAGGAATGGAATGATTAGTTTATTCATAATTCTTACGGTTCTCTATTGGCTCGATGGAGAGATTGGTTATAAAAAGAAAACGTGAGCCAACTATGCCACGTCCCAACTTGATGGCCCTGAGAATGCCTGTGAGCAGATGTAACAATAGCGGCCCACGCTATGCGCGTGAGAACCACCATGCTATCCCTGTTCAAAAGAAAATTTCTCAGGTTTTCAAGTTGCAAGATAAGCATAACGCTTCTTATTTTTCCAGAATGTCGCGGAGTGGTCGTAACCATTCCATCGGCAAATATAGCCAATAAATCCAAACCGCCACCACATCAGCAGAAAATTTAGCATACCACCATATAAACAATGTCTCATTCACCGAGCGCCGCAGGCGCGATCTTTCCATCATCCATTGCGCCAGCTGTAGAAAATAGACTCATCACCCGTCCTTCCACCGAGCGCCGGAGGCGCGATTTCTGTACAACCCACTGCGTCAGCTGTGGGACAGGAAGCCCTCCACCCTCTGCGGCGGAGCCTCGGAGAGCGCGACGCCGCACACGGCGCAAGCCTGGGTATTTCAGGAGACTATTTCCCAACCCGCCCCGCTCCCGATTGCACATTCAAGCTTTTTTTGTTGCTTTATCAACCTTGGTGATGAAAGAATTGTTACTTTTGCAGAAGCTTTTTAACAACCCAGCATAATGATTGAACTTGCACAACTCGATTGGAAGAATCTTCCGTTTGGCTTCCAACCTACCGATTTCAACGTTCGCTGTTACTTCCGCGACGGAAAATGGAGCGACATAGAAGTTTCGTCATCCGATAAAATCGAAATGCACATGGCCGCATCCGCTCTCCACTACGGTCAGGAAATTTTCGAAGGACTCAAGGCTTTCCGCGGCAAAGACGGAAAAGTTCGCATATTCCGAATGAAAGACAATGCAGCCCGCATCCGCTCCTCGGCCGAGGGACTCTGCATGCCTCCCGTTCCCGAAGAAATCTTCTGCAAAATGGCAGAAATGGTAGTGAAACTCAATGCCCGCTTCATCCCTCCATACGGCACAGGGGCCTCGCTATATCTGCGCCCAATAGAAATAGGAATGTCGGCCACCGTAGGTGTGCGTCCGGCCACTGAATACCTCTTCATGATATTCGTAAGCCCCGTAGGCCCCTATTTCAAATCAGGATTCAACCCCACCAGAATTTGCATTTCTCGCCAGTACGACCGTGTGGCCCCCAAAGGCACCGGACGCTTCAAGACCGCCGGCAACTACGCCGCAAGCCTCAAGTCAGGCCAGCTGGCCAAAGAGAAAGGGTATTCGACAATGCTCTACCTCGACCCCCTCGAAAAGAAATATCTCGACGAGTGCGGCCCGGCTAATTTCTTCGCCATAAAAGACGGCAAATATATCACACCCGCATCCGATTCCATTCTTCCCTCGGTGACCAACCGCAGCCTCATGCAGCTGGCCCGCGACATGGGGATAGAAGTGGAGCAGCGCCATATCACGGTCGACGAACTTGACCATGTGGAGGAAGCAGCCGCCTGCGGAACAGCCGCCGTGGCATCGCCAATCGGCGAGATCGACGACCTCGACACCGGTAAAAAATACGTCATCGCTCACGACGGACGTCCCGGTCCTATCGTCACTAAATTATACAAGAAAATCCAGGCCATACAGTACGGCGAGGAACCCGACATCCACGGCTGGACCACTATAGTTGACGTTGACGACTGACATGCATTATCAGGAAATAATCTCTGAATATTATCCCTCCGGGTCACCCCTGCGGGATATTTATATGCGCCATTGCCGCTCGGTGGCCGATCTGGCTCTGGACATAGCCCGCAGTCACAACCTATCGCTCGACCCCGATGTGATAGAGGAGGCCGCGATGCTCCACGATATCGGCATCTTCCGCACTGATGCTCCGTCTATCCACTGCCATGGCACGGAGCCGTATCTTGCCCACGGAGTGATAGGAGCGAGCCTGCTCCGACAGCTGGGAGTCGACGAGACGGTGGCGCGTGTAGCCGAGCGTCACACCGGCGCCGGAATCACCCGTGAGGACATCGAAACTCAGAATCTGCCTCTCCCTCCCGGCGATTATCTTCCCGAGACACTGCTTGAAAAGCTGATCTGCTACGCCGACAAATTCTACTCCAAGAGCGGCGACATGCGCCGCAAGCCCCTCGATCGCGTCCGTGCCTCCATAGCCCGCTTCGGCTCCGCCTCCCTCGCCCGCTTCGACACCCTCCACGAAATCTTCTCATAACCATTATTCCCATTACTCCCATTATTCCCAAAATTCCCATTACTCCCCCTCACCTCAGCCCCGCATACTCCCCGGTAGCATCAAACCCCGGGCAAGCCTTAGCCGCGAAATCGCGGTGCGAGCGTATTGAAGCCCCCGGATATCGGCCCAACAGAGCTTTCAGCAACCGCACCAACGCCCGGCGTTGGGCGTCAGTGCGCGTATCGGCCGGACGCATCTCCCGGTCACATCCGCCCACATAGCACACCCCTATCGAACGGGCGTTATGCCCCAGGCAATGCGCCCCCACGCGTTCCTCGGGCCGTCCGGCCTCTATCGTTCCGTCAAGCCCCACAAGATAGTGATAGCCGATACCGTCAAACCCTCTTTCTCTGTGCCAGCGGTCTACTTCCGCGGCCGTCACCGCTCTCCCGGCCGGAGTGGCCGTGCAATGCACTATTATTTCTGTAATGTTTCTCATAACGATGCAAAATTACCCCGGCTGATGCCGCAGCGTGATACCATTCGCCGTTTTTATAGCCTGAAGTTTGAGAATTTTGTGTACTTTTACCCCGAAATCATATACACTATGGCAGAAAAAACCTCACGCATCACCCTCACCGAAGCCATTCGCCGCACGGTCGAGGAATATATCGAGTCAGAACAGCAGTACGACGACGATGTGCAGCTGCAGATCGACCGCACCGACTTCGACGTAGCCATTGCCGATCCCGACCAGGATCTTCCCGAATGCGACTACTATCCCATGATGGACCTCGTCCAGATGTCGGCCGACGATGACGGCCGCTGGCTCCCCGACGACGACGCTATCGCCTCCGTGGTCGACGAATATGTGATTACCGACTGACCCGCTACATCACTTCATTATCCCAGGGAAGCCGCGCGACGACAGGAACCGGTAACCCCCTTTGCCGTTGTCCTCCACAAGGAGCGCCTCCGCACCTTCCATGCCTTCAATCATGGCGAGAGCGGCCTTCGGGGCCATCACCATGCATGCCGTGGCGAGAGCGTCGGCCTCCATAGCGCTTGGAGCAATCACCGTGGCGCTCAGCACCGTGGTTATTGCCGGACGCCCAGTGACGGGCGATATGCTGTGCCACACGCGCCCCGAGGGCGTGAGTTTGTAATTGCGGTAATTTCCCGATGTGGCCACTCCGCAGTCCGTTATCCCTATCAGCGCCATGCGCCCTGCCGATTCCGAAGGAGAGTCCGTGGGCGCGTCAATCATCACATGCCAGTCCTCGCCGTGCGGATTGCGTCCGCGCAGAGCCATCTCGCCTCCTATCTCCACCAGATAGTCGGTCACGCCGTTACGGACAAGCATTTCGCCCACCATGTCGCATCCCATACCCTTGGTGATGCTGCTGAAATCGAATTCCATCCCCTCCTTGCCCCGCACAAGCCGTGAGCCTTCTATACGGCACGAAGCAATGTCAACCAGCTGCCGGCAGCTGTCCACGGCGCTGCTGTCAGGTTCGACGCCCGTTTTCTTATAACCGAACCCCCAGAGGTTCACCAGCGGAGCCACAGTGGGGTCATACAGGCCCCCGCTCGCACGGCACACACGCTGCGACACGGTGAACACCCGCATGAACATTGCGTCAACCGAATCCGTCTCCCCGCGGTTAAGCCTGCTTATGGCCGATGCCTCGTTGAAAGGCGACAGCGACATCTCCACCGTTTTCATAACCTCGATTATGGAATCATGCAGCTCCTTCGGGCCGCGATAAGTTATGTGATATGAGGTGGCCCATACGGCACCCTCGGCTGAACGCCACTTGTGGCTGCCACATCCCGTCAGCATCGGAAACGCCGCGGTGACCACAGATACCGAAAAGAATATTCTATTGATTATTCCGTTAAGTTTCATGATTCTTTGAACTATTATGCTGCAAATGTAGTTAATTTCTTGTGACTTTTGTCTATATTTGCTCAGGTCATAGTCATACCCGAATCATAACAAATCCCAAGTCCGACAATGAAGCACTCTTACCTTTTTCTCGCCGACGGCTTCGAAGAAATTGAAGCTCTGGCCACAGCCGACATCCTGCGTCGCGCAGGAATCAAAACCATTCTCGTTTCCATCAAAGACACTCCCGAAGTCACAGGAGCCAACTCAATAAAAGTCACCGCCGACACCGTGATTGCCGACGTGGAGCTTACCCCCGATACCGAATGGCTCATCATGCCCGGCGGAATGCCCGGCGCCACCAATCTTGCCGCTTGCGCCAAGCTCACCGGCATGATTAAGGAACAGTTCAGCCGCGGAGGTCGCATAGCCTCGATCTGCGCCTCGCCCGGCGTGGTGCTCGGTCCTCTCGGAGTCCTCGACGGACGCACCGCCACCTGCTATCCCGGCTTCGAGTCCTACGCTCCTAAAGCCCATTTCACCGGAAATCCCGTGGAGGTGCTCGACACCCTTGTGACAGCCAACGGCCCCGGCGCCGCCTTCAAGTTCGGTTATGCCATAGTGGCTCTGACCAAAGGTCAGGAAGCAGCCGCCGACCTCAAGGCAGCCATGATGTACCGCTCCTGATTACCACTTGCCTAAAGATATTTATCTTTAGAGCAGTACCCGTATTTACCGCCATGACTCCATTTTATTAAGGAGTTATGGCGGAATCAATATCTTTTTCTAATTTTGTCGCCGAAATTCATGTTTTTGATAAAATGATTAAGAATCTTGTAATAGTGGAATCGCCGGCCAAGGCCAAGACAATCGAGAAATTTCTCGGCAAGGACTATAAAGTCATGTCGAGCTACGGCCATATACGCGATCTAAGCAAGAAAGATTTCTCCATAGGTCCCGACCACGACTTCAGTCCGGTCTATGAGATTCCGGCCGAGAAAAAGGAACTGGTTGAGTCGCTCCGCATGGCTGCCGCGCAGGCATCCATGGTGTGGCTCGCATCCGATGAGGACCGCGAGGGAGAAGCCATTGCCTGGCACCTTTACGAAGTTCTCGGGCTCAAACCTGAAAATACACGTCGCATAGTATTTCACGAAATAACCAAAGACGCCATACTCCACGCCATTGCCAATCCGCGCGGAATCGACCTCAATCTGGTCGACGCCCAGCAGGCGCGCCGCGTGCTCGACCGCATTGTGGGATTCGAGCTCTCCCCCGTGCTCTGGCGCAAGATAAAGCCCGCGCTGTCGGCCGGCCGCGTGCAGTCGGTAGCCGTGCGTCTCACCGTGGAGCGCGAAAACGAAATCAAGGCATTCAAAAGCGAGCCCTATTTCCGCGTCACAGGCCTCTTCACCACACCCGACGGACGCCAGCTCCGCGCAGAGCTTTCCAAGCGTCTCTCCTCCCAGAAAGAGGCCGAGGCTTTTCTCGATGACTGCTCACGCGCACGGTTTGAGGTGACTGACGTCAACGTGCGTCCCCTCCGCAAATCGCCGGCGCCTCCCTTCACCACCTCTACGCTGCAGCAGGAAGCAGCCCGAAAACTCGGATTCACCGTCTCGCAGACCATGATGGTGGCCCAGCGTCTCTACGAGTCCGGTTTCATAACCTATATGCGTACCGACTCGCTCAACCTCTCGTCGCTTGCAATTTCCACCATTTCCGACGAAATTCGCAGCGAACTCGGCGAGCGTTATCTCAAGGTGCGCAAATACCACACCCAGTCAAAGGGAGCACAGGAGGCACACGAGGCCATACGTCCCACCTACATATCCCACCACGATATTGAAGGGACACCGCAGGAGCGCCGCCTCTACAACCTCATCTGGAAACGCACCATCGCCTCCCAGATGGCCGACGCCGAAATAGAGAAGACCACCGTTGACATCACGCCCTCCGACCGCCCTGAACATTTCACCGGTTCAGGCGAGGTAATCCGCTTCGACGGCTTCCTGAAAGTATATCTCGAGGGCAACGACGACAAGGCTACCGACACCGACGGCGAATCATCCTCCACCCTTCCCCCCGTAAGCAAAGGCGAAGAGCTCAAGGCAGCCGAAATCACCGCCTCCGAACGCTTCACACAGCATCCTCCGCGCTATACCGAGGCATCGCTGGTAAAGAAAATGGAAGAACTGGGTATCGGACGTCCGTCAACCTATGCTCCCACCATCTCCACCATCCAGCAGCGCGAATATGTGGTGAAAGGCGACCGCCCCGGCGAGAAACGCCGTGCCGCTACCCTCACGCTCAAAGACGGCTCCGTGACCACCGCCACCGATACCGTGGTGATCAACTCCGACAAAGGCAAACTCATACCCACCGATACCGGAATAATAGTCAATGACTTCCTCACCGACTATTTCCCCAACGTGCTCGACTTCAACTTCACTGCCAACCTCGAGCAGCGCTTCGACCTCATTGCCGAAGGCGATGCCCGCTGGAAAGGCGAAATCGGCCGTTTCTACGATGTATTCCACCCCGAGGTGACCCGCGCCAGCCAGATGCGTCTGGAGCACAAGGTGGGCGAACGCGTGCTCGGCACCGACCCCGCCACAGGCAAGACCGTTTCGGTTAAGATAGGCCGCTTCGGCCCCGTAATCCAGATAGGCGAGAGCACCGATGAGGAAAAACCCCGCTTCGCGTCGCTGCGCCCCGACCAGTCTGTGTTCGACATCACTCTGCAGGACGCCCTCAAGCTCTTCGAGATGCCGCGCCACCTCGGCTCGTTCGAGGACGCGGAAGTGAGTGTCGGCATAGGCCGTTTCGGCCCTTATGTGAAGCATTCCGGGAAATATGTTTCGATTCCGAAAGCGATTGCCCCAACCGCGATAACTCTCGAAGAGGCCATCGACCTCATCCGTGCCAAGCGTGAGGCAGAGGCCAAAAAGGAAGTGAAACTCTTCCCCGACGACCCCGACATGCAGATTCTCAACGGCCGCTACGGAGTCTACATCGCCTACAAAGGCTCCAACTACAAGATTCCCAAGACCGTCTCCGACCCCGCCGCGCTTACCCTCGAGGAGTGCCGCACCATCGTGGAGAATCAGGAAAACAAGCCCAAACGGACCGCGCGCCGCACCGCCAGCCGTAAAAAATAACCCTTTCACACTCCCGCCATGCCTTCCAACCAGAGTCGTCCGGCCGCGTCGTTCAAGCCCGATGTCATAAAGAACTTCTCCATACAGGCTCCTGCCGAGCTCCTGCCCTTCGTCACCGAAAATCTTCCGGAGATCAAGCGCACGCGCCTCAAGCAGATGCTCGCCCACAACCAGATTGCCGTCAACGGCACTCCTGTGCGCCAGTTCAACCATCCGGTACAGCCGGGCGATACCGTAAGCGTGAATTTCACCCGCGAATTCCAGGTGTTCTACAACCGCCGTCTCAAGATAGTCTACGAGGACGACGATATACTGGTGGTGAACAAGGGCTACGGTCTTCTCTCCATGGGCAACGACAAGGTGAAGGACGGCACAGCCTACTCCATCCTCAAAGACTATCTCAAGCGTAAGGACCCGCGCAACAAGATTTTCATAATCCACCGCCTCGACCGCGACACCTCCGGCCTCATGATGTTTGCCAAAAATGAAAAAGCCAAGGAAGCCATGCAGCACAACTGGAACAACATGGTGCTCAACCGCAAATACGTAACCGTGGTAGAAGGCGACGTTGAAGAGCCGCAGGGCGTGGTGCGCAGCTATCTCGGCGAGACCTCGCAGTTCGAGGTGTTCTCCACCGACGATCCCTCGCAGGGAAAACTCGCCGTCACACGCTGGACGCGCCTCAAGGAAGGCTCGGAATACTCTCTTTTGGAAGTAGAGCTTGACACCGGACGCAAAAACCAGATACGCGTTCACATGAAGGACATAGGCCATCCCATTTCCGGCGACCGCAAATACGGTGCCGAGGCTTCGCCCATCCACCGTCTGGCCCTTCACGCGCGCACTCTCCGCTTCATCCACCCCGTCACACGCCGCGAGATGATGTTCGAGACACCGGTGCCCTCCTCGTTCATTCGTCTGGCCCGCTGAACTCTTCCGCGTGTCGGCGCGTTAGATTATAACAGATTACTAATTCCAATATCAAACTGTTATGACCTACCGTGTAATTGACATTGAAGGCGTAGGCGAGCTATACGCCGCCAAGCTTGGCGCTGCCGGAGTAGACACCGTTGAACAACTCCTCGAGCGCTGCAAGACTCCTCAGGGCCGCGAGGCTCTGGCTCTCGAAACGGGAATCTCGCCCAAACTCATTCTCCGTTGGACCAACCACGCCGATCTCTTCCGCATCAAAGGCGTAGGTCCGCAGTTCGCCGAACTTCTCGAGGCTTCCGGCGTGGATACCGTTAAGGAATTCCGTCACCGCCGTCCCGACAATCTCCACACACGTCTGGTGGAAGTCAACACCGAGCGCAACCTCTGCGGCCGCGTCCCCTCCGAGAAAGAACTGACCGCCATGATTCAGCAGGCAGCCACCCTCGAGCCCATGGTCACCTATTAACCCCACCCTTCCCCCTATCTCCGACC
>VSPV01000084.1 GCA_009775605.1 Paramuribaculum sp.
GTTAAACATCCGGCATTATTAAGTTTTTATTAAACTTTTGATACGTTGATTTTTATATAGGTACCCCATATTAATTTTGCAGCGACAGAAACAATATCGGACATGTGTTACAGAATTTTGATTGTGGATGATGAAGAAACTCTCTGCGAAGCTTTGAAATTCAATCTTGAAGAAGAAGGATATGAGGTGGACACCGCTTATAATTCGGAACAGGTACTCACTATGGACACATCACGTTATGACCTCATGCTTCTTGATATAATGATGGGAGATATTTCGGGAACGCAACTCGCGAAAATCATCAGATCAAACCCGGCCACAGCAGCTACTCCAATTATATTCTGCACCGCCAAGGACTCCGAGGACGACATGGTGAAGGGGCTCGAACTCGGGGCCGACGATTATATCACCACGCCTTATTCTCTCAGAAATGTACTCGCGAGGGTAAAAACGGTCCTGCGACGAATGAATTCCGGCGCCCGCCCCTCCCGCTCCCCGGAAGACGCCGTTTCTTTTCAGGGATTACAAATCCTGCCGTCTAAAAAGGTGTGTCTGGTAGATGGAGAGGAAATCAAGCTGCCGAAAAAGGAATTCGAGATTCTACTGAAATTAGTCCGCAACATAGGCAGGGTTTTCTCGCGCGAAGAAATTCTGAAGGATATCTGGCCCGATGAAGTGGTGGTGGTAGATCGGGTGGTGGATGTAAACGTGACCCGCATCCGCCAGAAAATAGGGAAATACGGAAAACACATCAAATCGCGGTCGGGCTACGGCTACGGATTCATGAACTGATTTCACAGAACCTTAAGAATTTTGAAATATTTTTGAAATAAAATTGAGTGACTTTTGCCGTAGAAATAAACTAATAAATTATACTTCGGTAAAAATGGACATTCTATTTCTATGCGTCATCATTTTCCTTTTCCTGCTGGCAGTATTCGATCTTTCGGTTGGAGTAAGCAATGACGCGGTAAATTTCCTCAATTCGGCCATAGGTTCCAAGGCTGCTTCGTTCAAGAGAATACTTATCGTCGCCTCTATCGGCGTATTTGTAGGCGCTGCCATGAGCAACGGCATGATGGATATTGCCCGTCATGGCATTTTCAGGCCGGAACATTTCTCTTTCTATGACCTGATATGTATTTTCATGGCCGTTATGGTGACGGACATCATACTCCTTGACATTTTCAACTCATTGGGTATGCCTACGTCCACCACGGTTTCCATGGTCTTTGAACTGCTGGGCGCCACTTTTGTAGTCGCCCTCATCAAGATGGCCGGCGGAATCGATCTCGGACTTAACGACCTTCTGAACACCGAAAAGGCATTGTCGGTGATTCTCGGCATATTCCTGTCGGTCGCCATTGCGTTTGTGTTCGGAACTATTGTACAGTTCATTTCGCGAACCATTTTCTCCTTTGAATATCGGAGCAAACTTAAATGGAAAATAGGAATCTACGGTGGTATATGCGTCACGGCAATCGTCTATTTTCTTCTTATCAAGGGAGCCAAAGACCTTTCTTTCATGACTCCCGATGTCAAAGCGTGGATTAAAGCCAACACTCTCCCGTTGATGGGCTTCTGTTTTGTGGGTTCTACCATATTGATGCAGATTCTCCACTGGCTGAAAGTAAACGTTCTGAAAGTAGTGGTGCTCTTAGGTACTTTCGCCCTTGCGATGGCATTCGCCGGCAACGACCTTGTCAACTTCATCGGCGTTCCCCTGAGCGGACTTGCTTCATATCAGGACTATATGGCCAACGGCGGCGGAGATGCCCACGGTTTCCTGATGGGTTCTCTCAACGGGCCGGCCGATACCCCGATTTACTTCCTCGTGGGAGCCGGAGTGATTATGGTTGTCTCCCTCGCCACCTCAACCAAGGCCCGCAATGTCACAAAAACAGAAATCGGACTTGGTTCGCAGACGGGCGGCGACGAGATGTTCGGTTCCTCCCGCATAGCTCGCCGTCTCGTCCGCTGGACTCTCAATATCATTGCCTGGGTGCGTAAAGTCACCCCCATGCCCGTGCGCCGATGGTTCAACCGACGTTTCAATCTGGACGACACGATTCTTGAACAGGGCGCAGCTTTTGACCTCATACGCGGATCTGTGAACCTCGTGCTCGCCGGTGCCCTGATTGCGTTTGGCACTTCGATGAAACTCCCTCTGTCCACCACATTCGTAACCTTCATGGTTGCCATGGGTACATCTCTCGCCGACCGGGCATGGGGCCGTGAAAGCGCTGTTTTCCGCATCACCGGCGTTATCTCCGTAATCGGAGGCTGGTTCATTACGGCAGGCGCTGCTTTCATCGGAGCCGGAGTGATTGTTCTTCTGATGCACTTCGGAGGCCACTGGGTCATGATTGCCCTCGCGATTCTCACAATCGTTCTTCTTATCCGCAGCAACCTTCGCTTCAAGAACCGCCAGGAATCTGAAGATGGCGACGTGATGTTCAACACCATCATCACCACGGACGACAAAAGTCAGATCTGGCCTCTCCTCATGGTGTATATCACCGAGCAGCAGCAGAAATTCATCACATATGCTGCCGAAGGCTACCGCACCGTAACCGATGCGTTCATAAATGAAAACGCCGGTGTGTTGGGAAAGGCCGAATCGAGTCTGGCCTCACAGAAAAACATTCTCAAAAGCGCCCGGCGCAAGGAAACGCTCTGCCTGCGTCTCGTTCCCCACGAAACCGCAATCGAAAAGACCACCTGGTTCTATCTCAGCAACAACCTGTGTATGTCCATTCTGTATAATCTCCGGCGAATCAATGAGGTGTGCAAGGAACACGTGGAAAACAACTTCCTCCCCCTTCCACCCCGCTACACCACCGAATATGAGTTGCTTTGCAGCCGGATTGAAACGCTTTTCAATGACACCATCGAAGTGATGAAGAGCGGCGACATGGAAGTAATCTCACAGTTACGCCGTCATTGCGACGAAATCAAGGATACGGTTTCAGATACCTATCATCGTGTGCAGGACCACATGCGCGACGGCGATGTAGCCTCGCTAACCGTACTATATGTTTACGTCAATATCCTTCAGGAATCTCAGGAAATGGTGTCGTCCATCCGTAAATATCTTCGCGCGTTCGCCAAGTTAAGAGACTCCGAATTCCGTTCGCGCCCTACCCCGAAAGCTTTACCCGCAGATATAGAACCGGTTCGATAATATTAGAGCTTTCCCGCCATAAAACGTTCGATAAGAGGCAGGCACTCCTCCGGCGTAACACATTCCAGACACAGCGTCTCTACTGGGCAAAGGCCATCTTCTCTGCGATTGATTATATTGGGAACAACAGTCTGAAAACTTACAGGAATTCCGCAGTCATTCAGCAGTGACAGGGCCGGCGCACTAATGGTATCGGTGATGATTTCTGAAACTTTACCGAGAGCCATTAGTGCAGCCGCCCCTTTTCCTATGATTTTGTCGGCTACCTCTGCACCTTCCAATAGTTCTTTTCGCTCGTTATAGATACGGTACAGATCTGAAACTCCGCGCCCGGTGAATGTGTGTATGCTGTTGTTACGGATTACAAGCGAATATCCTCCGGAATGCAGAATTTCCATTAAACGTTCCAATTTCATACTTAAATATGTCTCAGTTGTTATACAAATTTGTCTATCTGCGGCATCGTTATGGCGATTAAATATCTTCTTCAGATTCTTTTACCTTTCTCATGTTTATGCTAATAAAGTTATAACAGTTTTTCTCTAATGCAAAATTTCTTCAGAAATCACTCCCGTTATTCAACAAATCATGTTAACTTTATCCATATCTTTGATTTTTGTTTTCTTCATAGGAAAAGTGTCGACTTTTAATTGACAATAAATCTCGACAATTTGCCAAAACAGCCATCTTGTTACCAGTCAACAATTTACAATTAGTTAATCATCTGCTTAAATTTAATATGAAAACAAATGTCTTAACCGCTTCTATTATTCTGACAACCGTTTTGCTTTCGTGCCAAAGCAAGCCACAGTTAGAATGGGTATCGTCTACGGAAAGGCCTGTTGGCAAACAGAGAAACCGGTTCCGGTGGCAGAGGCGAGTGTGAAACCTTTGGTCTCAATCAAGACAACCGATTTGCAACAGCAGATTGAAGGTTTCGGGGCTTGTTTCAATGAGCTGGGGTGGATGTCATTAAATAAACTGGACTCGGCCGATCGGCAAAGCGTGCTCAAAGAATTGTTTTATCCCGCACTTGGAGCCAACTTCACCATAGCTCGTATGCCGATAGGCGCCAACGATTTCTCACGCGACTGGTATTCGTATGCGGAACAGCCGGCCGATTTCACCATGGAGTCATTTACCATTGACAACGACAGGCAGACGCTGATTCCGTTTATCCGGGATGCCTTGAAATATAACGCCGATCTGAAGCTTTGGGCTTCGCCGTGGTCACCCCCTTCGTGGATGAAACATAACAAGCATTATGCAAGTGTTTCTACTCCTAAAAACGCAGGCAGCCTGAACAAGAAGTTGCAGGAAGGTGAAAGCACATATATGACCACCATCGTGGATAATGGTTTGCCGGAAAATCGCCAGGGGCGTGAAGGGACGGATATGTTCATCTGTGAGCCGGAATATTTCTCGGCCTATGCGCTTTATTTCTCTAAATTCATCGATGCCTATCGCAAAGAAGGTATTAACATCTCGATGGTGATGCCGCAGAATGAATTCAATTCGGCTCAGGTTTTCCCGAGTTGTTGTTGGACAGCAGCCTCGCTGGCCGAGTTTGTGGGCAAATATCTGGGACCGGCCATGGATAAGAAAGGTATCGAAGTGATGTTCGGAACGATGGAACGCCCGAATACAGCCCTGGTCGATACTTTGCTGAACGATCCTGAAAGCAGTAAATATATCCGTGGCGTCGGTTTCCAATGGGCCGGGAAAGAAGCCATCGCCCCCATTCACCGCCGGTATCCGGATTTGAAACTATACCAGACAGAACAGGAATGTGGCGATGGAAAGAATACCTGGGACGCAGCACTGTATTCCTGGCAGCTGATGCGCCACTATCTCGACAACGGTACTTCGGCTTATTTTTATTGGAATATCTCGCTCGAAGAAGGAGGCATCAGCCGCTGGGGCTGGGCTCAGAACTCTTTGGTCACAGTAAACAAAGATGGAAAATCCTATCGTTATACTCCGGAATATTTCGTGATGATACACGTCACCCCCTATGTGCAGCCGGGAGCATTCAAGCTGGCAGCCGATGGCGATGCAAAAGAATTACTGGCATTCATTAATCCCGATCAAAGCATAGTTGTGGTGGCATCGAATGAGTCTGCCGAACCGAAGGTATATCCCTTCTCCATCGATGGACAGGTTTACGCACCACGCCTTGCTCCACGTTCGATCAATACGTTCCTTTGGCGAAAATAGAGTGCCTGCGCTGTCACTCGGCGCCTTTCTATTGTTATGACCTCAGCATCGGAAAGCCGTCAGGCCTTATGGGGGCGTACCTTGCCATCACTGATCTGAGGAAACATAATCATTTACAGTCGCGATAAAAATTCCGTTCCCGTCATTTCTTCTGAAAGAGAGAACGCAAAAAGTTTCTTTCCGAGATCTTTCAGAGAGGCACCGAGATGATAGACCTCCTCATCTATTATCAGGAAACGGTCATGTGCGCGGCGATATGTCTTAATATCGATAGGCTCATACTGGGAGTTGTGTTTCTGAAGGTCGAGCCGTAGCTCACGCGAGATTGTATGGGTATAGATGGTTGCTCTCACTCCCGCATTACGCTTGGCGAGCTGCAGAAACACGGTCTCATCAATATAGTTGTCAATCAACACAACTCGACTGTTGGCTTTGCGGATAAGCTGCGATGTGATATAATAAGCATCAAATATCTGCCCCTCAAATAGAATCCCCTCCCGGGGAGGCAATGCCGTACGCACAAAGAAATCCACATCCTTACGCAGATTATCCAATCTTTTATCATGCTCGGAAAGGCGTCTGTCCATCCGATCCTCCATCTGTGCCAGCCTTTGATTCACCGAATATCCCCGCAGGAGATACTCCTTAAGAACCTTATTGGCCCATTGGCGGAATTGAGTACCTCTTAACGATTTAACTCTATACCCTACAGATATTATCACATCAAGACTGAATAACTTGATTGGCTTGTCGGATGAAGCAATGTGCAAAAAATGCACATTGCTAATTTCTTCAAGTTCCTTCTCCTTGAATATATTGTTGATGTGTTTGGTAATGACTGAACGATCACGTAAAAAGAGATCAGCCATCTGTTGCTGGGTCAGCCACACCGTTTCATTCTCGAGGCGTACCTCAAGCTTCATTGTCTTATCAGGCTGATAGAGTATTATTTCATTAGTTCCCATACGCAAAGCTACAAAATAATTATTAGAACCTACAAACTAAAGACAATTAGTTATAGCAATCCGAATGTAACCCCGAAAACCATACCCGGTAATCTGAAATAATGAAAACCAGCGGGACAAACGCCTGTCGCTTGCCCCGCTGAAAAAAGAGTCCGATTTAACCCCACTTTTCTATTTCAGAATGCCGGACGACGACGATTTAGTGACGCTGGGTTCATTGTCGCGTGCCACTTTTCTGCCGAAACCGAAGGTGTAGGTGGCCGATAGCTGTATCAGAGCATGGCTTGTGCCGCTATACAGCTGCTCGCGCGTGTCGTAATACTTGCTGTGCATTGTTTTGATCTGGCTGCGCCAGTTCCACCTTGTTATGTCGACAATGTTGCACTTTACGTTCCAGTCTGATTTTGACCATCCTACGGTTACATACCAGTCGCTCTTGGATTTGGTGAGAATGCCGTTTATTTTTCCGTCGGAGAGTGTTGACCCTGAAATATAGGTAAATGTAAAATCACAATTTCCAAGATAATAACGCAGGCGCGCGTACCAGTCCACGCACGAGTGGTTTATATTGTAAGGTGCACCATCATGACTAAGCCTGTGGGAGACCTCGCCGGTAAATACGAGTTTTCGGTCAAGAAAACGCAATGTCCCGTTCACGCCGTAATGTGTCTGGCTGTAACCTCCCAGAGGCTGCTTGATAGTACGGAGAATACCCGTAGGCGACGCCTCATAATCATACACATACCTGTCTTCTGTAATCCACGTAGTAGCAAATGCGCTGAAGCTTACGTTATTATTGGGAAACCATGAATAAAATGCTCCGATATCATAGCTCTTATTAGGTTTGAGAGCCGGATTTCCGGTGTAGCTCAACAGATGGTTCGTACTGATGATATTCTCACTTTTGAAACTCGGGTCTGGCGCCCAGGTGCTGTAATGAAAAACAGTCGAGAATGAGTGTTTTTTATTGAGGCTGTATTGCAGCGAAAGGTCAAACCATGGTGAGGAGGGTTTATCCGTCATGTCGCCGAACCTGAGCCAGTCCCAGTCCCAGCCAAAGCCTGTGCTGCCATAGAAATCACCTATGTTCACGGTATAGTTCACCCCTATGCCTACACGCGATGACTTGGCCCTGTCAAACGAACTGGCTGTGCCCGTATATCGGGTGCGGTTATACTCATAGGAGCCCCGCACGAATCCGAGCACGTTGCCTTTTTTTCCGAAGTCATGCTTGAACTTCAAGTCACCCATCAATTGGTTGGTATTGTCCGTGGCGCCGCTCTGTATGGGAGCAAATCCGTTTTCCGTGTAACTTGAATTCTGCTCAGTATGTGTATACACATACGTCGGGGTAAACAGAAGGGAATTGTTCCTGGGCAGTATAAAGAAATAATTGCCGCTGTAGGATATGAATTTTGAGGCATTCCACATCGTCGAACGGTATTCCGACGGCGCGGTGAATGCCGGCTCGTATCTCACCTCACCGCTGCGGTCGGCATGCGGAATGCGGTCGATGCTGCCGTTTATCTGCGTCGATGCCTGGATATTGTCGGAATTATATGTGGCTTTGAATGCCGTGAAGTATTGTCGGCGGCGCTCTTTCGATTTCGTGGTGTTAGAATAGCGCTCAAATGTTTTGATTTCCCCGTCGGGCTGCGGCAGCCGGTAGGTCTCGGTAAGTTCCGAGCCGTAACGGTCGCTGTTGTGTCCCCAGCCATATCCCATTATATCATAGGTCATCTTCTTGTACTGCAGCCTCACGTTGCCAAGCAGCTGCTCCGAATAATGTATCAGATTGGTATGATTGAATCCTTTTACATATCCTCCGTACTCATATTGTGCCATCACAAAGTTGACTGCATATGGATTCCCTTGCATTCGAGGATCTGACGGATACTCATAATATTCCACGCGGCGCACGTCGGCCATGCGCATGGCCTTAAGGTCATTCTCCGATGCCGGGATAAAGTCTATATATATGGCTACGGGGCGCCCGGAGTTAGTCTCTACCCTCCCGTTAAGGAACACTTTAAGCTGTGGAATCCCTATATGGTCAATCAGCTCGGCTCCGGTCTGTGAGGCATTTTTCTGCCTCGCGGTAGGAATGAAAACAGTCTTGTCGGAATATACTGCTGCCATCTGTGCCTCCACAGCCACCGATTTGAGGACGGTGGCTCTGACAGGCATCGTGACAATGCCGATATTGAAATTATCACAATGGCGGTAGACTGTCTGATAACCTATGCTGCTGAGTTTTGCAATCACTTCGGTCCGGTCGCACGGGATATTAAACCGTCCTTCTGCATCCGCCACACCGTAAGTCACAACACTGGAATCGCCTGGTGCGAGCAACATTACAGTCGCGCCGGCCACCGGCTCGTTATCGCCACCCAGTGCCATTCCGGTATAGCGGAACTTTCCGTGCTGAAGAGCCTCTATGTAATAATTGTCGCCTTTTCTTATCACCGAAACCGGATTCAGTGCCACAGCCTGACGCAACGCATCATAGATATCATCCGTCTGAATCCGGGCCGTAGTCTTATAGTTGTCAAGCTCCTTGTAGATGAAGGAGATATTTACATCGGGATTGTCTTTGCTTATTCTGATGATAGCCTCCGAAATGGGTATGTTGTCAAACGAATAGGCATATTTGTAGGCTCTGGCTGAAATGCATGACATCGCAGCCATTATTATGGTCAGGATGGTTCTCATTTTCAGTCGATATTTAGGATGTTGCCGTCTTGCTTGATGTTGATTTGCTCGAATGTGTTGAGCTGTTCCACCACCTCTTTAAGAGGTAATGATGTATCAAGCTTGTAATAAAGATGCAGCGAAGCTACCTCCTTGTTATTGAACTTAACTTCAACTCCGTAAGCGGCTGCCACCTCTTTTATTATCGCTTCAAGGGGTTCATTCTCAAACATCATGGGTTCCGAAAGGCTTCTTACGGTATCAGCCGGCGTGATAATATCTTCTGTTGTCGCGGGCATCGCCGTAGATACAATAGTTGCCTCCTTGGCAACCGGTTCCAGCTTGTGAGTTACCACAGCCACAGTGACCGCTATTCCGGCAGCGACAGCCACCACCGACGAGCCCACGATTGCAGCTATTGACGCGGCCCGGCTCCCCCGCCACAGGTAGGAGAGGCGCGGACGGCGCCCGCGTTTCTGCGCGAAGCCCTCCCACTCGGCATCTACATCTATCCCTCTGCTGGCTTCTATCGCCGAATCTGTTTTGCAGAGAAGATTGTAAATCTCTCTCGTCTCAGGCTCCGCCAGGAGTTCGGCCAACTGCTCCGATGTATAGTTTTCGGGATGCTCGATCATATCAAGCACAAGGTCATATTTATCCATTTTCATTGAGTTTTTTACGGATGATTGTCAGTGCATGACTCAGATGGCGGTACACTGCCGTCTCGCTTATGCCCATCGTCGTTGCGATACGCCCGAAAGGCATCCCATCGGTGAAGCGCAGCTCCATCACTCGGCGTGCCTGTGGCGGGATATCGTTGCGTATCAGGCTGTAAATCCGCGCTATCGTTTCCTCGTCAAGCCACTCTTCAGTATCGTATTCCTCATTGTCAAGGAAATACCGGTTGGCAACGCGCTGATGGATATCGCAGTCACGAATATGGTTGAGGCAGCGGTTCCTGACGGCTTTAAGCAGGTATCCACCGCCTACAAGGAAGTCAGCACCCCCGTCGAGCAGCTTCGCAAACACATCATGGACAATGTCGCGCGCAAGATCATCATCGTGCAGAAGCGCCGCGGCCAGCCGGTACATCTGCGCATAATGTGCTTTGAAAAGCCCCTCTATGTCATTTCTGTAAGTCATACACTATAAAGACACACAACCACCACCAAACTAAACCCCAAAAATAAAAAAATTAAAGAAAATCCGCCCCCTTCTCCTATTTACCTACCAGTAAACACTTTCCAAAACTCCAAAAACTAAAACTAATCACAAAAAAAATATCAAATATGATAAAAACCAAACATAATTTTCATTCCACGCCTCTCAGCACAGATTCAAAGCCACGGAGCAACGATTTCTGCCTGCCATTCCCCACATCAATAAATCCATGCTTTCCATCCATCCCCCATGCGTCATCCCCCCATAGCTGCGGAACAGCGATTTCTGTCCAACCTGCTGCGTAAGCTGCAGGCAAAACAGTCCCCCCCTGTCTCCAGGCGGCGAGCTTGGGGGAAAGCGATGCCGCCCAACGCGCACGCTTGATCCGTCTCCCCA
>VSPV01000085.1 GCA_009775605.1 Paramuribaculum sp.
ATATAGTGAAGCACTCTCTTTACAAGAAATAAAACGATATCCCTCATGAACCATACCGACAAGCTAAGCCCCAACTCACTCGCACTCATAGCACTCTGCAACGAATATTGCGCAGCGGTAGAAAACTCCGCCGGATCCGACGCCCGGAGCTTCACCGACACAATGCTGCGGCTGCTTCCCCGCATCTACATCTCCGTTTCCGACCTTTCAGCCGAAAACATGGAGGAGACCATGGGGCTCGATTCCGCGCTTGATGAAAACCATTACGATGAGGTGAGAAACGCCATAGCCGCACTGATGGGCGAGGAGGACACATATCTGGAAGTGTTCGAGGAGGATATGAAATATTCCGACACCCCCATTGCCGCCTCTGTTTCAGAAGGGCTTGCCGATCTCTTCCAGGTGTTCTACAATTTCATAGAATCGGTAAAGGATGCGCCCTCATATCTTATGACGGCCGCTCTCGCCTCGCTCAAATACGACTTTGAAAACTACTGGAGCACCACTTTATGCAATGTGATGCGTCCGCTCAACCATATAAAATATAACTCACCCGACAATCAATACGATGATGACTACCAAGACTAATCCTGTGTCGGCCCGCGTGGCCGACCTCATGGCTTTCCTTGATGCCTCAGTGGTAAATTTCCTTGCGGCCGATGAAATCTGCCGGCGCCTTGAAGCCGCTTCTTTCCGGAGGCTTGACGCAGCCGACAGCTGGGACCTGCAACCCGGCGGCAAATACTTCACGGTGAAGAACAATTCCGCGGTAATGGCATGGAGTATGCCCTCAACAAGCAATCAGGGGGGTATACCGGCCTGCCACATAATCTCGGCACACAGCGACAGCCCCGGCTTCCGCATCAAGCCAAAAGCCGCCATACGCACGGAAGGCGGTGTGGTGAAACTCAACACCGAGGTTTACGGAGGCCCTATTCTCTATACCTGGTTCGACCGCCCGTTGTCAATCGCCGGAAGGGTGATACTTGACAGCGGCAACGTGCTTGAGCCGGAGATACGCACAGTGTGCATCCGCCGCCCGCTCCTCACCATTCCCCACCTCGCCATTCATTTCAACCGTCAGGTGAACGAAGGCAATCCGCTTTCCAAGCAGAAGGACATGCTGCCGGTGATAGGCGTGGTAAACGATGCTCTCGAGGCTGATAATCTGCTGATAAATCTCGTGGCCGGAGAACTCGGTGTGCCTGCCGAAAAGATTCTCGACTTCGACCTCTCGCTTTTCGATACCACCCCCGCGTGCACTCTGGGGCTACATAACGAATATATAACCTCCGGCCGCATCGACGACCTGAGCATGGCCCATGCGGCCATATCAGCGCTTATCGACGCTCCCGAAGAAAGCGCCGACATTCGCGTGGCCGCCATATTCGACAATGAAGAGACCGGCAGCGGCACCAAGCAGGGTGCGGCATCCCCTCTGCTCATGGATACCCTGCGCCGCATATTCTCCATTCAGGGACACAGCGAGGAAGACTATCTGAGAAGCGTTGCTCGCAGCTTCATGATCTCAGCCGACAACGCCCACGGACTGCATCCCAATTATCCTGAAAAGCAGGATCCCACAAGCCATCCCCTGCTCGGCCACGGGCCGGTGATAAAGATAAACGCCAACTGCAAATACATGACGGATGCCGAAAGCGCCGCCATCTATGCCGGAATCTGCAAGAAGGCAGGCGTGCCGGTGCAGTATTTCGTGAACCACAGCGATGTGGCAGGAGGCTCGACTCTCGGCAACATCCTAACCTCGCAGATAAACCTGCGCGGAGTCGACATGGGAGCCGCTCTCTGGGCCATGCATTCGGTGCGCGAGACAGCTTCGACCGCCGATGTGGACTATATCATTGACTCCTTCATAGAATTCTTCCGTCTGTAAAGCGCCGGACATCCAAACTCGGCTTAAGGTTATACAATAAAACATCAGGCCGCACCACAGAGCATTAAACTCACGTGGCGCGGCCCGTTTTTATTATAATCTCCGATCAGATTACTTGGCTATAGCGCAATTCTTGCACTTCTCAGCGATTTCGGTGAAGAAATCGTTACCCTTGTCATCAACGAGGATGAAAGCGGGGAAGTTTTCGACCTCAATCTTCCAGATGGCTTCCATACCGAGTTCGGGATATTCGAGAAGCTCAACCTTCTTGATTGAATTCTGTGCGAGAATGGCAGCGGGACCGCCAATCGAGCCGAGATAGAAACCTCCGTGTTTGTGGCAGGCGTCGGTCACCTGCTTGCTGCGGTTGCCCTTCGCAATCATTATCATGGAGCCGCCGGCTGCCTGGAACTGGTCTACGTAGGGGTCCATACGTCCTGCGGTTGTCGGGCCGAAGGAGCCTGAAGGCATTCCCTTGGGAGTCTTGGCGGGACCGGCATAATAGATGGGATGGTCCTTGAGATACTGGGGCATGGGCTCGCCGCGGTCAAGACGCTCCTTGATTTTTGCATGCGCTATGTCGCGGCCCACGATAATGGTGCCGTTAAGCGACAGACGGGTGGACACAGGATATTTGGTAAGCTCGGCAAGCACTTCGTTCATGGGACGGTTGAGATCGATTGTCACAACATCGCCCTCGCCTTCCTTGCGGTACTCCTCGGGGATGAGCTCGCCGGGGTTTGCATCGAGTTTCTCTATCCACAGACCCTGGGCATTGATTTTAGCCTTCACATTACGGTCGGCGGAGCAGGACACGCCGAGACCTACGGGGCATGAAGCGCCGTGACGGGGCAGACGGATCACACGTATATCGTGGGCGAAGTATTTGCCGCCGAACTGGGCGCCGAGACCGATTTTGCGGGTTTCCTCGAGAAGCTGTTTCTCAAGCTCAACATCGCGGAAGGCGTGACCGAGTTCGTTGCCTTCGGTGGGAAGATTGTCATAATATTTCACCGATGCCTTCTTTACGGTGGCAAGGTTCATCTCGGCTGAGGTACCTCCGATAACGAATGCGATGTGATAGGGAGGACAGGCAGCTGTGCCGAGAGTCTTCATTTTCTCCACGAGGAAAGGCACGAGAGTCTTGGGATTGATAAGAGCCTTGGTCTCCTGATAGAGGTAGGTCTTGTTGGCAGAACCACCGCCCTTTGCCACGAAGAGGAACTTGTATTCGTTTCCGTCAACTGCATGGAGGTCAATCTGCGCGGGGAGATTGCAGCCGGTATTCACCTCGTCATACATATTCAGGGGTGCGTTCTGCGAGTAGCGGAGATTGTTTTCGGTATAGGTGTCGTAGACGCCCTTTGAAAGGCGTTCTTCATCGCCTCCGCCGGTATATACGTTCTGGCCTTTGTTACCGTGGATGATTGCCGTACCGGTGTCCTGGCAGAAAGGAAGCTGCCCTTTTGCAGCCACTTCGGCGTTGCGAAGCATTGTAAGAGCCACAAACTTATCGTTCTGGCTTGCCTCGGGATCCTTGAGAATCTTGGCCACAAGCTCATTGTGCTCACGGCGCAGCATGAAGGCATTGTCGTGTGTGGCCTGACGGGCAAGAACGGTAAGCGCCTCGGGGTCGACGACGAGCATCTCGTGTCCGGCCCAGTTTTCAACTTTCACATAGTCCGATGTCAGAAGATAATATTCCGTGGTGTCCGGCGACATTGGAAACATCTCCTGATACTTAAACGGTTTAGTAGCCATATCGATTCAGGTATTGAGTGTTATTGATTTGAATGATCTGTTGATGCAAATATAGAAAAATAATTCGCAGAAAACCGAAAGCGGAAGTCGGACGCAGTCCGGGCCGCGGTCGCAAAGCGATTCGGTTGATGCAAATATAGAAATTTATGCGTGTTAAAACAAACAATAATACGGAACCGCAGGTTATATTTTAAAATTTCCTGACATGCAAAAACTTTTAATTGGCCTTCTGGCCTTAACCGCACTCGTGTCTGCCGGCTGCGACGAGACAAAAAAACTTGCCGGCGAAGTCACCGGAACCTGGACATCCAATCCCACTCCGTTCATTGCCACTGACGGCAGCACAGCTACTTCCATCGAGAATATTGTATTCGAACGCGATTCAACCTCAAATGGAGGTATGGTGATTATCACTTCACTCATCTCTTCTACCGGGTCTTTTACCGGAAGCTCCACAATAATGAGTCCGTTCAGTGTCTCGGCGGCAGCCAAATCGTATATTTCGGGCCACTGGACAGCCGTGGACGACGATGAACTCCTCCTGGCTCTCGACCCCGCCACCATGACGGTGGAAGTGGACCCTGATGCCGTGGTGATAACGTCAGACCTGAATTTCAGCCCAGAGACAAGCCCTATTGACTCTATCCGCCCGCAGATAGCCGGGGCAATGAAAGCGACCATCACACAGGACCTTCTCCAGCACTACGTCAGCTATCAGGAACTTGACGATGTGAAAGTGAAGGGCTCAACCCTTCAGTTTGAAGTGAAGGACGAGAAGCATCTCCTGACTCGTCAGGGCCCCGCAAAATAAACCGCCGGATTTACAGCTCAATCCCCAGCTGATTGAATTTGGCAAAATCGTACTCCTTGAGGCCACATGCCTTCAGGGGTACGGCCTCATTATGGTCGGTGAGATAGAACATTCCGGACGGAATGTAGTCAAAAGAGGCCACGGAACGTTTCGTGTCATGACCGGGCCAACGGATTCCGGCGATGTCAAGAGCGGTATGGAAAAACGACACACTTGTGGCAACCGGCTTTTCGCGGTTTTGCCTCAGTGCCGTGATGCGTCCGGGCAGAGCATCGTCATAGCCCTCCGATGTCCACACCAAAAAAGGAACATGCAGCTGATAGTAGCTCGGAACCGGCGAGGCATGGAGAAAGAGATCGCGGTCATCGTCGAAGAGATCCTCGCCGTGGTCGCTTGTATACATGAGTGCCGAGATACCTTTGCGAGTCTTGAGAATGTTGATTATACCGGCAAGGAAATCGGAGGTATAGGCTATTGAGTTGTCGTAGGCGTTGACAAGTTCTTCCTTGCAGGAACGGTCGACCTTTAGCGGGGAATCGGGAAGATACATTGCAGTGGTCTCGGGGTAGCGGTCATCGTATGCGAAATGTGAACCGTAGCTGTGAATCACCACCAGCTGTTTCCTGGGGTTTGCATCCAGAATGGACATCAGGGGCTCGAGAGTCTTTTCATCGAAATGGGCCTCGGCCTCGGCCGTGTCCAGATGGTCCTTCAGGAACATCACCGTATCGGCTTCCTCGCCCATGAAGTCAATGAAAGAATGGTTACGCCGCTGATTGGATATGAAAGCGGTTGAAAAGCCTGCCTCGCGGAATGCAGAAAGTATTCCACGGGTTGAGTAGATACTGTCGTTGAATGTGGAGGCGTCAACAGGCGAAAGCAGCATGGGGACGCTCTTGTGGGTGGTGTTTGACTGACTTATGGCACGCTTGAAAAACACCAGTGCAGAATCAGAGGCAATCGGCATATTGGTGCGGCGGTCATATCCCGCAAGCTGCCAGTTTTCGGCACGCGAGGTCTCCCCTATCACTATAACGTAAAGCTCGCTGAGCCCTTCGGGATGAGTAGGAACGGCACCGAAACTGTAGGAAGCGGTATTCTCTTTGAAATGCGAGGTGAGGATGGTTCTTTCCACAGCAAGATAGATATTGTAGCCTACATTCAGCGGATAAATGTCAGCTACGGGATGGAAAGGCCGAGCGCTGAAGAATGACGCCATATAGCATACGAGACCTATGCAGATTGTAACCAGGCTACCGAGACGGTTATATCCCAGAACCTTCTTTGGCAGCCTCATGCCGCGCGCCACGGCCACCCCCGACGATATAAGAGGCGGCAGAAACACCACCAGCACCAATATGATGGCCGGCATCATGGACCCGAGCAGCTCGATGGCCTCTCCATAATTGGTGGTCATTACATTCAGAAGCATGTCAACTGCAAGCACTGAACGACCATAGATATAAATGAGCACAACCTGGAATGCCGCGAAAAATTCAAGAATCACCATCCATAGGCCTGCCTTTCCCGTATTTCGTGTCAGAGACATAAGCAGCCAGTAAATACCGGCAGGCAGCACTATATTGGTGATACGCTGAACCAGGCTCAAATCCTCGGTTATAGAAAGGCATATATTTGGCATCAGGCATCCTGCCACCGTCCATATAATGATGACAGGAAGAAGATACTTCGATACGTTTGATTTGTTTTCCATTTTTGAATGTACCGTTAATTCTGATTCTCACATCAGAATGCTTCGTTTATACTGAATATGAATGCTGTTTCTCCCCGGCCTACACCGAAGTCGACCCTTACATTTGTCCTGCTCTTGAATTCCCACCGGTAGCCTATGCCGACATTAGGCAGGATGTGGCGGAAGCGCATGGCCGAAAATCGCGGGAATACCGTTCCCGCACCGGCCCACACCGCAAGCCCGTTGCGCCGGTAGACATGCTGACGAAGCTCGAATGTGATATCCATCTCTCCCTTGTCGCGGAAACGCCCTTCGTAGTATCCACGCATAGTGCTGCTGCCGCCAAACGTGGAGAGCTGGCTCCAGGGGACATCTCCGTAGCTCAGTCGGGCATGATAGGCTCCGGCCAGAACACCCCCCTTCCACACTCCGCGGTAAAACCGCAGACTCAGTTCGGAGTAGCCGAAACCCTTAGGAATATTTCCGGCAAAAGATGGGAAATAGCGCTGCTCCAACGCGCAATAAAAGCCCGAAGTAGCCGCCGTGAGATTATCGCGGGAATCATACTGCAGACGGAAGCCTATGCCCGCATTGGTGCAATTGAGCTTCTCGCCATTCCACCTATATAGATTATCCGGCGTGATATCCTTTGCAACAGACCGCTGGAATTCCGCCGCAGGTCCGATGTAGAAGGCCCGACCAATCTTGAAGAGATAGTCTATGCTCGCTCTCAGATAAAGCTCACGGAAATCAGTATAGTCCGAGGCTTCCGACCCGGCACCGTAGCCTATGCCCCAGAAATGCCGGGGGAAGGAATAGAAATACATGTTATAATCCAGCCTTTGCCTGTCATGCGGAAAAATATGGTCGCCACGGATTCCTATGAGCCAGAACCCCACGGTAGAAATATCGCCGTAAAGCGACACATTGGAGGGAGTGGTGAGACTGTCGGCTAAATTTTTCCTGTAAAAACCCGCAGCCACAAGGCCGAGACCCAGTTTGGTGTCGGAAGAATAATGGGGGCCGCCAATAACGCTGAAATCAAAACGCTTGTTTTGCTTTTCGGTGTTGGACTCCTTGAAATAATCCTTCACCCGCTCTATGAAACCGCGTTTATTCACCGATGAAGAATCATCCGGTTGCTGCCAGCCGGTATTATTCCATACAAGGGCACTATCCGTGTTCACCGCCGGGCAACGCACGCTTCCTTTACCGCTCAAAGGCAAGGAAACCGAGAGAAGGAGGAGTACCGACAGTACGGCTATTTTTTTTGCAGACATAAATATACAAGAAAATCCATGACCCAAGGCCCGGAAACACTATTAAAACCACTGCAAATTTATTGATTCCCATAACAATCTGCAAGCATGCGATATAGCCCTGAATGCCGCACTCCGCTCCCGGACGCGCGTAACTTGAGAGACGTATTTGCCATTAGCGGATTTTAATTTCTGCTTAAGAAAAGAAAAACGTGTGACAGACTTGTTACAAATAAAAGCAATTATTTATTTATGTCATTCTTTTCGGTCTCAAGATTCTCCTTATGCCTTATCGGTATCGTGCTCTCGCTCACGGCCTACGCCGGGGAGATGCAGCCCGACAGTCTCGACACGGCACCGAGAGAAATCAAAGCCGTGCAATACGTAGAAAACGGCGAGGGTTTCACTCTTGGCCCGTGTCCGGCTCCGGAGTTAGCAACGGGTGCCGGGGATATAATAAAGGCAGCGAGAAAGCTTCCGCGCGCCATGCGGCCGGACATCTATGATTTCCCCTATTCAGCAACCCTGAGCATTCCTGACTGGCGAAAACTGTGGGTAAACACCGCCGTTCTCATGGGCGGCGGCATCACCGCGCTCGGTGTGCTTGAGCTTCTGCCATCCGACGCAACGGCATGGAATAAAAAGGAAAACGCCAAGATACCTCTCTTAAAACGCTACTGGCACAATGTGCGTCAAGGCCCGGTATGGGACCACGACAATCCGGTGTTCAACCTGATTCTTCACCCCTACGGGGGCGCGGCCTATTACATGTCGGCCAGATCGGCCGGCTTCAATATCTGGGGCTCGTTTCTTTATTCGTTTGCCATTTCCACAGGATTCTGGGAATATGGGTTCGAAGCCTTCAATGAAATTCCCTCGGTGCAGGATCTGATTGTGACGCCGGTAATAGGGGCTGTAGTAGGCGAAGGGTTCTATGTGCTTAAACGAAAAATCCTTGAGCGGGATTACAGAGTGTTGGGATCAAAAGCCGTCGGTTATTTCCTTGCATTCCTTCTCGACCCCGTGAACGAGGCCTGCGGATATTTCACGGGCTACCAGAAACACCGCGCCGACCACCTCCGGGCACCGGAAATCAAAAGCGGCCCCTGGCTGGCTCCCGACTCAGGCGGAGGCGTAAGCGCCGGACTTTCTGTAGCTGTAAATTTCTAATTAAGTAGTATCTTTGCGCAATAAATCCCTCTGAAAACCAAAAATTATGAAAAAGACATTGTGTTTACTGCTTACCGCAGGCGTTGCTTTCCATGTATCACCGCAAAGCGTCGAGCCTATAAAATACGGCAACTTCAACAGCTGGATTACACGCGAAATAAAAGAATCGGCCATCATAGGAGGCAAGACGCGTCCCGTCTATGAAATAGGCCCGACTCAGACCATAATAGGGGCCAAACCATACTTCAACGGCGATTCACCCTGGGGAACGAGCAATGTATATGCCCGCGTGTCGGGAATCACAAAGACTTCAAACGCAGTTTTCCCGTCGGTAAGAAGCGGTGAGAACAAATGCGCCAAACTCACAGCTATGATGGAGCGCGTGAAAGTGCTCGGCCTCATCAACATGGATGTGATGGTTGCCGGTTCTATCTTCCTCGGCGAGATGATAGAGCCTATTACATCCACCAAGAATCCCTATTCAAAGATGGAAATGGGCATGCCCTACACCAAGCGTCCCAAATATCTGGTGTTCGACTACATGGCCGATATCCCAACAGAAGACATCAGAGTTAAAGCCACCGGATTCGGATCTCCCAAGAAGCTCCGCGGACGTGACGAAGGAGTGGTCTTCATTTTCCTCCAGCGCAGATGGGAAGACTCCGAAGGCAACATCCACGCGCGCCGCGTGGCCACCGGCGGAGAGGCATTTACCAAAAGTTCGCCATGGGTCAACGGCCACAAACTGAAACTTATGTACGGCGACATCTCAGCCAAGTTGCCTTATCCGTGGCTGGCACTCCGTAACGGCGATAACGCCTACTATGCCCGTAATTCCAAAGGGGAGATGCGTAAAGTAATGGAAGAAGGCTGGGACAGCGCCGACGCCACTCCCACCCACGCCGTGCTCATGTTCTCGTCGGGCAACGGTGAGGCTTACGTAGGTACCCCCGGACTCACTATATACGTTGACAACGTAGGTTTCGGATTCTGAAAAATCCTCTGCAATATCAAACGGGCTGCGGAACCTTGATTTCCGCAGCCCGTTCTGTAAATGAGTTCTGTTATATTTTAGAACGTGTAGAAGAATCCGAATGTGAGATTATTGCCGTTGAGCATCAGGCCTCCCTGGTTGCTGTAGCCAGCCTCCTTGGCTGCATTGTTGGCACCCTCATATCCGAGCATACCTACATGGGCCACAAGGCTGAAATTATCGGTGAGGTTAACCGAGATACCGGGACGGAAACCGAGATTCCAGGTAACGGCGGTCTTGCTGTCATCATCCTTGTAATGTGTCCAGCCCGCACCAAAACCTACTGCACCGTCAACGAACAGGCTGATCAGATTGTTCGAGCTGCGGAAATAAGTGTAGCGGAGATAGGGATTAAACTGGAAAATGTTTGTAGACACTCCCTGTCCGCAGAGATGGGTATAGTCATAACCGAGCTGTGCGCCAAGGGCCCACTCAGAGCTGAAGTTATAACCGATTTCAGGAAGAATCACAAAATGATTGGTGCTGGCATCGGTTGAATTGTCGTGGCTGTCATGCCAGTAACCGAGCGAACCGCCTACGTAAATGTTGGAATTCTGTGCAGCTGCACCAAGTGAGGCAATCGCGAGGACTACCATTGCTAAAACCTTTTTCATAATAAATTAAAATTGGTTATGTGAATAAAATCTTACCTTAGAGCCTCAGGGAATAATAATGGTTATGAAGGAGGCTTTCTTTGTAAATAGGCTTTAATTGCGCCGTAAAATTATAAAAAAATCACTTAATGCAACCCTCGGGCCATGTTTTTTATCATTCAAGCAAAAAAATCTTCAAAAAATTTTTGCAGTTAAAAAAAAGTCTATACCTTTGCACCCGTAATCACAAACACGGCACGAGAGCCGCTAAGATTCACAACAAATATTGCCTTGTGGTGTAATGGTAGCACGTCGGATTCTGGTTCCGCCTGTGAGGGTTCGAATCCTTCCAAGGCAACAAAG
>VSPV01000086.1 GCA_009775605.1 Paramuribaculum sp.
GTAGTTGTCCTCTCCCCTCCCCCTGAAGCAACAACCTCTCATCGACCATCCTCCGCTTTCCACCACCCCCGCCGCACAGCCAGACGCCAAATCGCAACAAGGATGGTCTTCACAAGCAACCCCGTCACATATTCTTGATGACAACCCGCTCCAAAATCACGTAAAGTTCCTGATTCTCACCATGCAGGGTGTAGTACACAAAGAAAATTAATCATTACTATCTCATCTGTAAATTGAAAAAACAACCCAGTTCACATCGTAAAATCGGAAAAATGAGCGAAGTCATCATTGGAAAGGTGATCGAGGAAGAACTCCGCCGCCAGGAGAGGACAGTAGTCTGGCTCTCTCGCAGGCTCTCATGCAACCGAACGAACGTGTACAAACTGTTCAACCGCTCCAGCATAGACGCCGAACTTCTTCTCAGAATTTCCAACATATTGAACACCAATTTCTTCAGTTATTACACCAACCGTCTTGAAAACTGAAGAGGCACCATCCGGCGCAAGCCGCGGCAACCATAGCCTGGCCGTGGCAACCGTGCTGTGCGCTTAATCTAACACACACGATTCAACAAACCTTGGCAACCCTTAGGGCCCCGGAAACGTTACTGATTTGGCACTGATGCCATAAATCGCTAAGTTTGCAACAAGCAAATCCTCTGTAATCATGAAAAAGAGTAACGTTTACACACGCGGCGGCGACGCCGGCATGACATCTCTGGTAGGAGGCCAGAGAGTAAAGAAAAACGACATAAGAATAGAGGCCTACGGGACCGTCGACGAGCTCAACTCCGTGATAGGACTCGTGGCCGCCTGTCCCGGCATACCTCCCGAAGAAACCGACAATCTCCACTACATCCAGAACAAGCTCTTCAACCTCGGAGGCTATCTTGCCTGCCGTTCCGACGAGGGCACCTACCGCATGGAGCCCGGAATTTCCGAGGCCGACATAGAAAAGCTCGAACATCTCACTGACATCTACGACTCCCGCCTCGAGCCGTTCCGCACCTTTATTCTTCCAGGCGGCTCTCAGGCCGCCGCCACATGCCATCTGGCACGCACCGTGTGCCGCCGCGCCGAGCGGCGCATCCTCGACCTTGCCGACACCGGCGCCGAAATCGACCCCGTGGCCCTGAAATTCGTCAACCGCCTCAGCGATTTCCTTTTCGTTCTGGCGCGTTACAACAACTCGATTCTCGGCACTCCCGAAATCTTCTGGAAAAAAGACTGAAAGAGGGAGCCGCGGCACCGTCTAATCCCAATCCGCGGCCTCAAGCAGTTTGTTAATTTAACGGTAATCGTTAATTTTGTGGCTCTCCGGGCTCTCAGGCGCCCGCTGCCATCCACCCCCAACAAATAAACACCCACTCCTGTGATGAAGACAAAATACGCCCTCATAATCCTTGTGGCCGCTTTCGCGGCAACCCTTCTGACAGCATGCGCGGCCCATTCGCAGCGCCGTGCTGCCACCCCCGACAGCTGGACGCCGGCCGCACTGGCAAAACTCGATCTGCCGGCACGCATGCTCGTGGACTCCCTGGCGACTAATCCAAAGTCGGCACCGCGCACCGTGGCCGTAATGGTCTCCCTTGCCGAGGGCGCCAAAGCCTCTTCGCTCACCGACGCGGGATTCAACGTCAGAACCGACCTGGGAACGATGGCCGTGGTGTCGGTTGCCACCGACAGCCTCAGCCGCCTCGCCGCAATGCCCCAGATAAAATCAGTGGCCATAGGCACTCCCCAGAACGCCACAATTCCCAATGAGGGCACACAACAAATCAAAACCGGAGGGAAGGCACCACAGACCGGTCCCATATCCATTCAATAACAGACGCCATCATGAGCCGCACACTTGAATACACAGTCAGCCACAGCCTTACAGCCGCACAATGCAACGCCCAGCGCGAACTTGCTCCGGCACAACTCGTGCAACAGCTGATAGAGGCAGCCACCTGCCATGCCGACAGCCTCGATTTCGGCTTCAGACGTCTCCAGAGCCTGGGCATCCTGTGGGTGCTCTCGCGCATTTCGTTTAAGATGGACCGCTATCCGCAGGTGTTCGAGACCTATTCCATAACCACCTGGGTGGAAAGCTTCAACCGTCATTTTTCGGAACGCAACTATATGATTTCCGGCGCCGACGGACAGCCGATAGGATATGCGCATACGGTATGGATGGCAATAGACCTGCGTTCACGCCGTCCGGCCGACCTCTCGGTTCTGGGCGACTTAAACCGGCTGATATGCGACCGTCCCTGCCCTGTGGGCAAAGGAGCCCTGATACGGCGCCCTGAAAATCCCGACCGCGTAAACCCCTACACATTCCAGGTGAGCGACATCGACTGCAACCGTCATGTCAACTCGGCCCGCTATGTAGAGCTGGTAATCAATCAGATGGAGCTCGCGATATTCGACAGAAACCTACTGCATCATTTTGAGATCGCCTACAAACACGAAGCCCGGTTCGGCGACAGCGTGACCGTAGAATCGCAGACCGAGGGCGAGACCGTCACCACAGCCATAATGGCCGGCGACACCCCCGCATGCCTTGCCCGCTACACGCTCACTCCGCGAACGCCTGAGCCATGCGGCTCATGTCTTTGAGCAGCTCGGCGCGGGGCTTGGCCACATTCAGGCGCATGAAACCGGAGCCCTGACGGCCGAACATGGCGCCGTCGTTGAGCGCCAGACGCGCTTTTTTCAGCATGCGGTCCAGAAGCTCGTCGTGGCTGAGACCGAGGCCGCGGAAATCGAGCCACACCAGAAAAGAGGCCTGCGGCCGCACCGCGCGCACACCCGGCATATTCCGCTCAACGAAATCAATAACCGCGTCGATATTGCCCTCAAGATATTCCAGCAGCTCCGTAAGCCATTCCTCGCCGTAACGGTAAGCGGCTTCGGTGGCCACTGTGGCGGTAAAGGGTGGTGCCGAAAACTCGTTGACGGCCATCCAGTCGTAAAACGCCTTGCGCATCTCAGGGTTGCGCACAATCATCCATGAGCTTATCAGGCCGGGTATATTGAACGTCTTGGAAGGAGCGCCGAAAGTGATGCTCACGGCGGCCGCATCGTCGCTCACCGTGCAGAAGGGTATGTGTCGGCAGCCGTAAAGCATGAGGTCGCCGTGGATTTCATCGGATATCACCTTCACGCCATATCTGCGTGCAATCTCCGCAACCCGGCGCAGCGTGTCGGCGTCCCACTGGATTCCGGCCGGATTGTGGGGATTGCAGAGAATCATCATGGCAGGATGCTCTGTGGCGAAAACCTTCTCCAGGCCTTCCAGGTCCATAGCGTACGTGCCGTCGGGCATCTCCACCAGCGGATTCTCCACCACCCTGCGGCCGTTGCCTTCGGTCAGTATCCTGAACGGATGATAGACGGGCGGCTGTATCACCACGGCATCGCCGGGACGGGTGAAAAAGTTGAGGACGTAGGCTATGCCTCTAACCACGCCGGGCACGAATGCCAGCTCTTCCGGTTGCACCTCCAGGCCATGGCGCTTCCGGAGCCAGCCGGTAACCGAGGGCCAGAAACTGTCCGGAGTGCGGGGATAACCGTAAACATGATGGCTGAAACGCTCATGAAGCGCATCGCTTATGGCCGGACACACCTCAAAATCCATATCGGCCACCCACAGGGGTGTCAGATCGGCGTCGCCGAACAGCTCCCTGAGACCGTCATATTTCACTGCGCCGGTACCGCGGCGGTCTGTCACTTTGTCAAAATCATATTTTCCCATTGCAAATCTTTGCCGTTAGATTCACAAAGATACCTCTTTTTTAAATGAAGATTCACCGTTTTTCTCTATTTTTGTAAAATGGATAACATGTGCAGACCGGCCCCGCGGTCGCGGCTGCCAGCAATCACCCGTACAGACATGGAGCAGTACACTATGACGCCTCAGGATGAAGACCGCCTGATAGAAGCTGAATTTCAGGACGTTCTCAATGGATACCTCAACAGCAACCACCGCAAGAAGGTGGAAATAATAGAACGCGCGTTCCGTTTCGCCAAGAAAGCCCACGGAGGCATCCGCCGCCGCTCGGGCGAGCCGTATATCCTCCACCCCATAGCGGTGGCCAAAATAGCCTCCCAGGAGATAGGCCTGGGCTCCACCTCCATCTGTGCCGCCCTGCTCCACGATGTGGTGGAGGACACGGAGTACACCGTGGAAGATATCGAGCAGCAGTTCGGCAAGAAGATAGCGCAGCTCGTGAGCGGCCTCACCAAAATCTCCGGAGGCATTTTCGGCGACAAAGCCTCGGCCCAGGCCGAGAACTTCCGCAAGCTCCTGCTGACCATGAGCGAGGATATCCGGGTGGTGCTCATAAAGATGGCCGACCGTCTCCACAACATGCGCACCCTCGGCTCCATGGCTCCCAACAAGCAGTATAAGATTGCCGGCGAGACACTATATATCTACGCCCCCCTCGCACACCGTCTGGGCCTCTTTGCCATAAAGACCGAGCTTGAGGACCTCAGCTTCAAATACGAGCATCCCGGCGCCTACAGTGAGATACAGCAGAAAATACGCGAGAGCGAGGAGCGCCGCGAGGCCGTGTACCACGACTTCTCCTCTCCCATTGTCGACCGCCTGAAAGGTATGGGGCTGAAATACGAGGCCAAGGCCCGCGTGAAGTCCGTCTACTCCATCTGGAACAAGATGCAGACCAAAAACATTCCGTTCGAGGAAGTCTACGACCTTTACGCCATGCGAATAATCTTCGATTGCGACGACCCATCGCAGGAAAAGACCATCTGCTGGAACATATATGCAGCAATCACCGACATCTACCGCCTTCATCCCGAGCGCACCCGCGACTGGATTTCAAACCCCAAGGCCAACGGCTACCAGGCCCTCCACCTTACCGTGATGGGCCCCGACGGCAACTGGGTGGAAGTGCAGATACGCTCACGCCGCATGGACGAGATTGCCGAGAAAGGTTTCGCCGCCCACTGGAAATACAAAATCGGCGAGAGCGACGAGGAATCTGAGCTCAACGTATGGCTGCGCACCATCAAGGACATTCTCGACGACCCCAACCCCAATGCCCTCGACTTCCTCGACACCCTCAAGCTCAACCTTTTCTCGTCGGAGATAGTGGTGTTTACCCCCAAGGGAGAGCTGCTCACGCTGCCCAACAATTCCACAGTGCTCGACGTGGCCTTCAACCTCCACTCCCAGATTGGCACCAAGTGCATAGCCGGAAAGGTGAACCACAAGCTGGTGCCGCTGAGCCACAAGCTCATGTCGGGCGACCAGGTTGAGGTGCTCACCTCACAGAGCCAGAAACCGAAGGCCGAGTGGATGGACTTCCTGGCCACGGCCAAGGCTCGCACCCGTCTGCGCGCGGCCCTGCGTCGCGAGGTTGCTCCCGCCATCGAAGCCGGAAAAGAAACGCTCATGAAATTCCTGGCCGACGGTCAGGTTGAGCCCACCAACGAGGTGATAACCAAAATAATGGCGTTTTACCACGTCCAGTCACGCGACGCATTTTACCAGAAACTCGGCCAGGGCGAGATAAGCCTCGACGGCTACGTGCTCAAGGACTCTCCCAACACCTCTCCCTCCCTGCTCAAAAAGATATTCCGCATCACGGGCAAATCGCGCAAGAACGCCGAAGCCGCCTCGGCTGCCGAAACAAAGCCCGCACCCCAGAAAATCAATCCCAAGGAGGTCTACAAGCTCAAATACGGCGCCAAGGAAAAGAACTTCGTGTTCTCCGACTGCTGTCATCCCATTCCCGGCGACGACGTGATGGGATTCATCAACGACGAAGGACTTGTGGAAGTCCACACGCTCGCGTGCCCGCGCGCCGCCGTCCTCAAGGCAAGCTTCGGGCCGCGCATAGTGGCAACCGAGTGGGAGACGGTCGAAAGCCAGTCAAGGGTAATGATAGAAATCGACGGCGTAGACCGCCACGGTATCCTTCAGGAGCTCATCTCCATGATATCGTCCGACCTGAACATCGACATCCGCAGCCTCCACATCGACACCACCAACGAAGTGTTCCACGCCATGCTCGAAGTGCTCGTGCGCGATACACATGTGGCCTCGGCCCTCTGTTCACGCATCCGCAAAATCAAAGGCGTGCAGAAAGCCGTCCGTAAAGAAATCTGAACCACCGCAACCCTCCCATGCCCATGCAAGTCAAGGTATCACGCCAAATCCTGAGCCTGGCGGCCCTGTTTATAGCCGCTGTGGCTGTCATATATTATTTCCTGCCGCAGAACGACAGCGACTCCTATAATTATGAAGTGAACCATCCCTGGAGCTACGCCCTCCTGACGGCCCCCTTCGACATTCCCATACATCTCGACTCCGTTAGCGCCGCCTCGATAAAAGACAGCATCGACCGCAACTTCGAGCCCATCTTTTACCGCGACATAGCTTCCGAAAACGCCGTGATAGAGCAATACGACAAACGCCTCGCCATCATAACCGTCGAAGGCCGCCACGTATCCACCGGCCAGCGCAACTATCTCGTCACCCAGCTGCGCAAGCTCTACAACCAGGGAATCGCAGGCTCCGACGTGCTGGCGGAAACCAAAACCGACAACGTGCGCATGCTCACATCGGGCAACAGCGCAGTGAGCGTCGCCACGGCCTCCTTCCTCACCCCGCGCGACGCCTACGTGAAACTCGACTCCACAATAGCCGGAGCCGGACGCGAGCTCCACGAAATCATCACCAAGGCGCGCCTCTCGGAAATCATGGTGCCCAACATAATACCCGACACAGTCCAGACCGACCGTTTCCGCAACGAGGCCTATCAGGTGGCCCTCGCGCCGATAGGCGTAGTGCAGCAGGGCGAGCGCATAATAGACCGCGGCGACATCGTCACCCCCCAGCTCTATACAATCCTATCAACCTACGAACAGCTGTCGGCCGACCGCGGCGCCTCCGTGATTTCCGACCGTTTCTATCCCGTGGCCGGACACATACTCTATATAGTGATAATTCTGGGCACGCTCTACAGCTATCTCTACTTCTTCAGGCGCGACTACCTCGAATCGATGCGCAGCATGTTGCTGATCATGCTCCTTGTGTGCGCGGTGCCGGCATTCACATTCGTGCTTTCCAGCCACTTCATCTCGGCACTCTACCTCATACCGTTCACAATCGTGCCGATACTCCTGCTGGTGTTTCTCGACTCCCGCACCGCCTTCTTCACATATCTCGTCACCTTATTGCTGACGGTGCTCTGCGCGCGGTTCCTGCTTGAGTTCATGGCGCTCGAGTTCGTGGCCGGCATAGCCGCTCTGGCATCCATACGCGAGCTTTCAAAACGCTCCCAGCTGCTGCGCACGGCTCTGGTGGTATTCCTGGCCTACTCGGTGACCTACGTGGCCGTAGACCTCCTGCAGACCGGAAGCATCAAGACCCTCATGCCACGCACATTCGGCTTCTTCGCAATCAACGCCGTATGCGTTTCGTTCGCCTACATCATGGTGTTCGTGCTCGAAAAAATATTCGGATTCACATCAAAAGTAACACTCGTGGAGCTCTCCGACATAAACAATCCCGTGCTCCGCGAGCTCTCCGAAGAGTGCCCCGGCACCTTCCAGCACTCGATGGCCGTGAGCAACCTCGCTTCGGCCGCCGCCAACCGCATCCGCGCCAATGTGCAGCTGGTGAGAGCCGGCGCCCTCTACCACGACATAGGCAAGATTTCAAATCCGGCGTTCTTCACCGAGAACCAGCACGGTGTCAATCCCCACGACGTCCTCGACCCCAAACAGAGCGCCCGCATAGTCATAGGCCACGTATCCGAAGGGCAGAAACGCGCCGTGAAAGCCAAGCTTCCCAAAGCCATAACCGACTTCATCTCGCAGCATCACGGCAAGGGAACCGCACGCTATTTCTATACCTCATACTGCAACGCCCATCCCAACGAGACTCCCGACCCGGCCCCCTTCATGTATCCGGGTCCCAATCCGCAGTCGCGCGAGGCCTCGATTCTGATGATGGCCGATGCCGTGGAAGCCGCCTCACGCTCCCTCTCCGACCATTCACCTGAAGCCATTTCAGCCCTGGTCAACAAGATAATCGACTCGCAGATAGCCGAAGGCCTGCACAACGAATCGCCCATATCGTTCCGCGATGTCACCGACATAAAGGACACCTTCATCTCCCATCTGCGCACAATGTACCACTCCCGCATCTCCTATCCCGAATCAATCAGGCCCGCAGCCCCCAAGTCGGAAGGACCCGCGTCATAAACCCCACGCCTATGCTACGAAACATAATATCATTTCTTCTGCTTTCCCTGCTGGCACCCCTCATGTGCCACGCCATGATACCGCTCGACAAGATACCGCGCGAGCGCCCCGACCTCGACCTGATCAGAAAGGAAGTCTATAACCGCAACTCACCTTATTATTATCCCTCTCTCATGGCGGAATTCGAGCGCAACGACACCACAATGAGCCTCGACAAATACCGCCGCCTCTATCTGGGATACATGTTTCAGGAAGACTACAACCCCTATCGCGCTCCGGCTTACTCGGGCCGCATGCTCACCAACTACGCCAAGTCCGATCTTACGGTGCAGGAATGCGACTCGGTGATAAAATACTCCGACCTCTCGCTACAGGACAATCCTTTTGACCTCAACCAGATGAGTGCCCTCATAGCCGCACTGCGCAAAAAAGGGCAGACCAATCTCGCCGATATATGGCAGTACAAATTCGACCATATTCTTATGGCGATTGTGTCCACCGGAACCGGCGCCGACGAAGAAAACGCATGGTACGTGATTGAGCCCCAGCACGAATACGTGCTGCTCAACACCATAGGTTACACCGTAACAAACCATCTTTTCTACGAGCCCTACTACGAGTATTTGACCGTTAAGGACCCTGCCGAGAAAGACGCCGGCGGCTTCTACTTCAATATCCTCAGAATCCTCAAGGAATACTACCGCAAGTTCCCCGACGAAATCGAACCCGACTGATTCCCCCGAAGGTTACCGCAAGATGAGCGCGGTGGCCATGGCGGCTATGCCTTCCTTGCGGCCGGTGTAGCCGAGATGTTCGGTGGTGGTGGCTTTCACGGCCACGCGGTCGGGGTCAAGGCCCAGACAACCCGCTACGCGGCTCTGCATCTCGGGAATATAGCCGAGGAGTTTCGGCGCCTGTGCTATTATTGTGATGTCGACATTGCCAATCCTGTAACCTTTTTCAGCAACAAGCTCAGCCACCTTCCGCAGGAGCACCATCGAGTCGGCTCCCTTCCATTTGTCGTCTGTCGGAGGAAAGTGATAGCCGATATCGCGCAGGGAAGCGGCCCCGAGAAGGGCGTCGCTCAGGGCATGAAGGGCCACGTCGGCATCGCTGTGACCAAGAAGTCCGTGGGTGTGCGGCACCTTGACGCCGCAAAGCATCAGGTCGCGCCCCTCCACCAGCCGGTGAACGTCGAAGCCCAGACCCGTTCTTATATCATTTATTTCCATACAGATTCGTTTTTTTACAGAATATACGAAGAATACCTGACCAAAAATATATAAAAGGTCGGTAATAAAAAAGTGCCGGGGAGCTTTTCAGCAACCCGGCACCTGCGGCAGGAGGCTCTTTTATCGCCTCGGATTAATCAATTAATCACTTATCTCTATATACCCGGGATGCGGTTTCTGGCGCATCCCAAAATTTTTTGGATTTCGGGTTTCAGAGTTATTTGCGAATAATATCCTGCGGCATTTCCACAAAAATATCGCAAAAAACATGAAAAACAAATTTTTTCGCCCGTAAAAATCGCTATTATTCCATAATTTTTTAAAATCCTACCTTCCTATTCCTCAATAGGATACACAACTGTCCCCTGATGTTATACACTTTCTCTCCACTCAGTCGCGGCCGAGCAGTTGTCTGATGCCGTCGAAGTCAAAAGTAAGGGTAAGGCGCAGCGTCTGGTCCAGGGGCGATGTCTGGGCGGTGGCAATCATGTAGGAGGCATCCAGTCCTATGCCCCGTGTGTGGAATCCCGCACCCATCGAAAAATACTTTCGGTTGCCTTTCGAAGCGTTCTCGTAGAAATAACCGGTGCGCAGAAAGAACTGGCGGTTGTAGGAGTATTCGGCGCCGAGCGACACCATTATCTCTTTCAGCTCTTCCTTGAATCCGCCGGGAGCGTCGCTGAACGACTTGAATATACCTGCTATCGGCGATCGGTCCTCCCACTCGGTGAGCGCGGCCTCATATTCGCGTTCCACTTCGAGCTCGTCCTTTCCTTCCCCCTCGAAGTCGCTCATGCGGGGCTTGGTGGGGACAAGAAGCTTGTTGAGGTCGAGACCTATTGACAGATTGTGGTAATCGGCCAGCGGGAATGTGAAGTTGGCGCCCAGACGCAGATTGGTGGGAAGGAAAGCAGTCTGGTCGGCGTAGTTGAGCTTTGAGCCGATGTTGGAGATGTTCCATCCCCACGACAGCTGACATTCACTGCGGCCAATCACGGGATAAGTGGTGTAATAGCCCGAGATGTCGGCCGAGAATGCCGATGCGCCAGAGTTGCCGCCGTCGCTCTGCGAGGGGT
>VSPV01000087.1:0-313 GCA_009775605.1 Paramuribaculum sp.
TGACTTTATTTATTTCTTTTCATTCTTTTTTTAAATTGCTTAAACATTTAAATATATTATCTACTTGCTTTTTACTGATAATTTTACCTTTAATATTATTTCTTTTCTTTTCAAAACAATAAACACAATCAAAATTACAATCGTATGTAATAGGGATAGTCACTGTTATAGGTGTAAATCTTAGATTACGCTTCTTTAATAAATCACAGATTCTCGCAACATGGGTCCTTTCTTCTTCCAAGTTTTTTCTTGTAAGAATACCACGTTTTTCAAGATAACTAATTAAGTCATTATCTAATTCATCAAATTTATT
>VSPV01000087.1:323-10478 GCA_009775605.1 Paramuribaculum sp.
ATCTATAGCTCCTGTGTATCCATGAATAAGAAAGATTTTGTTCTCATCGACATGAATAGGTATAGAATAATTTGATAAGCGGAATGTATTGTCTAATGCCATATTATTTTGTTGTTATCTGATACTTCAAATATTCTTTCCTCCCGACCCCCCGTATGGTCGTGAAGCCACAGCAAAGCTCCGGCGGGAACTCCGGTGAATTTGATTTCATCGTCAGCCGGGGCAATCTGCCGTCCTGCCGACAGCCATTTGCCATCGGAAGCATAAAACAGTTCATATTCATGCCCGCGGCGTATACCATTGTCGTCATTGCGTATAAGAAAGCGGAGAGCACTCACCTTAGCCGGAGCGGGCAGTTCCAGACCGCCCCACGACCCGAGGTCGGAGGTATGGAAAAATGTAAGCGCGTCGCCGTCGAAAAGCATCCCGGCACCGTTGCGCGGATAGTAAATGCTTGGTTTGTATCCGCCAATAACCTTGCCGCGGAGCGCCTTTCCTTCCGGATTCAGAAATTCCACCTCGGCCATATTGCCGTATGTGCTGTCGGAGGAAACGTAGCGCAGATAGCGGAAATCGCGGTTCACAGAGGGAAGGGCCACAGGTGTGTAGCGGAAATCGGGAGTATCGGCTATGACATGGAGCACCGTGGCATTTCTGAAACCGGGATTGTCCGCTCCCTCGAAGCGCCCTCCCACTATCGATGCCGGATAATCCTTCAGAGACTCCGAAACAGGATTTTTGCGCCATAATATCACGTCGCCCCGCTTGCCTGAGCTTTTGAATTCTTTTCTGTCGCCGCTCTGCCCGAGAAGGAATGGATAACCGAACGGTCTGATTTCGCCCTCGGTATATGTAGCGGCCTGATAGACTATGTCTGTACCTACGTCGGCGAACCGAGCCTCGCCACGGGAGTTGCACGCCCATGCCACCGGCTCCCAGCCCATAGGGGAAAACACGCACAGATACACGTATTCGGAATGCAGATTTCGCGGCACGGCGACCGTAACATCGGCCACCGGGACAGCATCGAAATCGGCCGTGACATCCACCATCGAGGGACTGCGGAAGAGCGGAGGAACCGGCTCATGGCTCACCGCCGCCAGCGAATTGGGGTTTATGCCGTAAGCCTTACGGTATATTTTTGTAATGCCGGAACTGAAGCGGTTAAGGTGATGATCGGGGTTGTCCTCGGCGCCTGAGAAATCATGCCATCGCCCGTCGTTGTCAACCACGGCATTGAATATGTGAGCGCCATTATTGCGTCCCCACTGCGGAATGAAATTAAGCGTTACAGGAATGCCCACTGACCGCATGGCAAAAGCCGCCAAGGCGGCGTAATCGCCGCATATGCCGAATTTTATATTAAAGAGCGTAGAAGCCCGCATTGTAACCGGGAGAACCCCGCCCAATGCAATATGAGCCGGAAGCCGACGCAGCGAATCATTGATGGCTATCGCCGCCTGGAGGGCGGTTGCTGTATCAGCCACGAGCGGTGCGAACCGGCCGGCATATACCTCACGCCAAGGCTGCGCTTCTTCACTCCCCACGCGGTAGGGAAGCACGTATTCACAGAACTCGGCGAAAGACAGATGTCTGTTCCATGGCTTGCCGAGGAGAGCCATAGCCCGGTCAACATTGTCTATCAGATAGGAGGCCGGAAGCGTGGCCGCGTCAAGCCGCTTTTCGAGCGGCGCGTCGGCATACTGGGCGCCGCTGCGAAATTCGGCATAGATTGCCGGAATGTCGTACTCCGGCTGACGGATAGTATATACAGAGTCAATAAAGGCATAAAATTCGTCGACCGCAGGCCCTGCTATGGTGCCCTTGCCGGCCATGTTGGCCACAAGGAAATGCATGGCGGCAGCGTGGAGCGAATCGCCGGGAGCAGAGTAATGGCCCAGCGCCTCGCCGAGTTCGCGGGTGTTAGCTCCGGCCTGGTGCATCGTGGCCTCGAGAGCGTCGCTCACCGGGGCGCGTCCACACGCGCCCGCAGCCATCGCCACAGCAAGAAGCATCAGTCTATTTCGAAACTTCCAGATCATTGGCGGCTCCCGATTATCATACTTAACATATAGCTTTCGCCGGGAAGCAGCATCCGGCCGTCACCATGACCCAGACGGTCGCTGCCGGTAGAGATCTGCTGCACGGCCAGAATACCACTCTCATCGGTTATCTCCACAGAGACGTTCTGCGAAGGCAGAGTTGTATGGATATAGTCGAACCATGCCGTGGGAATCACCGGGGGCATCCGTTCCGGATCTTCCGGCCTCAACGGTCTTTCATCGGGGATATTTGCAACAAGATTAATTGCAGTCTCAGCCATACATCCGAGGCTGGTGAAGGCTACCAGCAGTGCGATAATGATTGCTTTCATATTGGAAATGTTTTCCGCAAAGAAAGCTAACCCAAAATTACCCTGCAAATTTTCAGATTAACAAAAGGTAACAGGCTGCAAGATGACAGAAACCGCCTATTAACAAGAAGTAACAGCGACTGATTCTCAATAGTTTGCAGACAACATCACGACAGTATCAGAAAGACCGCAAGAATTCGTCCCAGTCGGCCGACCGATCGCCCTTACCATACTTACGGCTCAGGCGCAACCTTGCCATACCGACTCCGTGAGCGCTTGCGCCAATAAGCACGGAGATACTTTTGTTACCAAGATCGAGGCGCGCCAGAAGCGACACACGGTATTCCCGCTCCGTGAGTCCCAACGCGCGCAGCCGCGTGCAGAACCCGGGGAGCACTTCATCCAGTGCTTCCTCAAGCGAAGACCAATCGGGATCGGTCATTTTATCAACGCGTGAGCCTTCCAGCAGCGATTTAATCCTCAATATGGCCTCCTGAGCGCTCAGCTCGCGGTCTGTGCGGGCTTCCACCAGTTTCTTCATTTCCGAGCGCAATTCAATACTTTCCCTTCCAAGCTTACGGTTCTCATCCTCCAACTCGTCCATGGTTTTCTCCATACGAAGCTTTTCAAGCTCCATGCGATATGTCCGGGAGCGCTGACGGTAATAGATAATCAGTCCTAAGCTGAGGAAGATTGACAACAAAGCTATTAAAGCGAAAATAGTTCGCCTGAGACGGTCGCCTTCGGCTTGCAACTCAATATTCTCACGTTCGTGAAGAGAATAATTGTAACTGCTCTCAGTCCTAAGCATCAGCTCCCGATTCTCAGTCAGACGCAAGGAATCGAGTAAGTGATGATAAGCCTCAATATGTTCGATGGCCTTTTCAGGATTTTTCAAATGCAGATAACACTGGGCCAACCCATTATGACCGAACATACGGCCATATGGAGTGCCCGACTCAACACGAAGATTGCTATAATAGATACATGAATCCCACTCTTCCCTGTTAAGGTATAAACAAGCTAATACTGCATTTCGCACGTCTTCTTCCGTTGACAACACCGTACTTATCGGGCCAAGACTCCTTAATATTGAATCCGCTCTATAAAAATCTCCTGACTTTATAGACAAATACACATACTCTAATTCAAGATTATCAGACAGAGCCTTGTCTCCATATACATTTGCCATTTCCTTAGCCATCACAAAACTCTTTTCAGCACTATCTGATTTCTCCATATACATATATATCTGTCCTATTTTCTTCAATGCCTCTATTACACTGGAAGTGTCATTCTTTATAGCGGTAAGCGTTTTGTATGTTTGGGCATGATTCAGAGCCTGAGTATAAAAAAACTGGCTAAGATAAAGATCTCTCATCCGAGCATGAATACAAGCTTGGAAGCCAATATTCTCATCCGAACTCATTGCAAGTAGGGCGCGGCCGAAGTAATCGAGGGCGCGGGGATAGTCGCCCATGTCGGAGTAAACGCGGCCGGCATAATAGAAGGCCTCGGGGCGGAGAGTGTCGGAGGTGCGGTGAGTGTAGTAGTCCAGGGCCGGGCGCAGCATGGAGTCGGAGGTGTGGGTGATATATGCCTTGTCGGCCGCCTTGACCATGAGCAGACGCCAGCGCATGGCCACGTCATCGGGCGCGTCGGCCATAAGCGGCTTCAGCTCCAGCAGCACACGCGCAGCCGAGTCGGGGCCCGCATGCTCGGCCAGTGAGTCGGCCAGGTCAAGCTCCGCGTGGAGGCGCGAGCGCCCGCAGCCGCAGGCCGAGGCCAGCAGCAGACCCAGAAGAAAGATTATGGCGAGGCGCGAAGTGTTCATAAACCGAAAGTGTGTGTCGCAGCAGCGCGGACTCAAAGATACGACAACTCCCCCGCCCCGCCAAATTTATTTGCCCCTCCCCCAGCGCGGGTATGCGGAAAGGAAGTTACACAAATTTCAAGGTGATGCGTTGCGCGTGTCGCAAATAATAGCTACTTTTGCCTGAAATTGCATGGTAGCGCCTATGCGGAAAGAGCAGCATCCGGCGCCATCAGCAGAAACGGCATACAGCGCCACGGGCCACGGCGCCCCTCGCAAGCCCCGGTAGTTCAACGGATAGAATAGAAGTTTCCTAAACTTTTGATAGCAGTTCGATTCTGCTCCGGGGTACCACAACAATCAATCAAATATCATCGGAAAAACTATGGACTCAACCCGGCAGCCGGCTGCCCGCAAGACCTCTCCCCTGGCATGGGTGCCCTCGGTGTACTTCGCCATGGGCCTGCCTTTCGTGGCCCTCAATCTTGTGGCCGTAATCATGTTCAACAACCTCGGCGTGGACAAGGCGCAGATCGCATTCTGGACCTCCCTGCTCACACTGCCCTACACGCTGAAATTCCTCTGGAGCCCGCTGCTTGAGATATACTGGACCAAAAAGAACTTCGTGGTGGCAACGCAGGCCATCTCGGGCTTCTGCTTCGCCCTGATAGCGTTCCTGCTGCCGCTGCCCGACTTCTTCAACTACACCATAGCCGTAATGGCCGTGATAGCCCTCTCGGGCGCCACCCACGACATAGCCACCGACGGCATCTACCTCACCGCCCTCGACAAGAAGACGCAGTCGACCTACATAGGCTGGCAGGGAGCCTTCTACAACCTCGCCAAAGTGCTCGCCAACGGCGGACTGGTGTGGCTGGCCGGCGTGCTGATGACCCACTACAAGGCCACCAACCCCGAGCGCGCTCCCTTCTACGCCTGGATGATAATCATGGGCATACTCGGCGCCCTGCTCATCTGCGTGGCCGTGTACCACTACTTCGTGCTCCCCACCGGCTCCCGCGCTTCCGACGCCCCCAAAGGCACCTCCGAGGCCATGAAGTCGATGGTGAGAGTGCTCACCGACTTCTTCCGCAAACGCTTCATCTGGTATTACATCATCTTCATCGTCTGCTACCGCCTCACCGAGGGCTTCGCCATGAAGATGGTGCCCATATTCCTGCAGGCTCCGCTGGCCGAGGGTGGTCTGGCACTCAGCAACGAGGAAATGGGAACGATTTACGGCGTGTTCGGCACCGTGGCCTTCATAATAGGCTCGATACTCGGCGGCTACTACATAGCCCGCTTCGGCCTGAAGAAGGTGCTGTTCTCGCTCGTGTGCATATTCAACGTGCCCTTCGTCATCTACTTCCTCTTCTCCGTGTTCATTCCCCAGAACCTCTGGGTGATAGGCACCGGACTGGTGGCTGAATACTTCTGCTACGGATTCGGCTTCGTGGGCCTCACGCTCTTCATGATGCAGCAGGTGGCTCCCGGCAAGCACTCCATGGCCCACTACGCGTTCGCCTCGGCCATAATGAACCTCGGCGTGATGCTGCCCGGCATGATAAGCGGCTGGATATGCGAGCGCACCGGCTACGAGCTCTTCTTCATCATAGCCCTGGTGATGGCCGCTCCCGCGTTCCTGCTTACATGGTTCGTGCCCTTCACCCACCCCGACAAGACCGAAGGCGAAGCCCGCGAGGCTGTCGACTCGGCCGTGGAAGGCGAGGAAGGCTCACAGTTCTGAACGCCGCAAATGACCGCGACAGCTTCATACGATATATAAAATCCTAAATAAACAACACCCTTTTTCACAAACACATGAAACATCTCGAAATCATCGGACAGCCGCTTCCCGAAATACCCTGGCAGGACCGCCCCGAGGGCTGCAAGGAAGTAATGTGGCGCTACTCGGAGAACCCCGTGATTCCCCGCGACGCCCTGTCGACATCCAACAGTATATTCAACTCGGCCGTAGTGCCTTTCAAGAAAGGAAAATACAACTTCGCCGGAGTGTTCCGCTGCGACGACACCAACCGCCGCATGCGCATCCATGCCGGTTTCTCAGTCGACGGCTTCAAATGGGACATCAACGAAGAAGACATCTGCCTTGAAGGCGCCGACCCCGAAGTGGGCGAATGGGTCTACGGCTACGATCCCCGCGTGGCCAAGATCGGCGACCGCTTCATCGTCACCTGGTGCAACGGCTACCACGGCCCCACAATCGGCATAGCCTGGACCACCGACTTCGAAACGTTCCATCAGCTTGAGAACGCCTTCCTCCCCTACAACCGCAACGGCGTGATGTTCCCCCGCAAGATCAACGGCAACTACGCCATGCTCTCGCGCCCCAGCGACACCGGCCACACCGCCTTCGGTGACATATTCTACAGTGAGTCGCCCGACCTCGAGTTCTGGGGACACCACCGCCACGTAATGGCTCCCGCCCCCTTCGAGCTCTCCGCATGGCAGTGCATGAAAATCGGCGCCGGCCCCATACCCATCGAGACCTCCGAAGGCTGGCTGCTGCTCTACCACGGCGTGCTCCGCTCCTGCAACGGCTACGTCTACGCCTTCGGCTCGGCCCTGCTCGACCTCGAGCAGCCCTGGAAGGTGCTTGCCCGCAGCGGCCCATATCTGATCTCGCCCCGCGAAATCTACGAGCTCACCGGCGACGTGCCCAACGTCACCTTCCCCTGCGCCGCCCTCCACGACCCCGAGACAGGACGTCTGGCCGTGTACTACGGCTGCGCCGACACCGTGACCGGCCTCGCCTTCGCCTACATCCCCGAACTCGTAGAGTGGACCAAAAAGAACTCCATCGTCTGATCCGGTAGCCTCCGGGAGGAAGTGTTGCAAAACCGCGAAAAGTAGGGCTGCTCCATGGAGCAGCCGAATTCAACGCGTTGACTCGCAGCGGATGCACGAGCGTACATCCCTACAATTCGGACGGTAATTTGATTTTTGCAACACCTTCCAACCAAAAGAAGGCCACCCGCCCCGACATAAAAAACCTCAGCGCCGCAGCCCCGGGCCTCCCGCCCCGCTGCGGCGCTTCTTATATCCTTCTTTCGGCGGCTACGCCGATGCTCACAAAAGTTCCGTGGAGTGCCGATATCCCCCCTCAGCACTCACCCCCCTTCCGAATCAGAAACCTCCGGCACCTCTTGCCATCCCCGGGCTGACGCGGTGGCGAGGCGCGCATTCATCCGAAGCTTACCTCGCTCAGGTGCTCCGGACCTCTGTCCGGCAGCTGACGCAGCCGGTTGTAAACAAATCGCGCATCCTGCGCTTACCGATTGGTGACAGTTAACGTCGATAGGGATATCCGCGTTCTTGCACTCCGGGAGCTCCGGAGGAGCGATGTCTGTATAACTGGCTGCGTAAGCTGCCAGAAAAGGGTGTCTTCCCCTTGTATATGCGGCGAGCCTGGGAATGGCGATGCCGCATAAACGCGACAGCTTGGGCCCGCGTCCTCGAATATGTGAAATAAAAGTTATGCGGGTTTCTGCTGTTCCTGCGCCGCTCTGCGTTCCCATCCAGACTGCAGGCGGAAGCGGTTTTTGTCGGGGAATTTTATTACTTTTGTTCTTGAATTTGTGTTTTCCCTGCCATGAAACTTAAACCGTCATTATTCCCCGCCATACTCTTCCTCGCTGCCCTTGCCATCCAGCTCCTTCCGGGCTGCGCACCCTCGCCCGAGCGCTCCCGACTCGAATACATCGAGTCCATAATCGACGAGCGCCCTGACTCGGCAATGGCCATGCTCGACAGCGTGGACACCGCCGCCCTCCGCTCCAACCGCGACCGGGCATTATATGATTTGCTCTACAATCTTGCTCTTTATAAATCATTTAACGACAGCTTGGATGAACCGGCTCTGACACGTGCCATAAATGTATTTACAGACTGTAAGGATTTCTCCCGAGCATCCCGTTCCCTTTATCTTCTTGGCAAACTGCAAGACTTGAGAAAAAATTCGGGGGAAGCTGCAATCCTATTGACACAGGGATATCAGTTTGCAAAAGACAATAATGACTATTTTAATCAAGGACTTTGCGCCATTTCTCTATGCGAGGTTTACGGCAAATGTTATGATTCTGTCAGGAAAACAACGTATGCAAAAGTCGCTATTGATGCATTTGAAAAAGCCAATAAAACGGATTGGGAACTTTATGCCAAACTCTATCTTGCTGGAGCTTTAATTACGAATCAGGCATTTGACTCTGCCATGATTGTTCTGAAAGAAATAGTGTCAGATCCTATTGCTCAGAAAGATCCAGTATTACTTTCGGGAGCCTATGATCATGCAGCCTTAACCATGTTAGGAGCAGAAAATGATACAATGGCAATTAAATATTATGCCAAAGCAATCAGTCTTGATGAGAATAACTTGTCAGATGGTGCAGCACAAAATATTTATGCTCTGCTTAGTCTGAATAATCCACGAATTTCCGATGACAAAGATTTCCAGATTCTCATCGATTATCTAAGAAGAATTAAACCAGAGAAACCATTTGGAATACTTGCTTTAGAGGGAAAATATAAAGAAGCGTATGATGCAATCGAAGTTTACCGGACAGAACAAGATGAATTTATTAGGGGGATAATGAATAGAAGTATTGATTCCACTATTGAGAATTATCATAAGCATAAGAATGAAGTAATGGCGCAACAGCTCAAATTGGAGCAAAAAAACAAGATTATCTACATATCTGTATTTTTAATTATTCTAATTATTATAGGACTAATTATCAAACATAAGCTCAGAAAACAAAGAATAAGACAAGATGAAATAATAGAAGAAGCAAAATTTCTTTCAGCATCATTAGGCAACATGAATCACAAAAATACTCTTTTATTGGAGAGTATTAGAGAACTGCTGTCCAAACAGTTCTCTATAGTGGATACAATTTGTTCACAATATTATGAGTCCAATGATAAAAAAAGTATAGCAAAAGAACTTGACAAACTGATAAAGGATTTTACAGAGGACACTCAAATAATCAATGAAATCGAAAATGACATCAACCGTCATTACGAAAACCTCATGACTAACCTTCGGGCCGAAGTCCCTACACTTACCGATAATGATTGCCGATTATTCATTTTTGCTTTTCAAGGATTCACTACCAGCTCTATCGCACTTCTTCTTGGAGAAACGAGCAAAGAAGCCGTGTATACACGTAAATCCCGGCTAAAAACAAAAATCAGAAAGTCTGCTTCCACAAATAAAGAATACTATATTTCCCTTATAAAATAACAATCTTTATCTCGTTCTTACCCCATTACAAAATCCCTGTAAGGCCAGAACATAGGCATGAAAGGTCATTTTCTAAAAGAATTCTAATTATCAGCACCTTACAATAAAATATGTAAGGTTTTAATTTGTCAGTGTTAGCTGTTATTTCAACTCTGGTTTGTAATTTTACATAAACCATTTTACTATTATTTCACCATGAAAATTAAACATCTTATCACAATCCTGACATTGACAATTTCTGCGTTTTCCGTAGCAAATACTCCTACGAATTCCACCACAGGAATTCTTAAACAGGTACCAAAATCAGAGCAAGGCAAAAGAGCACCCTCAATGACTTTTATAGAGTGTGAGTCCATAAACAGGATGCTTATATTTAATTCAAACTTTGAGTATGAATTCATGTATGTAACAGTGGAGGGCTCAAATAATGATAATATCATCGAGGGTACCATTACCCCCACTGAGCCTTATATCTTCTTACCATCATCCCTAGAAGGGACATATACCATCCGCTGCACTACCGATGGCGGAGCTGTATATGAAGGGACTATAACGCTTTAAACTACCAGATATATAAATCACGTTACCTGCGGGAACTTTCCCGCAGGCAGCTTAAATAAATTCTTTTATTAACATTTCAAATTTAAAACGGGTCAATGTAAATAACCGGTTGAAGTGTTAAAAAACTACCCGAGTGTAAAAATTTCTAGGCGCATAGTTTGGAGA
>VSPV01000088.1 GCA_009775605.1 Paramuribaculum sp.
TATAGCCGGGGACGGGCGAATAATGGGAATAATTCTGGTCGACGGCCTCCTTGGCGGCTTCCTTGATATGGTCGGGCGTGTTGAAGTCGGGTTCGCCCACCGACATATTGATTACGTCGACTCCTTCAGCGCGGAGTTCGGCACTGCGCTGCGACATTGCAAGTGTCTGAGCCGCAGCCATATTAAGCACACGATTGGAAATCTGTAGCATTCTCGTTACTATTTATTGTTTTTCAGTCCTTTCCGGTAAGTATCTTCTTGATATCGTTGAGCTTGTTAAGAGCGGCCATAGGCGTGAGATTGTCTATGTCCACCCGCAGAATCTCGTCGCGGATCTGTGAGAGCACGGGATCGTCGAGCTGGAAGAACGAAAGCTGCACACCTCCCGACGAAGCTGCGCCAGCGGGCTTCAGCGACGATACAGCAGCCTTGTCGCTGCCACGGTAGGTGGACTCGAGCTGATGCAGCACTTCCTCGGCGCGGCGCACTATGGAGCCGGGCATACCCGCAAGCTTCGCCACATGGATGCCGAAGCTGTGTTCGCTCCCGCCCGGGGCAAGCTTGCGCAGAAACACCACCTTACCCTTGATTTCCTTCACCGAGACATTGTAATTGGCTATGCGCGGGAACGTGGATGCCATCTCGTTCAGCTCGTGGTAGTGGGTGGCGAAGAGGGTCTTAGGACGGGCGTTGCCGAACTCATGGATATGCTCAACGATGGCCCATGCTATGGAGATGCCGTCGTAGGTGGAGGTGCCGCGGCCCAACTCGTCGAAGAGTATCAGCGAGCGGCGGCTCATATTGTTGAGTATCGACGCGGCCTCGGTCATCTCCACCATGAATGTGGATTCGCCGTGCGAAATATTGTCGCTCGCCCCGACACGGGTGAAAATCTTGTCGACCACTCCGATATGTGCCGACTCGGCAGCCACGAAGCTGCCGGTCTGCGCCATGAGCACGTTCAGGGCCGTCTGGCGCAGCAGCGCGGACTTTCCCGACATGTTGGGGCCGGTTATCATCATTATCTGAGTGGTGTCGTTGCCAAGTCTCACAGTGTTGGCAATATATGGTTCTCCGGGGGGAAGCTCGCGCTCTATCACGGGGTGACGCGCGCCAATGAGCTCTATGTCGAGCGAATCATCGACCACCGGACGATTGTACTTGTTCTCTATAGCAACGCGCGTGAACGAAGACAGACAGTCGAGACGGGCTATAAGCGACGCGTCGAGCTGAATGGTGTGGACAAACCGCGCCACTGCTTCCACAAGCTGCGCGTAGAGCCGTGTCTCTATTATTTCAATCTTCTCCTGGGCGCCGAGTATCTTCTCTTCATACTCTTTAAGCTCAGGCGTGATATAACGTTCGGCGTTTACGAGGGTCTGCTTGCGTATCCACTGCGGAGGCACCTTGTCGCGGTGAGTGTTGGTCACCTCTATATAATAGCCGAACACGTTGTTGAAGCCGATCTTGAGGCTCGGAATCGAGGTCTCGGCCGACTCACGTGCCTGGATTTTCATCAGGTAGTCCTTGCCGGAGTAGGCTATGTGGCGCAGCTCGTCAAGTTCGGCGTCAACGCCGTCGCGAATCACGCTGCCGCGGTTGAGCGCCACCGGAGCGTCGTCCATAATCTCGGCGGCTATGCGGTCGCGGATGCTGGCGCACGGATTAAGCTGTTCGCCTATGGCCTTGATTGCAGGCTCGTCGGCGGAGTCGCAAATCCGCTTCACGGCCTCAACGCCCGCAAGGGCATTGCGCAGATGCACAAGCTCGCGAGGCGACACGCGCCCCACGGCCACCTTGGAGATAAGGCGCTCGAGGTCGGCAATGCGTTCTATCTGGGTTTTCAGCTCCTCGCGCTCGTCGGGGTGACGGAAGAAGTATTCCACCACGTCTAAACGGGAGTTGATCTGCGCCACATCCTTGAGCGGGAACAGCAGCCAGCGGCGCAGCAGGCGCGCTCCCATGGGGCTTACAGTGCGGTCTATCACATCGAGCAGGCTCTTGCCGTCGTCGCTGAGCGGACGGAGCAGCTCGAGATTGCGCACCGTGAAGGCGTCGAGCCTCACATAGCGGTCTTCTTCAATGCGCTGGAGGGCGGCGATATGGCCGGTGCGGGTGTGCTGAGTTATGTCGAGATAATGGAGAATGGCACCTGAGGCTATGATGGCCGACGTCATTCCGTGGACACCGAAGCCCTTGAGCGTTCCGGTCTCGAACTGGCGCAGGAGCCTCTCGCGCGCCGTGGGTTCGGTAAAAATCCAGTCGTCGAGCTCAAACATCAGGTAGCGGCCGGTCAGTGCCTCCTCGAGGTCGCGGCGCTTTCCGCGCTCCACCAGCACCTCCTTGGGCGCGAACTTGGTGAGAAGCTTGTCGATATAGTCGGGAGTGCCCTGCGCGGTGAGGAATTCGCCTGTGGAAATATCCAGGAACGCCACGCCCCACTCGCCGCGCGCTATGTTTACGGCGGCAAGGAAGTTGTTCTCGCGGTTCTCAAGAAGATTGTCGCCGAGCGACACGCCGGGAGTCACCAGTTCGGTGATTCCGCGTTTCACCAGCGATTTGGTAAGCTTGGGGTCTTCGAGCTGCTCGCAGATGGCAACGCGCTTGCCCGCGCGCACGAGCTTGGGAAGATATGTATCGAGGGCGTGATGTGGAAATCCGGCAAGCTCCACCGACGATGCCGAGCCGTTGGCTCGGCGTGTGAGCGTTATGCCAAGGATTTCCGAGGCCGTGATGGCATCGTCGGAGAAAGTCTCGTAGAAGTCACCCACACGAAAAAGCAACACCGCGTCGGGATGCTTCTTCTTCATCTCGAGATACTGCTTCATCAGCGGCGTTTCAGCTATTTTCTTGGCCATAGACGGTGTTTCTGCCGCGAAGTTAGCAATTTTTTCGCGGGGCGAAGCATAATTGCGGGCAGGAAATTCGGCAGTCGGGCGGAGATTCCTTATTTTTGCATCATACACCGGACTGTCACCGGGCACATTCCTATAATACCGTAACCAACACTCTGCTGAATGAATATCGTAGACCTGATTGTTTTTCTGGTTTTCTCTGTCGGGACCATCGTGTTCGGCTATTTCCTGGGCTACAGGAAACAGAGCAGCGACGAATTCACCCGCGGAGGCGGCAAAGTGCCGGGATGGATTGTGGGACTTTCGATTTTCGCCTCGTTCTGCAGCTCGATTTCGTTTCTGGGATATTGCTCGTCGGCGTTCTCGGGCAACTGGAACGCTTTTGTGTTTACACTCTCTATCCTTCCGGCCGGACTGCTGGCTATGCGCTTCTTCGTGCCGTTCTACCGCAATCTGGGAAGCATCAGCGCCTACAGCTTCTTTGAGGAACGATTCGGCCCGTGGGCCAGAATATACGCCTCGGTATTCTACCTTCTCACACAGATATGCCGCTCCGGCGCCATACTCTATCTGCTTGCGGTGCCGATGAACGTGCTAATGGGATGGAACATACCGCTTGTGATAGCCGTCACCGGCCTGGGAATCATCATCTACAGCCAGAAGGGAGGCATAAAGTCGGTGATATGGACCGAGGCCCTGCAGGGAGCCATACTGATAGCCGGAATAGTGATATGCCTTGCCGTGATTCTGAAGGGGATGCCCGAAGGCCCGGCGCAGGCGCTGAAGATATGCATGGCCGACAACAAATTTTCCCTGGGAAGCTTCGGCGACAGCATTGTGGAGAGCACGTTCTGGGTGTGCCTGGTCTACGGCATGTTCACCAATCTCAACAACTTCGCCATCGACCAGAGCTACACGCAGCGTTACTGCGCGGCACCGTCGCTCAGGGAGGCCCGAAAAAGCGCTTTCTGGGGCGCGTTTCTCACCCTGCCGGTCAACTTCATGCTCTTCATAATAGGTTCGTGCCTCTATGCATTCTACAAAGTGAGCCCCGGGCTGCTGCCGGAGGGCATAAAGAGCGACTATGTGTTTCCCTATTTCATAATCAACGAGATGCCGTCGGGGCTCACAGGGCTGCTGATAGCCTCGATATTCTGCGCGGGGATGTCGACCGTGGCCACAAGCGTCACCTCGTCCGGCACCATAATTATGACGGATTTCTTCTCGCGCATCGCTCCGGAAGCCCACGATGACCGAAAGGTACTGGTACTGCGCCTGTCGAGCGTGGCCGTAGGACTGGCCGGCATAGGCGTAGCACTCTGCTTCCTGCTGTTTGACAACGCGCTCGATGCCTGGTGGGCTCTGAGCAGCGTATGTTCGGGAGGAGTGCTCGGAATGTTCCTGCTGGCCTATCTCTGTCCGTCGGCCCGCAGCGCCCACATAGTGCCGGGCGTGATAGCGGGAGTGGCCGCGCTGATACTCATCGCGCTCCAGACACGGCTCACCGAATGGTGGAACATTCCGCCATTCATCCACATAAATCTGTCGATAGTGATGTCGACTCTGCTTATTTTCTTTATTGGACTGATACTTTCCCGGATGACTATTCGTCGATCGAATAGTTGATGAAATCTACAAGCGGTTTCAAAGTCTTCATAAGCGCCGACGCGCGGAGCGGCCACTCAGGGCTGAAAAAGAAGTCGGCAGGCAGCTCACGGAACTTGCCGTAATTCGTCATGCGCAGATAGAATGCCTGCGGATGGTTGCGGTCCCACCCCTTGGGAATGGTCTTGAGCATGGAGCTGCACCATCCGGGAAATTCGCGCTGAAGCTCCGGATTGTCCACGATGTGGAGGAATTCCTCGATATTGTCTACTATCGCATGACGGAGCTTGCGGAGGACGGGAGATGAGGGACACCAGCAGCCGCCGTATATTCCGGAATCGGCGCCGGGACCCAGCTGAAGATAGTAGCCGGCATACTCTCCGCTGCGGCCGAACGGGCCGGGAGCGGCGGAGAAATAGGTTTTATACGGGGTTTTGTCAGGAGAAAAGCGGGTGTCGCGGTATATGCGGTAAACGAACTCCCGCGCTTCCCTGCCCTTCATGGCCGGCTCCCAGAGCGCCATATCGTCGACCATACGCTGCACGTCGGCGAGCCAGAGGGCGCGCAGCTCGTCGTACTCCGCACGATGGGCCGCAAACCAGGGACGGTCGTTATTCCGTCCGAGCTCTTCCAGAAAGGCATAGAGCCGGGGCATGTAATATCCGCTCATTTGATTTCCTCCCATTCCGCATCGCTTATCTGGGTGGAGATGTCGGTTGACACGCGCGTGCTACCACCCTTGCCGGAAGTAAAGGTCTCGTTGACGGTCGACGTGGCTACCTCCTCGAAAGCCCCATATTCACCGTCGTGCTTGTCGATAATCTTTTTGGAGTGACGGCGCGATGCCGACCATCCGCCTTTGCGGCGGGAAGCCTCGGCCTGACGGCGCTGCTGCGCCGAAGCCGTCCGCGAGGCCTGGGAGGCGGCGCGGTAGGCCTGCTTCATCTGGCGCTGGATAGTGTAGACACGCCACCCGAATTTAATCAGGGGCCACACTATAATCACCAGAAGGACTATAATTATAAATGAAAGCATTTTTACCAGATTAAAATAAAACAACTCCGTAAAGGAGCGTCGGCGACGAACGCCGTCTTATGCCTCGGCGTCGAAATCCTTGCGGCCAACAGCCGAGACGAGAATATAGAGCAGAATGGTCCACATGAATCCCGAGATTCCTTCGGTGGCGACGAACAGCACGGCGGCTACCAGTATGAGATAACGGCGGAAATTCTCACGCCAGTCGAAGTTTTTGAATTTGAGGGAGAACATGCGCATTCTCGATACCATAAGCGAAGCGAAAAGCGCCACAATCACAGCCACGGCCACATTGCCGGGATAGGTATGGGTCTGAATCCATGCCACGAAACCTATCCAGAAAATGGCGTTGGAGGGTATGGGAAGGCCGCGGAAGGTGGTGGACTGCGTGGTGTCCACGTTGAAGCGGGCCAGCCTCAGGGCGCCCATCACCACAATATACATAGGAGCCAAGGCCCACCATGTGAAGAAGCCCCCGTTGTAGCTTATCATCGTGTTGTAGAGGAGCAGCGCCGGGGCCAGACCGAAGCTCACGAGGTCGGCAAGCGAGTCGAGCTCCTTGCCCATGTCGGAATAGGCGTGGAGGAGACGTGCAGCCGCGCCGTCGAGAAAATCGAATACAGCGGCAAGACCTATGAAAATGAAGGCCCACTGGTAGGCTTCGAACACATACACAGGCCTGTCGTAGCTGAACGAGAGCACGCAGGCAGTGACACCCGACATGAGATTGAGGCAGGTGATGGTGTTAGGTATATATTTTCGCAGGTTGAATGACATTTCTGAAATTATTACGCTTAATAGTCGCCCGGGGTTCACTCATCGTGGCGATGAGGCTCGGCCGAAAGCCGGGCCACCTCGGTTATGCAGCCCTGAGTCTTGTCGCCGATTTTCACCAGGATTTCAGTATCCAGCGGCAGGAATATGTCGACACGCGACCCGAATTTTATGAATCCGAGATGGTCGTCGACATTGGCGTCGTCGCCGGGACGGGCGTAGGTCACGATACGGCGGGCAACGGCTCCGGCTATCTGGCGCACGAGGATGTCGTGGCCTTCGGGTGTCCGGATCACAACGGTTGTACGCTCGTTTTCAGTGCTCGACTTGGGAAGATAGGCCGAGAGGAAACGGCCGTTGTGATGGCGCACAAAGAGCACTTTGCCGTTGACCGGGAACCAGTTGGCATGAACATTGAATATGGTCATGAACACCGAGAGCTGAATCACACGGCGGTGGAGATACTCATCCTCGAAGGTTTCTTCAAGAGCCACCACCTTGCCGTCGACCGACGACACCACTGCTCTTTCGGGGTTGCCCGGGAAATGGCGGCGCGGGCTTCTGAAGAAGTTCAGCACCAGAAGATAGACAATGGCCGAGATGGATGAGAAAACAATGGGGATAGCCACCGGCCGGATAAACAACCAAGCCGGAATATTGAGCATGGCCAACATCAGCAGGAGAATAATGAGGATGTTGGTGCCCTCCCTATGTATTTTTACTCTCACTTTTATGCAAAGATAGCTAATAATTTTGATATATGAGGCGACGCCTTACTTTTTAGCCTTCGCGGAGGCCTTGGGAGCTGCCTTTGAAGCGCTCTTTGAGGCGGATTTGGCCGCTGTTTTCGGAGCCGCTTTGGCAGCAGGCTTCGCAGCCTTGGCTTTAGGTACAGACTTGGAAGCCACGGCGGCCTTTACTTCCTTCACCGGCTTGGCCTCCTTGGCGGCTTTCGTTCCCTTGCCGGCCTTGGTTCCCTTGCCGGCGGAAGGACGGCGCAGACGGAGCACCTGGGCCGAGCGGGCGGGAAGATAAAGCTTGAGCCACTCTACGCCGAGCGGAGTGTAGAGGGGGTCGCTCTCGGTATAGTGAACCACTTTCTCGTCCACATTGCCGTAGCCTCCGAAAGCGGGATTGTCGGTGCTCAGCACCACCTCGTAGGAACCGGAGGGAGCAAGCACGCCGTAGTCGGAGAACGACTGCGAGGGACTGAAGTTGAACACAAAGGCAAGATCGCCGCGACGGAAAGCGAGAACCTGGTCGGAATCCTTCTCCCAGAGTTTAACAACGGGAAGCGCCTGGAAGTTGTAGACTCCGGCTATGAGCTTTATCATGGCGTTGTCGAAGTCGTTGAGATAGCAATATTTAAGCTCTTTGCGGTCCACAAGATCCCACTGGCGGCGTGCATACTTGTAGCTCCAGCCATTGCCCTCGCGCGGGAAGTCGATCCATTCGGGATGGCCGAATTCATTGCCCATGAAGTTGAGATAGCCGCCGTTGATGGTGGAGGCTGTGACAAGGCGTATCATCTTGTGGAGAGCTATGCCGCGCGCCACGGTCATGTCGTCGTCATCCTTCATCATGTGCCAGTACATCTTCTCGTCGATAAGACGGAAAATGACCGTTTTGTCGCCCACAAGCGCCTGGTCGTGGCTCTCGACGTAGGAAATCGTCTTCTCGTCGGAGCGGCGGTTGGTAAGCTCCCAGAATATGGAGGTGGGATGCCAGTCCTCGTCCTTCTTTTCCTTGAGGGTCTTTATCCAGTAGTCGGGGATGCCCATGGCCATGCGGTAGTCGAATCCTATGCCGCCGTCTTTCTGCGGGATGGCCAGACCGGGCATGCCGCTCATTTCCTCGGCTATGGTTATGGCCTCGGGATTGACTGTGTGGATAAGCTTGTTGGCAAGCGTAAGATAAGTAATCGCATTGGTGTCCTGACCGCCGTTGTAATAATCGTCGTAGGAACCGAAAGCCTGTCCGAGGCCGTGGTTATAGTAGAGCATCGAGGTCACGCCGTCGAAGCGGAAGCCGTCGAAATGGTATTCCTCAAGCCAGTATTTGCAGTTGGAAAGGAGGAAGTGAATCACCTCGTTCTTGCCGTAGTCGAAGCAGAGCGAATCCCATGCCGGATGCTCGCGGCGCCCGTCGCCGTAGAAATAGAGGTTGTATGAGCCGTCGAGACGTCCAAGGCCTTCCAGCTCGTTTTTCACGGCGTGGGAGTGGACGATGTCCATAATCACGGCTATGCCCATGGAATGGGCCGTATCGATAAGCGACTTCAGTTCCTCGGGGGTGCCGAAGCGGCTCGAGGCTGCAAAGAAATTGCTCACATGGTAGCCGAACGACCCGTAATAGGGATGTTCCTGGATGGCCATTATCTGAATGGCATTATAGCCGTCGGCATGGATTCGGGGCAGAATATTGTCGCGGAACTCCGTATACGTGCCCACGCCCTCGCGCTCCTGGGCCATACCTATGTGGCACTCGTAGATAAGCAGAGGCTTGGTGTCGGGTTTGAAATCAGGCACATGCCATGCGTAAGGCTCGGGGGCCCACACCTGGGCTGCAAACAGATGAGTCACCGGATCCTGGACCACACGGGTGGCGTAGGCCGGAATACGCTCGCCCGAACCGTCGGCCCAGCTCACATACATCTTGTAGAAATCGCCGTGATGCAGGGCATCGGCCGGAAGTGTAATCTCCCAGACACCGTTGTTGCCGACACGGTGAAGCTCATAACGGGCCACAGCCTGCCAGCCCGAGAAATCGCCCATCAGGCATATCGAAGTGGCTCCGGGAGCCCACTCGCGGAAAGTCCATGAACCGTCGGGATTGCGGTGAAGACCGAAATAATTGTGGGCGTTGGCAAATTCGTCGAGCGAACCGTTCTTTCCCGTAAGCTCCTTCTCCTTATTTACGGCATCGGCCATACGGCCTACAATCGCCTCTGTGAACGGAGCGAGATAAGGGTCGTTTTTAACAAGATTGGGAACTCGGGGTGATTTTGAGCGTGCAGTTGCCATGGTAGTATTATTTTACTTGAATTCAGTTACATAGGCCTGGTCAGCAAGTGCAATCGCGCTCCCCGGCGGGACGACGCGCCGCATTAGCGCCGGCTTATAGACACAAACTTAATTAAAAATACTCTGAAACAGCCAAAAACATAGCAAAAAAATCATAATGGCACTAAAAAAGCGGTCGTTGCATTGGGATGCCGCAAAATAATGCTTACCTTTGTCGGCGCAAAACCGAATGCCTAATGCCCGGATGGCGGAATCGGTAGACGCGACGGTCTCAAACACCGTTGGAGCAATCCGTGCCGGTTCGACCCCGGCTCCGGGTACCAATAATGGCTGATAATCGCCTCTGATTATCAGCCATTATTTTTTCACAGTGTGCATTATAGGCGCCGATTGTAGGCCAGGCGCGTAACATCTTGCCTCCCCTTCATCAGCCCTATAATGCAAGAATGGCCGTCCGGGAAACGGAGCGGCCATTGGGATGTGCGATATGAATAAGATAAAGAATGTTTTTATAGATATCTACAACTTTAGTTCACTAAGAATGTTCTATACACCGAATATCTCATTACCCTTCATATAGTTCTTTATAAGAATCCACCATCTTTTCAGATGTAAATTTCGACAGCACTCTTTTTCTTGCATTTTCTCCTAAAAGGCCTCTCAGATCTTCGTCTGAGGCCAACTTTAAAATATTTTCAGCTATTTTATTTACATCTTTTGGTGGACTTAAAAATCCTGTAATCTTATCTTCAATAACCTCCGGAATTCCTTCTACATTAGTTGCGACCGTAGGCAATTTATAGAAGCCTGCATCAAGGAAAACCAAACCAAATGCTTCAAATATAGATGTAGTGATAAAAATATCATGGCTTTGATAATACCTGGTAACATCATTTTGCCAACCTTCAAATTTCACATAGTTTATTAGATCATTATCTTCCACATATTTTTTGCAGTCCTTTCCAAGTTCCCCATCTCCAACTATTGTCAAAGTTAAATTATGGCAACATTTATGGGCTATTTTAAATGCGCTGAGCATTGTAATAGGATCTTTTGGTTCTGAGAGACGGCCTACAAATAATAATTTTACTTTCCTTTTGTTGTATTCTAATCTTTCAGGAGGAGGGAGAAGAGAGAAATCTATTCCGTTATATATTACTTCTGTCTTTTTCTTA
>VSPV01000089.1 GCA_009775605.1 Paramuribaculum sp.
CAACAAATCCCTCCCAACCCCCGCCTGACGCCCCTCCACAGAAAAAGTTTCAGGTATAGTCAGTTGCAAAACGACTAAAAGTAGTGCGCTTTTATGGAGTAGTCGCTGACAAGCAGGTTGGGTTTATATAGAAAATGCACCCCGAAAGTCGGTTGGATGGCTTTCGGGGTGCGGTTTGTTTTTAGATGGGATTGGTTTTAGACAATCTCTTATGGGGATGGCGGTTTTAGTCGTGCGGTTGCGGGTCGGTGTACCAGCGGGAGTACATGAGGTAGTTACGGGCTATTTTCTGGTTGAGTTCGCGGGACTGGGCGGGGTCGACCATCTTGATGAATTTGGCGGGAGCGCCTCCCCAGAGCTCGTTGGGACCGATTTTGGTGCGGGAGAGCACCACTGAGCCGGCAGCTACGAGGGCGCCTTCGCCCACTTCGGCGTCGTCCATCACCACGGCTCCCATGCCTATGAGGGCGAGGTCGTGGATTTTGCAGCCGTGGAGCGTGACGTTGTGACCCACGGAGACATCGTTGCCGATTTCGATTATGGATTTCTCGTAGAGGGTATGGAGCACGGTGCCGTCCTGGATGTTTACGCGGTCGCCTATGGTGATTGTGTTCACGTCGCCGCGCAGCACGGTGTTGAACCACACGCTGCAGTCGCGGCCCAGAGTCACGTCGCCCACCAGTGTGGCATTTTCGGCAAGGAAAGTGCCTTCTCCCACTTTAGGCTCGAAGCCTCTTACGTTTATTATCAGTGCCATGATGGTAATCTTGGTATGGTGGGAAAATGTCAGCGTGTGAGTACGGCGGTATGGGTCTCAAGCCAGCGGGCCTGCTTTTCGTCGAGATGAGGAAGCAGACGGGCGCGCACGGTCTCGTGGTAGTTGTTGACCCATGCAATCTCGTCGTCGGTCATAATCGAAGTGTCGAACAGACGGAGGTCGAAGGGGAAGAGGGTCAGGACTTCAAATTTGTAGAAGTTGCCGAATTCCGTGGTCTCGGCCGGGATGGTGAGGATGAGGTTCTCGCAGCGTATGCCGTATTCTCCGGCGCGGTACACTCCGGGTTCGTCTGAGGTCACCATGCCGGGCATCAGTGGTGCGGGATTGCCGGTGAGGGCTATACGCTGGGGACCTTCATGCACGTTGAGGAAGTGTCCCACGCCGTGGCCTGTGCCGTGGCCGTAGCTCAGACCGTGTTTCCAGAGGCTGATGCGTGCCAGCACGTCGAGTTGCGCGCCGCTTGTGCCTTCGGGGAACTCGGCGGTAGCCAGTGCTATATGGCCTTTCATCACCAGGGTGAAGTCGCGGCGCATCTGGTCGGAAACTTTGCCGAGGGCTATGGTGCGGGTTATGTCGGTGGTGCCGTCGAAGTAGTTGACGCCCGAATCGATCAGCAGAAGGCCTTCGGGTTTGAGGGTGGCGGCTGTTTCGGGACGCGCCGAATAGTGCACGATGGCGCCGTTGGCTCCGTAACCGGCTATGGTGTCGAAGCTGAGATCGAAGAACATGGGGCTCTTGCGGCGGTGGGCGGTGAGAATCTCGTCGACGGTAATCTCCGTGAGCTGTTCACCGGCGCCCAGACGCTCCTCAAGCTCCATCACGCCTGCAACAAGAGCGGCGCCGTCGCGCTCCATGGCGGCACGGAAGCCTGCTATCTGCACCGGATTCTTTACGGCCTTGAACAGCGCCACGGGCGAAACACCCTCAACGGCTTTCGTGCCGAGAGCGTCGAAGACTGCGCTGGATGTCTGAGAGGGATTCACGAGCACGCGGGCGGTGGAGGGCAGCGCGTTCAGGAATTCAAGCGCGGAATTGTAAGGCTGCACGGTCACGCCGATTCCTGCAAGGTAGGCATTGACTTCGGGGGTGACTTTTGCCTTGTCGATAAACAGGGCTGATCCCTGCGGAGCAAGATAGAGGAACGAGGTGAGCACGGGGTTGCAGCTCACGTCGCTTGAACGCAGGTTGAGAATCCAGGCCACCTCGGCAAGATCGGAGATGAATATCGAGTCGGCGCCTGAAGCCTCGGTCTGCTTCAGCACCTTGTGCATCTTTTCTCCGGCTGATTCTCCGGCATATTTTTCCTCATGGATGAAAACTTCCGATGAGGGAAGGGCGGGGCGATCCATCCACAGTCCGGCCACCGGGTCGAAGTCAACGCGGAGTTTCTTGCCGCAGTGCTCGAGCTTTGACTCCATGCTGCGGGCCTCGGTCATGGAGAACACTGCGCCGTCCACACCCACGGTAGCGCCTGCGGGAAGAGTCTCGCAGAGGAAATCAATGATTTCGGGAGTCTGGGGCTTGCCGTCCTCCATCACTCCTATAGGGGTGCCTTCGAGCTGGGCGGCTGCCTGCAGCCAGTAGCGCGAGTCGGCCCATACGTAGGCTTTGTCAAGTGTCACCACCAGAGATCCGGCTGAGCCGGTAAAGCCGCTGAGCCAGCGGCGCACCTGCCAGTGCTCGGCAAGATATTCGCCCATGTGGGGATCGGTCTGGGGCACGATGGTGGCATCAATGCCGGCGCCGCGCATGCGGTCACGCAGCGCGGCGATGCGTGATGTAATTTCTTCTTTCATTTTGGTATGTAGTTTTTAGATTTGTTACTTGAAAAATGGTATCTGTCAAAGTGATTAACAAAATTAGTAAATAAAAGTCGAAGTATCTACCATAATATTTGTTCTTCAATTGATATCTTTGCGGATATTATGAAATGGACCCTAAGAATTAAAGAATTCCTGCAGAGGCTGTCGTTCCGGACGGGGATGATTGTGCTGGCGCTATGTGTGCCTTTCTATATCCTCAGTTTCGCTCAGATGGCTCTCCCGCTGTCGGCATATGCAAAGGGAGTGCTTTGGTTCGTGCTCTTCGGACTCGCCAAGACTTTCCAGTATGCCGGGCTGACAATAGTAGGCGTGGAGGGGATAAAAAAGCTTCGGCGCAAATTCCGCAGGGATTCCGACTGATGGGGTGTGGCGTGGGTCTCTGCGAGGTTTGTCCTGCGACCTTTTCAACGCCGAAAAAATGTTTATTGCCAGTTATTATTTTATTTATTAAATTTGCGGGTAATAAAAGTCAGACAAAACATTATTTATCTTTAATACTTAAACAATATGGTTAGTTACAAAGAATTAGGTCTGGTCAACACCCGCGAGATGTTTGCCAAGGCCATGAAGGGCGGATATGCAGTGCCCGCTTTCAACTTCAACAACATGGAGCAGCTCCAGGCCATCATCAAGGCAGCCGCCGAGGAGAAATCGCCTGTGATTCTCCAGGTTTCAAAGGGCGCCCGTAATTATGCCAACGCTACCCTTCTCCGCTATATGGCACAGGGTGCTGTTGCATACGCCAAGGAACTCGGCTGGGAGCATCCCCAGATCTGCCTCCATCTCGACCATGGCGACAGCTTCGAACTCTGCAAGGACTGCATCGACAACGGCTTCTCTTCCGTTATGATCGACGGTTCACATCTTCCCTATGAGGAGAATGTGGCTCTCACCAAGAAAGTGGTTGACTATGCCCATCAGTTCGACGTAACCGTTGAAGGTGAGCTCGGCGTACTCGCCGGCGTTGAGGATGAGGTTTCTTCCGACCACCACACCTACACCGACCCCGCTGAAGTTGTGGACTTCGCTACCCGCACCGGCTGCGACAGCCTCGCTATCTCAATCGGTACCAGCCACGGTGCCTACAAGTTCACTCCCGAGCAGTGCACCCGCAACGCCGAAGGCCGTCTCGTGCCCCCTCCATTGGCATTCGACGTTCTCGATGGCGTTATGAAGGAGCTCCCCGGCTTCCCCATCGTGCTCCACGGATCATCTTCCGTTCCCCAGGAGTATGTTGACATCATCAACAAATTCGGCGGCAAGCTTCCCGACGCTATCGGTATTCCCGAAGAGGAACTCCGCAAGGCTGCAAAGAGCGCCGTTTGCAAAATCAACATCGACTCCGACAGCCGTCTTGCCATGACAGCCGCTATCCGCAAGGTGTTCGTTGAGAAACCCGGCGAATTCGACCCCCGCAAGTATCTCGGCCCGGCCCGCGAAGAAATGGAGCGCCTCTACAAGCACAAAATCGAAAATGTGCTCGGCTCCAACGGCAAAGCTGAATAATACGAAGTCGGCTCTTCACAGAGTATCAGACTAAGAAATTAAAATCCGCGAGGATGCTTCGGAATAGTCCGGGGCATCCTCGCTTTGTCTGGTAGGGGGGGAGAAGGCTGTATGTGGAGTTGTGAAGACTTTCGGTGTCAGTTGGCTACGGCCAGATGCTGGTAGAACGACTCGCGGTCTATGGCGCGGCTGCGTGTGCGGTTGGCGTATGTGTAGATGGTGTTCACCGCCAGTCCCAGTGTAGAGGCGATAGTGGTTGAATCGTCAATGCCCAGACGGCGTAGCGCCAATATGCGGAGCTCGTGGTTGAGCTGCCCTTCAGTAAGGTCGGAAAAGCGCTTGTCGTGAAGCAGAAGCTCGTTGATGTCGCTGACGAAGGTGGGGTAGAGATTCAGAAACATGCGGTCGAACACATCGGTAAAGCGCTCGCACTGCTCGTCGATGATGTTTTGCGAGGCGAGGAGCTGGCGCACTTCGGTGGTTTTTCCCGAAGTGAGCTTGCGCAGAATCTGTTTACGCATGTCGTTGATGCCGTTGGTGTAGCCTGACTGCATGTGCAGGAGGTGAATCACCGATTCATGGTGAAGGTCGCGGAGACTGGCTATTTCAGCCTCACAGGCATTCACGCGCGAGCGCAGGCTTTCGGCCAGCCGGCGCTGATGCACCACTGAGTATATTATCAGTGCCGCTAATACGATAATGGCCGCTCCAAGAGCCGACGCCTGTACGAGATTAAGCGATATCGAAAAAATTGACATCCTGAGAAAACTTTACATTGGAGATTAAAGGTGAGCTGGGGGGTGAGAGAGGAATTAAAACAACATGTCATCACTCCGGTTGCAAAGAAAATACAAAAGGTGTCACCAATCAACAACATGTCACTTTTTGACAACACAAAAATCATCATCCCACAAAAAAATCCGCCGTCCCGGCAATGCGGACAGCGGATTATATTATGTTTATTGTGATAATCAAGGGGATGTTACTGCTCGGCGTATGAGCGCACAACAGGGCTCTCTACATCCACCCCGAACTCCTGGGCGCGCTCGAGGATGGCACGGGCCAGACGCGGCTTGAGATCTTCGGGACAGTAACGGAAGTAAGCTTCTGCGGCGCGAACGTGGGCGGCGTCGGGCATGGGATATTCACGGCGTTCGGGAAGTCCGAAAACGCTGTCGGGAAGCTCTTTCTTCTCTTCGTAGCTTATACGGTCGTTCATTGTGATAAGAAATTTTAGAGGTTAATTTTGAATCCTACCTGCAGGAGGCCCTGAACACCGAAGCCCAGCTCTCCGAATATCGCGAAACCATTGCTCAGCCCTACTTCCGCGCCGACGGGCGATACCTGGTAACCGAAGTAGCCTTTGTTGTAGGAATCGTCCTCAAAAGGCTGCATGTGGGAGATGACTGCGCCGATTCCGAGATGGCCGTACATTGTCACGATGCTGTTGCGATAATAGTCATAGCGGCCGTTGAGCATAATGGCATGATAGGCGATTTTGCTGTGATACTCACCTTTGGTTGTGGTGGTAGAGAGCGTGTACGACGGGCCGATCCAGAATTTGGGAAGCACTTTTACGTTGAACCCTACGTTGAAGGCGCCCCAGGCGGTGTTGACGTGACGCCAGCCGTCGTGATAGTCCGATGCATCCATGGCCGTATAGCCGCCGTAGCTTGCGGTGATGTTCATGTCGCGTGCGTTTGCTCCCAGAGTCATTCCTACAATGGCAAGCAGGGAAATGAGAAGTTTTTTCATATTGATTTGAATTTTTGGTTATGATTTTGAAGTTTTAACGTTGATGGCCTCGGCATTGTTCTGAATTTCGGTGTTAATGGCTAATTTTGCATCTGATTCATATCGATGTCAAATAATCCCGGAGGAACCGCTATGCAGAAAATCCAGAAAACAAATGCCGCCCGCTTGCTCGACCGTGCCGGAGTGGCTTACAGACTGATACCCTATAAGGTGGATGAGAACAATCTTGCCGCCGACCACGTGGCCGCCGAGCTTGGAGAGGATATCAACCGTGTGTTCAAGACGCTCGTGCTCCATGGCGAGAAAGCCGGATATTTCGTGTGCGTGGTGCCCGGCAACTGCGAGGTCGACCTCAAGAAGGCCGCCCGTGTGGCCGGAGCCAAGAAAGCCGACCTTATTCCCATGAAAGAACTTCTGGGGCTCACAGGCTATATTCGCGGCGGATGTTCGCCGGTGGGCATGAAGAAGCCGTTCCCCACGTTCATTCACAGCACTGCCACGCAGTTTCCGGAGATTTTTGTAAGTGCGGGCATCAGGGGGCTGCAGTTCGCCATCGCTCCGCAGGCGCTGATAGATTATACAGGCGCGCAGGTTGCCGATATTGTCACGGGGCCTGCGGCCGGAGAGGAGGACGCGGAATGAATACGTTCGGACAACTGTTGCGGCTTACCACGTTCGGCGAATCGCACGGACCGGCCATAGGCGGCGTGCTCGACGGAATGCCTTCCGGACTTAAAATAGATTTCGATGCCGTCAGCGCCATGATGGCGCGTCGCCGTCCCAACTCGTCGGCAGCGTCGACCTCGCGCCGCGAGGCCGATGAGCCTGAATTTCTCTCCGGCATTTTCAATGGTGTGACCACCGGCACTCCCATAGCTTTCGTGATCAAAAACACGGATATGCGCTCGGCCGACTATTCAGCGATATCGCAGGCTTTCCGTCCTTGCCATGCCGACTATACCTATGAAGTGAAATACGGGCCGCACCGCGACTATCGCGGCGGAGGCCGCGCCTCGGCCCGCGAGACGGCCGTGCGCGTGGTGGCCGGAGCACTCGCCATGCAGGCGCTCCGCTCCTATGGCGTGGAGGTGTCGGCGCATGTAGGCTCAATAGGCCCCCTTGGTGCTGACCGTAAAAATGAATGGGCCGGATTTATCGAGCGGGTGCGTTCGGCCGGAGATACCGTCGGCGGAACGGTGGAGTGCGAGATCACCGGGCTTCCGGCCGGAGTGGGCGAACCGCTTTTCGGCAAGCTCCAGGCATGCCTTGCCGCGGCCATGATGTCGATTCCGGCCGCCAAGGGATTTGAATACGGCATGGGATTCGAGGGCTCGACGATGCTCGGCAGCGAGGCCATGGACCGTTTCAACTCCGATTTCACCACGGCCACCAACCATTCCGGAGGCATTCAGGGGGGTATATCCAACGGTATGCCGGTGACCATGCGTGTGGCATTCAAACCCGTGGCCACGCTTATGCGCGAACTGCCTACAGTAGACCGCGAGGGGCGTCCCGTGACCATCCCTCCGCGCGGTCGCCACGATGTGTGTGTGGTGCCCCGCGCCGTGCCGGTGGTCGAGGCCATGGCGGCGCTTGTGGCTCTTGATGCCATTCTGCTCAACCGCTCAACACGCCTGTGATGCCGCGTCAGCCATTCCCTTTCCCTGATTTCGCCGAGTTTCTCAGCCGCCATCTCGAAGGAAAAATACAGAAGCTTACGGTAAACACCGCGCTTTCGTGCCCCAACCGCGACGGCACGAAAGGCCGCGGAGGCTGCATCTACTGCAACAACTCGTCGTTCTCTCCCGGCATCACGGCTCAACCGCTCTCGGTGGGAGAACAGCTTGCGAAAGGCCGCGAGTTTTTTGCCCGGAAATATCCTAAAATGCGGTATCTGGCCTATTTCCAGAGCTACACTTCCACCAATGCGCCGATAGAGAGGCTGCTCCCGATGTATCGCGAGGCGCTGGGTGCGCCAGGCGTGGCCGGAATCGTGATAGGAACGCGGCCCGACTGCATGCCGCCCGAGCTTTTGGACGAATTATGCAGGATAAAGGATGATGGGAAGTTCGTGATGGTTGAATACGGTGCCGAATCGGCATGCGACGCTACGCTTGAGGTCATCAACCGCTGCCACACGTGGGCCGATACCGTTGACGCTGTGCGGCGCACGGCCGCCGCCGGAATTCCCGTCGGGCTGCATCTCATAAACGGGCTTCCCGGTGAAGACCGCGCGCGTATCCTCGCCACGGTGGATGCGGTGAACGCTCTGCCGGTGGATGTAGTGAAATTCCATCAGCTCCAGATTGTGCGCGGCACCCGTCTGCATCACCTGACGGAGCGCGGCGAGATTGCCGTGAAGAGTTTCACGGTGGAGGAATACGTGGATCTGTGCTGCGATATAATAGACCGTCTGCGTCACGACATAGCCATTGACCGCTTCGTCTCGCAAAGCCCCGACAACCTCCTGGTGAGCCCCCGCTGGGGCCTGAAAAACTACCAGTTCACCAACCTCCTCGCCTCCCGCTACGCCTCCCGGCATTGAACTCCGGTTGATTTCTTCGGCTTAAATCGGTCAACCGTAATGGAGTATCAATCATCATACTGTCCGGAATGGTTTATCGGTCGGCTTCATTTTCCATTCCAAGTCTATTCCCCATTTTGTCAATCCAGTACCAGTTGTCGCTTTCCCAATAATGGTATTCTCCATTGCTGCCTTTCACTTCTTCGAGGTGCCCGCTGTCGGTTACTTTTGCACGACCGTTCTTAAACGGGAATCCGAAAGCAAAGCGCGGAGATATAATCACAGCATTATCTTCAGTGGCATAACCTATCTTCCCGTCCTTATCTACTATCCGATAGCGACCATCCGACACGTAGTCATCGCCATTATCATATTGAAATGGCTTGAACCCAGACTCTGCCACTGAGGGATAATGGCCCTTAGTGGTGACTACAAGCATTTTCTTTGTCTTTCCGCAGGATGTGAGCAAAAAATTTTCGGAATCAATCGCGACAGCATCAATTACACTGTCTATCAATAGTATGTTAGATGCATATTTTATCGCTCCTGTTTTTCCAACCAGTCGTCCGGGATATTCTTCAATAATACCCCGATTCTCACCATCGACAATCACATGAATTGATGTAGGTTTTGTCCAGACACGACACAAGCCTTTAATTAGTATATTGTTTATGCATAAAGTTGAGTCAATAAGTTCCGCTTTCTCAATATCGTGTTCCTGCAACATCGGCATCGCTTCACATATCAACGTCTCCAATGAAACCTCACCGAATGGCGACTGATACCATATCTCAGGATAATCAACATCCGCTATTGAATCATCTACAATCCATAGTGGATTTGCTACCACGCTGTCTATTCTATCGGCAAACATGGTCTTGACCGTCGCACCCGTCATTGGCTCTCCATCATGCTTTCCGACCACGTGCCCGCACACCGTGATGTTCCGTGCATAAATGCTTATGCACATGGTCAACAATAAAATACTTATAATCACATATTTTATTTCAGTGAGTTTCATGTTAGAAGTTTTGTTTTGGAGAATCGTAGGGAAAGGTTTGAAATAGCATTTCATCCATGTCGTAAGAACGGAAACAACACCTTGTCGCGATATGGCTGGTCTGTCAGGGGCAACGTCAGACTTACAGCGACGGCATTATCCGATTTGAGATAATCGGGAGCATAACGAAACTCGTAACCCATGTCGTCTTCGGTCAGAGTCCCTGCCAACACATCGTTTAGAAAAATATTTGCCCTTTTCATGTTAAATTTAGAATGTGAAGTTTAGAGTGGAGAATGGTTTCCACCATACTCCTAAATTCAAAATTCTCCATTTTCAATTCTTTTCGGAGCCATTATGGCTCCGAAAAGCAAAAGAACCTGATTTACCTTGTCAAGACGAAGAGTAGTTTTCCCTTGTTCAAGTTCGCGCACAAAACGCAGTCCTACCCCTGATTTTTGGGAAAGATCAACCTGCGTAAGTCCGTACTGTTTACGCATCTCCTTTACGTATTTGGATAATTGAGTCATACGGTACACCCTTTTGGGTGCAAATATAATTAAATTTGGTTATATTGTACCATAAGGGGTATAAAATCTTAGTAATATCGGAAATTATACCCTTTAGGTGGTAATTGAGTAGCTTTGCGCTTTATTGTATATCATACAGTTTCCGCTTCCTGCCGAAATTAATATTCCAAATGCTTAGAATATTCCCCAGCGCTTATCGGTCAGTTTCATATATCACTTTGTCGTTTTGTCTGTAATTCCAGAACTTGCGATAACAGTTACCCTGCTCGTCGTAATATTTCCACTCGCCAAATTCATTGCTGAAATCATCTTCAGGATCTGCTGAGTATGTAATCCATCCTTCACTCCGGATGCTGCCATCTTTATAGAGATAGCGAATGTATGCGACAGAGTCAGGAACACCGACGTAATAACCTATCGGACAAATATGTGAATGATTATAACTGATTCAAGTTTCGCAAGTTCAACTTGCTGATTTCAGATTATAAAATTGAGCGATATGAGCCATCTCTTCAGACTGG
>VSPV01000009.1 GCA_009775605.1 Paramuribaculum sp.
ACAAGGGACAATGCTACTATATTACTACATAAGCCACACCCATCTGGCGAACTTAAGCCTTATCAAATAAGACAATTAATTGAGGTATTAAAAACATTAAAACTAATCTGACTATGGGATATCTGAAATATAAAGGCTACACTGGGTCTGTAGAATTCAGCGAGGAAGATGACTGCCTGTTCGGAAAGGTTCAAGGACTTCACGGCACACTCATTTCCTACGAAGGCTCTACCATTGAAGAGATTCGTAATGACTTCGAGGGTGCAGTAGATGATTATCTCGCAAGTTGCAAGGAACGCGGGATAGAGCCCGCGAAGCCCTACAGCGGAAGGTTCGTAGTGCGTATGTCGTCAGACTTACACAGCCGGGTTGCAGCAATGGCCAATGCCACCGGAACGACGATTAACGATTTCATTACACGAGCCGTGACAAATGAACTCAACCATGAGCTGGCAGCCTCATGAGCAGGAGATAAAATAACCGTAAAGTATGGTAAAAGGCTCCATATAAAGAAAAAAGCCGGGCGCAAGGCCCGGCTTTGAGGCTGGCGGACGGGAGCCCGGAGCGGCCTATTTCTTTTCCTCTTTGGAGAGGAGGTGGCGGATTTTTTCCACGGCGACGCCAACGGCATCGAGCAGGCGTAGGGCCTCTTCGGTGCGGAGCCGCTGGATACGGGCTTCGGCAAGCTCGCGGATCACTTCTTCTATCTCCTTAAAGGAGTATTCGGCTAAATTGAACTCCTCGTGCTCGAGGATGCGCTTCATCAACGACTTCTTTTCATTTTTGTGTGACATAACGGGGAGATTTTGAAACATCAAGTTCATGTCTAACAACATTCTCCCCCGTTCTGTTCAGCAGTCGGGCTCATAGCCGGCGGCAATCAGAGCCTCGCGGCGTTCGCGGCACGTGGCGCAGCGTCCGCAATGATGCGCGCCGCCGCGGTAGCAGGAATAGGTCAGGGAATAGTCCACGCCGAGGCTCCGGCCCCTACGCGCTATATCGGCCTTGGTCATGGAAGTATAGGGAGCGAAAATATGCACGTCGGCATACGTTCCTTCGCTCACTGCGCGATCCATGGCGGCGATGAAGCCGGGACGGCAGTCGGGATACACGGCATGGTCGCCGCCATGGTTGGCGATCATCACCTGTGTGAGCCCGCGGCTCTCGGCAAGTCCGGCGGCTATGGAGAGCATTATGCCGTTGCGGAAAGGCACCACGGTGGAGTGCATGTTGTCCTCGGCGTAGTCGGCTTCAGGAATATCATCGGCCCCCGAAAGGAGCGAGCTCTCGAAATACCGGCCCATGAAGCCAAGGTCTATCTCGATAAGCTCTATGCCCAGACGGCGGCAGTTGAGGCGTGCACACTCGCGTTCGCGTTCGTTGTGGTTCGACCCGTAGTGGAAATTGACACAGGCGGCTATCCTCTCACGGTAGTCATAGAGCATGGTCACGGAGTCCATTCCTCCGGAAAGCACCAGCAGGCTGTCTTTTATCGCTGTATCCATAGGTCAGAAATTGTTGCGGAATGCGGCCAGCATGCGGCTGCGTTTCATATCCTGGTGCTCCTCGTCGGCATAGTTGGCAAACGGATAGATGGAAATGCCGCCGCGCGGAGTGAAAAGGCCTATCACCTCGAGGTAGCGCGGATTCATCAGACGCACCAGATCCTTCATGATTATGCTCACGCAGTCCTCATGGAAATCGCCGTGGTTGCGGAAACCGAAGAGATAGAGCTTGAGGCTCTTGCTCTCCACCATTTTCACGCGCGGGATGTAGTTGATAATGATTTTGGCAAAATCGGGCTGCCCGGTCATGGGGCAGAGCGATGTGAATTCCGGACACATGAAGGTGACCAGGTATTCGCTTTCGGGATGCTTGTTGTCGAAAGCCTCGAGTATTTCAGGACAGTAGCGTGTGGGATACTCCACCCGCTTGTTTCCGAGCAGGCTCACGCCTGTCAGTTCATCTTGAGTTCGCATATTTTAGTTATGTGTTTATACCGGACTGAGTATTGCCCGGTTTTTATTTGAATTGCAGAAGCTTCTGGTAGAGATTCATGATGCTTGCACCGTAGGCTGAATTGGCAGCCCAGCGGTTTGAGAGGTCGTGCCATGTGGAGGCGCAGCCACGGTCCACAAGATTGAAGCGGGGGTCGACCAGCCGCTCCCCGCGCGGGAGATCCTTGCGGGTGGCGTAGGCGTAAAGATGCTGTATCTGGGCCGTGACCCCCTCCTCAACACTCTGGAAAGAGTGTCCGCGCATACCTTTCTTGAGCACACCCAGACCGCAATAATTGTGTTGCGAGGGACGCACTGCCGTGCCTCCGGTAAACATGAACCAGCCGGTTTCCACTATGGCCTGACAGAAGGCTATGTCGCCGCGAATGCCATAGCGGCGTCCAACTTCATGGAAAGCGCGGGCTATGCGGGAATCGAAGTCGGGGTTGCGCGAGGCTGCAAAGCGCGTCATCACATCCACGCTCACCTGCGGACTTCCGAAGATAGCCATAGCGTCGCCCTCGAAATCGGCCAGAGCGTCTACCGCTGCCGACATCACATCCGGTTCCGGCTCGGCAACCGCCGAGCCATCGGCATCGGCCACGGCAACAGTGGAAGCCACTGCATTGTCATAGCTATCGGCCACTTCCACCGGCTCGAAGAAGTCCTCGTCGTAACACGCACGGGTCTCCCGGCGCGGGAGCGGGAACGCAGCCACATCGGCCACAGGAAGGTCGGCGGCAGGAGTAAGCGTGCGGCGAACCAGCGGAACCTTTACGGGCTCCGTAAGTGGGAAAATATCAGTGGCGGGGGGAAGCTCAACCTGTGTGGCGCGGGGGCGCGGAAGCATTTTTACCTGTTTCGACTTCCTCCAGAGAAAACCGATACGGGCCTCGGCTACTCCGCTTCCCGCAAGAAGCAGCGCACCCAGACACACAAAAGTCCCTATGAAACTCGGAATCCTCATGAAACCCTATCTTTTTCACTGGCAAAGATAAATAAAAATTAGTTACCTTTGTAGAATAATAAACCACGAATTAAATCATCCGATTCAAATAACAAAAGTAACCCAGTCCAATCCATGAAACGATTCTCAGCTCTCCTGCTTGCCACAGCCGCTGCTCTGGCACTATGGGCCCAGCCGACAAAAGGGCACTCGCCCTCCGGCCCCAATCCCGACAAACCCGAATGGCAGACCATCGAGGCTTTCCGCATAGGCCAGATTCCAAGCCACGCCCTCGTGGTGCCGTATCCGGCCAACGATTTCAAGGCCATTTCGGAAATGGAATATGACCATTCGCCTTACTACATGAGCCTCAACGGAAAATGGAAATTCCACTGGACCAAGAATCCCGCAAAGCGTCCGCAAGGGTTCTACGAACCGGGCTACGACGTGAGCGCATGGAACGACATCAACGTGCCCGGCAACTGGGAACGCCAGGGCTACGGAACAGCCGTCTATACCAACACCACATACGAATTCGACTCCAAATGGGCCGGATTCAAGAAAAACTGGCCTGAAGTGCCCACCGAGACCAACGAAGTAGGCTCATACCGCCGCAGCTTCACCATACCCTCCGACTGGCAGGGACGCCGCGTGGTGCTCTGCTTCGAAGGCGTGATCTCATTCTATTACGCATGGGTCAACGGCCACTATCTCGGAACCAACATGGGCTCCAAGACCGCTGCCGAATGGGACATCACCGAATATCTCCAGCCGGGTGAAAACACCCTCGCCATCGAGGTCTACCGCTGGAGCTCCGGCGCATATTTCGAGTGCCAGGACTTCTGGCGCCTGAGCGGAATAGAGCGCGACGTGTATCTCTACTCCACTCCCACCACATATATCAGCGACTTCACCGTAACCTCTCCCCTCGACAAGAAAACCTATACCGTAGGGCAGCTCGGCATGGAAATAGACGTGGAAGGCCTGCAGCCCAAGAGCGGCATGAAGGTGAGCTACACCCTCGTTGACGCCGAAGGCAAGACAGTGGCCACCGGAAGCGCCGACGCCAAGAGCCGGCTACACTTCAACCGCGACCTCTCCGGCGTGGCTCCCTGGAGCGCCGAGCATCCCAACCTCTACACCCTCGCCATCAACCTTGACGACGCATCGGGGCGCACGCTTGAAACCGTTGGCTGCAACGTGGGCTTCAAGACCTCCGAAGTGAAAGACGGTGTGTTCATGGTCAACGGCGTCCCCGTGAAGATAAAGGGTGTCAACCGCCACGCGCACTCGCAGTTGGGACGCACAGTGCCCCGCGAGACCGCACTCAAGGATATAGAGCTCCTCAAGCGCCACAACCTCAACACCGTGCGCAACTGCCACTATCCGCAGGACCGCTACTGGTATTATCTCTGCGACAAATACGGTATCTATCTCATTGACGAAGCCAACAACGAAAGCCACGGTTACGGCTATGGCTCCGAATCGCTGGCCAAACAGCCTGAATGGACCCCCGTGGTGGTTGACCGAGTGCAGCGCATGTGGGAGAAGTCGAAAAACAATCCTTCCGTCACCTTCTATTCCCTGGGCAACGAATGCGGCAACGGCATAGTGTTCGAAGAGGCATACAAATGGCTCAAGAACCGCGAGCACAACCGCCCGGTGCAGTATGAGCGCGCCCTCTATGACTGGAATTCCGACATTTTCGCCGAAATGTATATAAGCGTGGAAGGCGTGCGCAACTACGCCGACAATCCCCGCATGACACGCCCCTACATTCTCTGCGAGTATGCCCACGCAATGGGCAACAGCGTAGGCGGTCTGAAGGATTACTGGGACCTCTTCGAAGCCTATCCCAAACTGGGCGGCGGATGCATCTGGGACTGGGTTGACCAGGGCTTCCTCGAAAAAGACTCGCTCGGAAACGACTACTGGGCTTACGGCGGCGATTACGGCCCCGCGATAGTGCCCTCCGACAATTCGTTCCTGCTCAACGGCCTTATACGCGCCGACCGCACACCCCATCCCGCTCTGCTTGAGGTGAAGAAGGTCTATCAGTATATCAAATGCCGCCTCCTCAACCCGCAGTCGCTGCGCGTGGAGGTGAAAAACTGGATGGACTTCACCAATCTCTCGGACTATGAGCTGACATGGAAAGTGGTTACCCCCTCGGGCAAGGTGCTCAAGGAAGGCAAACGCACCGTTGACTGCAAGCCCCACCGCACGGCAGTGTTCTCTCTGGGTCTTTACGACACCACCGAGGAGCCCGAGGCTTACCTCGACCTGAGCTGGGCGCCTAAAAAAGCTTCGGCCATGATTCCCGCAGGCATGGAAATGGCCTACGACCAGTTCGTGCTCCCCGGCACTCCGGTGCAGCAGAATTTCACCGCCTCGAAGCTGTCGCGCAAGGGCAACACCTTCTCCTGCGGCAATCTGCGCTTTGAGGTTTCGGACAAGACCGGCGAGATAACCACCCTCGAGCGCAACGGGCAACCCCTCACGGCGTCGCCCATCGCCCTCTCGCTCTACCGTCCGCTCACCGAAAACGACGCCTCATGGGGAGCCATGGGTCACGACTGGAAGGCATCAGGCCTTGACAGCGCCTACACCGCTGCCCGCTCCATCACTCTTGACGGCAACACGGTGGTGGTGAGCGCCGACGTGCTCGCCCCCGGCAAGAAAATAGGCACAGCCGAGATGCGCTACCGCGCCGACCGTGAAGGCACTCTGGCCATAGACTGCCGCTTTGTGCCCGACACCGCCGCAGTGAAGACTCTGCCCCGCGTGGGCCTCGCCTTCCGTGTGCCCGACGCCGACGCTCCCACAGTAACCTACTGGGGACGCGGACCCGTGGAGACTTACATTGACCGCAACGCAGCCGGCCGCATAGGCGTTTACACCGTGCGTCCCGCCGACGATTTCCATATCTACAACAAACCCTCCACCGCCGGAAACCACACCGACGTGCGCTCGGCCTCGCTCGACGGCTCGCTGCTGAAAGTGACCTCAACCGCTCCTTTCCAGTTCAGCGCCTACCCCTACGCCGACACGGTGATTGACCGCGCCAAGCACATCAACGAAGTGAAGCCCGACGGACTGATTACCGTGCATGTGGATGCCGCCCAGACCGGCGTTGGAACCGCGACGTGCGGTCCCGATGTGGATGCCGCCTACCGGTTGTATGCCGTGCCCTATCAGTTCACATTCTATTTCCAGACCCGTAAATAATTGGAACGCAAAGATTTTGAAATAATGGCTCCCGTGGGGAGCTACGAATCGCTTCAGGCAGCGATAGCCTCAGGAGCCGACGCCGTTTACTTCGGCGTGGAAGGGCTCAACATGCGTGCGCGCTCGTCGGTGAACTTCACCCTCGACGACCTCCATGCCATAGCCGCCATATGCCGTGAAAACGGCGTAAAGACATATCTCACAGTCAATACCATCCTCTACGATGCCGACCTCGCGACGTGCCGCGCCGTAATCGACGCGGCCGCCGAGGCGGGACTCACAGCCATTATAGCGTCGGACATCGCAGCCATAACCTACGCCCGCTCCCGAGGCGTAGAGGTGCACATCTCCACCCAGCTAAACGTGAGCAACATAGAGGCAGTGCGCTTCTTCTCGGCCTATGCCGACGTGATGGTGCTGGCACGTGAGCTCTCGCTCGACCAGGTGGCCGAGATTCACCGCGCCATAGTGGAGGAAAACATCTGCGGTCCCGCCGGAAAGCCGGTGAGGCTCGAGATGTTCTGCCATGGAGCGCTGTGCATGGCCGTATCGGGCAAATGCTATCTGAGTCTCCATGAGCTCAACTCCAGCGCCAACCGCGGGGCATGCACCCAGATATGCCGCCGCAGCTACACCGTGACCGACCGCGAAACGGGCGAGCAGCTCGACATCGAAAACAAATACGTGATGTCGCCCAAAGACCTCAAGACCATCCATTTCCTCAACAAGATGATAGATGCCGGAGTTTCGGTGTTCAAAATCGAGGGACGCGCCCGCGGTCCGGAATACGTAGCCACGGCCGTGGGCTGCTACTCCGAGGCAATACAGGCCATTGTGGACGGCACATATACCGAAGAGCGAATAGCCGAGTGGGACGAGCGTCTGCGCAAAATCTTCAACCGCGGATTCTGGAACGGCTACTATCTTGGCCAGCGTCTGGGCGAATGGAGCTCGAAATACGGTTCAAGCGCCACTCGCGTGAAACGGTATGCGGCGAAAGGCGTGCGCTATTTCTCCAACATCGGTGTCGCCGAATTCCTGATTGAGAACGGCACCGTGAAAGTGGGCGACGAAGTAGTGATCACCGGCCCCACCACCGGAGCACTGATCCTGACCGTCGACGAGCTCCGCGTTGACCTCAAGGCCGTCCCGCAGGCCGAGAAAGGCCAGAGCTTCTCCATGAAAGTCCCCTCCAAAATCCGCCCCAGCGACCGCCTCTACGTCTGGGAACCCACCGGCCTCTGATCTAATCTTATCGAGCAGATACGGCACGTATCCCCTCTCTCAAGTTAATATTGCCTGCCACCCCAAGCCCTCTTTCTCAAAAAGGAAAGAGGGCTTCAATCTTTCATTAGGTACATCAATCTTTTCTGAAAGAGTTTGCAAATCTCAGCTATGAATTCGGATTCAACCCGGATTCATAGCTGAGGGCACTACTCGCATTAAAGACGGACAAGGAATCATCCTTCTTTTACATTCATTAGATAAAATAGAGTTAATAAGAGTTAATGTTTGTGTCGGAATGTTTTGATTTCATAAATTTGCATATAAAGAGATTACACATACCTATATATCTGTCATGAAACAATTAAAATCAATCATTTACCTTGCTTACGTCTGTATTAGTTGCTTCCTTGCCGTGTCTTGCTCTGGAAACGGAGAAAAAATCCAAGCCCTTGAGGCCCAACGCGATTCACTTGCCCTTGCTGCAAACGACGCCAATCTTCGTTATAACGAGCTGTCCGGTCTTCTCGGCGAAATCTCGGACTGTGTCGACAGCGTATCCATGCAGTCGGAAATAGCTTTCGCCACAATAGACACTGAAACCGGACGCGTATATTCCCGCCTCGAACTGCGCAAGCGCGTAGCTAACTTGGTTCACTCATTGACCGTCAGCGTAAGCGCATTGCTGAACTTTCTGACTCTCTTACCGCTAAAAATCTGGATCAAAAAGAGGTGGTCCGTCTCACTCAGCTTGTCAAATATCTTAACGAGCAACTCGACTCCAAGAAAGCAGAAATAGCCAAACTGCAAACCGAACTCGCCACCAGCAAGCGCAGTATTGCCGAGTTAAAGACAACCGTAGCAGCTGCCCAGGCCACAAATGAAAAGCTTACCACCGAGAACAACTCACTCGACCAGATGGTTGTCGAGCAGACAAATAAGCTAAATGAGGGATGGTTCATGGCTAAACCTAAGAAAGATCTTGAACAGATGGGGATTCTCTCCGGCGGCGGCTTCCTTAAAAAGAAGAAATTCACCCCAGGTGCAGTCAGCACGTCAGCATGCGTGCCTGTGGACACGCGAACATTTACGCAGGTAGAGCTAAATAGCAAGAAGAAACCTGTACTTCTTTCTCAGGCTCCGACATCCAGCTACGCTTTTGAAGAAGTAGAAAAAGGAAAATGGCGACTGATTATCACCGACACCATGTCGTTTTGGTCGCTTTCGAAAATTGTAGTAATCCAACTCCAATGAGAGGCCGAATTAAAAGGCTGCTGTGCGTGCTTACTGCAGCCGGCGCGTGCTTATTGAACGCGTCCGCACAGATTAGATATGTTGTCAAGGAAGGCGAGACCATTGAAGATGTCTCGGCCAAACACAATGTGAGTGTCGAGGATATCAAGACGCTCAATCCTGATGCCGCCAACTTCTTCTTTGCGGGAATGCAACTGATGATTCCGGATCCGGGTGCATCGTCTGACGTATCCGCGGTCGGATTCGGGGCACTTCCCACCATGGAAACCATGAAAGATCATTATCGCCGCAGTTCCATTTGTCTCATTCTGATGGTTCACAGCGATAAACCTTATGCTGAGGATATGGTACGCGTATTCCAGAACTTCCCCATGCCAGTCAGATACAACGAACACAATATTGCTCTACGAGTGGTGGAAGTGAAAGGAAAACAAAATCGAGAAGACATCGAGAGTCTTCTCCACCGAAATAATGTGGGTCGCGAAGTGGTGGGACGTTGGTTCAACCGCGGTTCTGACGGTTCCATGAATATGGAACTGGTGCATGAACGCGGCGGATACGGCGCCTTCCACGACGATTATATGCGTGCAATCAACACAGTCCGTGGTACCGCCACACTGCGTGACGAGGGAATCGAACTGTTAGAGAGCACATTTGTGTTAGTCTGCGACATGGAATATATGGAACAAAACAAGGGCTTCAAAGTTGGCGCTGTTCTTTCCGCAATCGGATCAGTTGCTCTGGGTGCAATGTCCGCTGTTAATGAATTTGAAGCGGCTAAAGCCGAATCTAAAGGTGATTATTCCAAAGCTGCCAGTCGCCATTCTGCCGCTCAAGGCTACGCGGCCGGTTCTCAATTAGCTGCAACAGGCGCTGCGGTTCTAAACGATCTCTCCAAATTCCGGGTCAATATTCATTCATATCTTTATAAACTGAACTGGGATCCCTCCCGCACATCCTATGTCTTTAATAATTATTGGGTAGATGAATCCACCCCCACAGCTGAAAGCGAACGGCGCCGTCGCAGCTTCGATAATGCAAGCTTCGGCCTGGAATACGTCGGCGATTATTCCAAAGCATCCTCCAAGACCAAACTTGTCAGTTGCACGGACGTGGATCAGGTCGTTCTTGACGTTTGCAGCCGTTCTGTAGAAGAGACAGTCAAGGCTCTGGCTAACAAATTCGTAGTTTTCCGTCCACGCACCCCCTTCTATTGCGAGAACGGACAGATATATTCCCTTATCGGAACTAAAGAAGACGTCGAGGCCGAAAATAAATACGAGATAGTGAAACGCTCCAAAGGCAAAGACGGCAAAATTGAATATAAACGTGTCGGAACCGCCAAGGCGGGAAATCCATGGCAAAACACCGATATCAGTTTTGACCGTTACTTTGACAATAATGCCAAAGGCACTGTCTTCACTCTGACCAAGGGTAATTATAAAGAGCTCGCTCAGACTCCGGGCCTTCAAATTCGTGAAATGAATTAAAATCTTGCAATATGAAAAAAATAATTCTCACCCTCCTGGCTGCGATTATAGGTTGCTGCGCAGGCATGGCACAGGACTACAACCTCCGTATGGCCGGAAACGCCACCAACGGGGGCTACTATGTGAAAGTCGTTACAGTATTGGACAAAAAACAAAACAAGACGGCCATGGACTATATCAAGAAGATGGCCGTAGACGGTGTGATGTTGCGGGGGGTGGCTCCCGGCAACGGTTATCCTGCCAAGCAGCCGCTAATCGACGATCCGGATATGGTTCGCACCAAAGCCGAGTTCTTCGAGGCTTTCAACCGCGACAAACTCTATGAAAATTTCTGCATCGTGGAACCTACCTCAGTCTCTGTCACCGAGCTTAAAAAGAAGAAATATGAAGTAAGTGCGCTTGTGACTGTAGACAAAGAGCGTCTCATCTCATATCTCACGGAATGTCAGATAATTAAAAACTTCGATAGCTTATGGTAAAGAAATTTATTATGACGTGTGCAGCGGTTGCGTTGATGGTATGTGCCACCGGCTGTTCAAAAAAAGTGCAACCCACCACAAGGGCCTACCGTTCATACGAAACCGAGTGTATCGCCAAGGACCCCTCAGGTGCTGTCACATTACGCGTATGGGGAGAAGGCTCCGATGCCAAACATGCTCGCGAGAATGCGGCAAAAAAAGCTGTAGAGGAGGTTGTATTCACCAATTTAACCGGTAATCGCGCCAATGTCATGGCTGTGATTCCAGGTCCGACCGTACGTGCACGCCATAGAGAGTATTTCAACAAATTCTTCAAGGACGGAGGAAAATATAAGAAGTATGTAAAAGCCGAAAAGCCCGAGAAGGAAGCCGAGCTTAACGGAAACCAACGCGTCGTTGTCCCTGTCATCACCACCGTAGATCGTGAAGGCTTAATCTCTCTCTTCAAAAAAGACAAAGTTCTCGAATAAACATCGCTTCACATGAAAATATCAAAGTTTGCGGTGACCATCGCTTTAGCCGCAATAACAATTCCAGGACTCGTTCAGGCCCAAAAGCCCATGACCCCTCCCCATATTATGATTGTGCCTGACCTTATATACTGTAAGGCACATGGTTTCGTCCAGACCTTTGATAACAACGGAGTAACCGAGGAAATACCTGATTATGAGAAAGCACTGACAGAGGACCCCTCCCTGCACGGAGCTATCACTCAAATTGCATCACTCATCAACCAGCGCAACGGTGATATCGTCATTATCGACCTTCAGGAGTGTATCAACAACACAAAAAAAGACGCTGCACTATCCTCAGCAAACGGCGGTGACCAATCTGAGAGTATCGAAGAAGCCATCATCCGCAATTCCAATGCCGACATTCTGATAAAACTTCAGTTCGACCTTCTTAAATCCGGTCCAAATTACTGCGTTAGTTATACAATTCGCGGCACAGATGCTTATACAGCCAATACTTTCGCGCCTCTGGAAGGCACCGGCAAGGAATCAACCTCAGCCAACCCTGTATTGCTCCTCCACGAAGCTGTTCAGGAAAGTATGGACGATTTTCTGTCGCGTATGTTACGATATTACAGTTCTATGAACAAGAAAGGACGTATGGTCGCCTTTGACATCAAGACCACATCCACCTCTGCCCATAACATGAACAGTATCCTCGGTGAACTCTCACTCCGCGAGGCTATCGATGATTTTCTCTACGACAACAGCGTAGACGGCGGGGGACTGGAACGTGTCAAGGGCGGCAACACATTCCTTCAGTATGAGGGCGTCTATATTCCTCTTACAGCAAGCATCCGCGGACGCGTACGCCGACAGGGCGCCAAGGATGTGGCGCAGCGTCTCACCAACCATCTGGCCTCACTCGGCGTCACTGCCGATTACAAAATCATAGGCTTAGGCAAAGTCAATATCTTCATACGTTAATCATGAAACTCTACAGAATACTGCTGACCGGTATTGCTATTATTGCCGGTTGTTCAGCCATGGCTCAGGAAACTTGCCCCCTCCCCATTATGGTACAGGTGGACAATGCCGACGGGAGTCTCTCAGACGCCAATGTCAGGCTCCTTGACTCCAAACTCAAACAGCTGGTAGCATCAAAAGGCTATGGAAGTAACGCCGAACTCAGCCACCTCTGCCTTCAAGCTTCAGTTTCGGATAATGGCGACAAACAGATTATCTCAGGAAACAGGAAAATAGTCTCCGGCTCTTATGAGATTTATCTTGTACTCACCAATCTGTTAAGCGGTGAAAACTTCGGGGCCGGGAATATATCCGTAAAAGGTGCGGGGAACAGCGAGAGCCAGCAAATGCAGGCAGCTCTTTCACGCGTGAATCCGTCCAACAGGGATCTCCAGATTTTACTCCAGAACGCACGCATCAAAGTCTTTGACTATTACCGCAGCCACATACCTTCCATAATAAATCAGGCTCTCTCAGAATCACAGCGCGGTAATTATGACAAAGCGCTCTATATTCTGGCCACAGTACCTCCATGCGTTGAGGGCCAGGACAGTGTTGCGGCTGTCATGTTGCGTGTCTATCAGGAATACCTTGACGTGGATTGCAACAAGAAGCTTACCGCAGCACGAGCCGTCTGGGGCGCCTCTCAGAATGAGGAAGGTGCATCGGCAGCCGCTGCTTACATCGCCGCTATTGACCGGCGCTCGTCATGCTATCCCGAGGCGCAGGAACTCCTAGCCGAAATCAGCAGCCGCATCGATGAGAATCTCCGCCGTATCATCGCACGCGAGGATGAGGATCGGGCCCTCCAACAAGAACTTATCCGCGGCGAAGCCGACTTACGTCGCCAACAGGTTCAGAACGATTATGAACTCCGTCAGGCTGAGATTGAGGCTATCCGACAGATTGGCCTTGCCTACGCACAGACTGTCATTGGCGACAAAATCAGGAACGACCGGACTCCCCGGCCCTACGATAGGGAAAAAGACAATAAAGATGGAGAAGAGAATAAGAAAGGACGCATTGTAATCATTGACAAATGAATTCCGTACGTGAACTTCTGTATCTGGCCGGAAACCTCCTCCTGATACTCTGCCCGTGCTTCGGAGGAGTTTCGGCACAGTTCAACAACAACCGCACTTCAGGACGCGCCACCGGTTCGGGGCGCCAGCAGACCAGCGTATTCAATGCAGGCCGTGCAGGCAATTTCAATGATTACCGTGTAAGCCTTAATGCCGAGTATGCCCGGCAAATCAAAGAATACGAATGGAAGCAGCAACAGATGAAGGACGGGCAGCGTGCTCCTGACCGAGACATAAAACCGGTCAGCCCTATCGAATGGGATAAAAAAAGTGAAGAGGGAAAAAAGGACAAAGAAGTTGTAATCGAGGAAGTAATCAACCCCATCAAAAAAGACAATAAAGCCAAGCCTATCGCTCCTGTAACAGTGCCGCAGGACGATAATTCGTCCGGCATACAGGTTCCGTTCCTCGGATCAGCCGCCACTGTTCACGGGCCGTCCCAACGATTCTCCCTTAGCGGTATCTCCCAGACAGCCATTGCCGATGGGTGGACTCGTCTCAGCCAGCCTGATTACAGCCGCCTTGTGGCCGACTGCATCAAATTCAGGTCACAGGCCGCCCTCTGCGACTGGGCCTTCTTCGTTTTTCTGGAATCCGTGTCCCGTCAGACCGCCTCAGGATCCGATGCAATAGCTCTGATGATGACTTATCTTGCAAGCCAGGCAGGATATAACGTCCGGCTTTCAATCGCCGACGGATCCCATCTTGACATGATGTATGCCTCCCAGCACCTTATATACGACAGAAGCTATACCGTCTGTGATGGGGTCAATTATTATTCATATTTTGCAAAGAATGCCAGGAGCTCAGCGCTTTGCCAGTCGCGTTTCAAAAACGAGACAGGAGTTTCACTATGGATTCCGACTCTTCCCCCTGCCGCCTCGACAACGTCTGACACCCGCGTAATCAAATCGGAACGCTATCCCGGGTTCTCGGTAAATAGTACTGTTAACAAAAATCTGATTTCATTTTACGACACCTACCCCACATCAGTGGTAGGATCAAACCCTGTCTCGCGCTGGGCAATGTACGCCAATGCTCCTGTAAGCGATCATGTTCGCCAGACTTTGTATCCACAGCTACGTACACTTATTGCCGGGCAGTCACCACTGGAGGCGGTCGAGCGTATCCTAAACTGGATTCAGACCGGATTCGTATATGAATATGACGATAAGGTATGGGGCGGTGACCGAGCTTTCTTTCCAGAAGAATCGCTCTACTATCCATATTGTGACTGTGAGGATCGCTCCATTCTACTCACACGACTTGTGCGCGATCTCTTGGGACTGAAATGCCTGCTCGTGTTTTACCCGGGACATCTGGCAGCCGCCATCAATTTCCCTGATGAAGTCAAAGGTGATTATATTATAACTAATGGTAAAAAATTCACTATAACCGACCCCACATATATCAACGCACCTGTTGGCTGGACAATGCCGAAAATGGACAATTCCACCGCTAAAATAATTCTTCTGAATTAATCAGACAATATTATCCAAAACGGGATGCCTCTCTCATATATTAAATGACATTGTTTGTACAACCTGAGGTTAATAGTTAATCTTAAATCCACTATCACCATGCCACAAACTGCAATCATACGGCGTATTACAATGGCGTTAGCCGCTCTGACCATCTCCGCGGGAGCATTCGCTACCCACAGGATTATCGAAATTCCGGCCCCGACTCCGGGTGCCGACATGACGGGAACCATCCGGCAGGCTCTCACCGACGCCGGCGCCGTTAAGGACGGCAAGGTGACCGTGGTGTTTCAGCCCGGTGCGGTCTACAACATCTCCCGTTCGGCCGCCACGGCTCTCGTGCGCCATGTGTCGAACACCACCACCCGCGGAGAAAATCCTGACCCCACAAAACACTTCGGCCTGTGGCTCCACGGGATGAAAAACGTAACGGTCGACGGCCGCGGAGCGACCCTGCTCACACACGGCGAGATGACAGCAATCGGAATCGACAGCTGCACCAACGTGACCGTTACCAACCTCAATATCGACGCGGCCGATCCATCGGTTCCCGAAATGAGGGTTGTGTCGCGCACCGACTCCACCCTCACCACACGCGTGGTACCTCCGTCGCGCTACTCCATTAATCCCCAGGGCAAGCTCTACTGGGAAGGCGAAGGATGGCAATTCACCGGCGGAATAGCCCAGCTGTGGGGCAACGGCTACACCCTGCGCTGCCCCTCCCCGATGGACCGCTACCGTTATGCCTAGACCGACTCAAGGGGCAATCTCGTATGGCATTACGAGGCGGGACAGGCGCCGGAATGCGCTCCCGGCATGGTCTATCAGATGCGCCACTCCATCCGCAACGAAGTGGCAACCTTCATCAACCGCAGCGAGCGCGTCACCCTCTCCGACATGAACTACCGCTTCCTCGGCAATTTCGGAATCGTGGCTCAGATGAGCAGCGATATCACCTACGACCGCGTGCGCTGTCTTCCCGACCCGGCGAGCGGACGCACATGCGCCGGTTTCGCCGACTTCATGCAGGTGTCGGGCTGCCGCGGCAAAGTAAGGATTACCCGCTGCGATTTCGCCGGAGCACACGACGACCCCATCAACATCCACGGCACGCACCTCAAGGTTGTAAAATGCGAGGGCAACACCGTTGACGTGCGCTTCATGCACGGCCAGACGCGCGGCTTCGAGAACTATCTTCCGGGCGATGAGATTGCCGTGACCGATCCCCACTCGCTCCTGCGCGGCGCCAGAGCCAAAGTGAAAAGCATCAGTCAGCTCAGCGATACGGACTACCGACTGACCCTCGACCGCAGCTTAGAGGACGCCATCAATGCCCTCGGCGGTGATGCGGTGATTGACAACATCTCTGCCAATCCCGAGGTCGAGATAACCTACAACACGTTTACACTCACCCCTACCCGCGGCATCCTGCTCACCACATCGGGCAAGACGATAATAGCCCATAACACTTTCATCAAGATACCGATGGCGTCGATACTCATTGCCGACGACGCCCGCAGCTGGTTTGAGTCGGGACCCGTGCGCGATGTCACCATCCGCAACAACCGCTTCATTGACTGCTCTTCGCCTGTGATACTCATTGCGCCCGAAAATGACAAAGATCTCGGCCCGGTGCACAGCGGCATCCGTATCCTCGACAACGACTTCATTTTCAACTCGCCCGGCACCCAGAAGCCCGTATTGATCGAAGCCCGCGGCATCAAAGACCTAAAAATCAAAGACAACCGCTCCAACGTACAATCGCGCCTAAACATCAACGACTAAACTCCCGTTGGGGGTGCTACAAAATCGCGAAAAGTAGTGCTGATCCATGGAGCATCCGCTGACAAGTCATTGCTTGCCACCGGATGCACGAGCGTGCATCCCTACAACTTGTTGACAATTTGAGTTTTGCAATGTTCCACCTCCCGCCCGCTGAGCACCGGAGGTGCGATATTTGTACAAACCACTGCGCAAGCTGTGGGAAAGGATGCTTCCATCTTCTCTCTGCGGCGAGCCTCGGAGAGCGCGATGCCGCAGTGTGCGTAAGCTTGGGAACCCAACAGACTGCCCACGCTTACGCAACAGCGAGGCAGTATTTTGCCGCTCATTCTATACAAAACAAAACCTCGGCGTGCCAAAACTGCTTTGACACGCCGAGGTTTATTTTGGTGGGACGTCCGCGGGGCGGAAGCCCTTATGTCAGGCGATGATTACTGACGGTCGAGGTTGATACCGATTTCGACCTTGGAAGTGGTGTGGACTATTTCGGGAAGCGTCTTCAGGATGCTGGGAAGCATGTCGGCCATACCACCCATTGTGGGATCCTGCTTGGCTGCCTCGACAATCATATTGATTACATCATCATCAGCAATGATGGGAGCGGCAACCTTAAGAAGCGGAAGGAGCACATCGGTACCGAGATAGAAGCTGTAGGCGTTGGGGTTCTCCGAAGGAACGAAAATATAATTGTAATTTTCATCATATTCGTCAGTCTCCACAAGCGCGGGGCCGTAGCTTACGGGAACGCCGTTCTGGCACATGGGGAGTACATCGTTGATAAGAGTTTCCATAATGGCATCCATGTCGATAGCGCGCGATTTTGAAGCATTTGCTGCAACGTTGGCTATCACAGCAATCGGATTGATGAATACGAGCGCGGTGCCGTCTTCTTTCACAACATAGCTTGCAATGCCTTTGGGAGCGGTTGCCTCGGGCCAGCCTTCTTTGTCGGTGTCGCAGTAAACGGCTGATATGCTGCCGTCCTCACCGAATGTAACGTTCTTGAGAATATTTGCATAGAGTGCGGGGAGGGGCTGAGCTTCGCCATTGGCATCAGGCTGGGTGGTCATCTTCAGTGCCTGACGGATTACAGAGCTTACGGCCATGACGCCCATTACTTTCGTTTCAGAATCCCACTGGATGCGGAAAAGGCGGGAGTCATCGATTGTGGGGTCGCCCCAGGAGTCAACTCCGATATAATCGGTGGGAACAGCGTAGGTGCCGGCAAGCGAAGTATTTTTGAGCTTCACGTCGCTGATTTTCAGAGTAACACCGTTAGGGCCTACAGCACCGGTATAGTTGAAGGTGCAATAGTCGGTCTGGGTGTTACCGGTGAAAGAGCATGTGTCGGCCTCGCCGGTGAGGGTCAGAGGAATTGTTACGGAGGGGCTGCCGGGAATCAGGCCGGGAGTGGGAAGCATGATATCGCCATCGGCTTTTGACTGAGCTACGACGCCTCCTATCAGTTCGCTGAGGTTGATGGGTTCGCTTTCTATTGTAAGTTTTGGCTCAGTTCCGGGTGTGAATTTTACAAGCTGGCCTGCAACGGGAGCATCGCCCATTGTGACGGTGGCGGAGGTTCCGGAATATTCCTTGGCTGTAAGGTCTTCGCCGGGAACTACCACGGGATCGGGATCCGGATCGGGATTGGGAGTGGGCGATTTGGGATCGTCGCTGCTGCAGGATGCAAACATTCCGAGCATGGCAACGGCAGCCGCGAGGCTGAGGATTTTCTTTTTCATTGCAAAATGTTTTGTGTGTAAACTATAATCTACTGAATAACTATGGTTGCAAAGGTAATTCTTTTTTTTTAACCAAAACATTTTTCACATTCCCTTTAAGAAACTTTAGAAATGGATTTAAAATGAAAGTGCACTTCTTCACAGAAGCGCACCTCCCTCATAACCAAAATTCAAGTATATATTGTCTAACAAAACATTGTACTGCTCTATTTCAGGCTGCAGACATCCGGGAGAGCCGGATGCGGGACGGCGTCGGCAGAAGAGCGCAAAGCCTACGGCGGCGCGTGCCGGACGAGGTTTGGCGTGACCGGAGTCGGATAATTCACAAGAATGGATTCCGGTGGGGAACCCGTTCAAGATGAGTGGGATACGGTATTGAGAAACAAATAATTGTGCTTTGTTTGATTCATGATATCCGCCCCCGGATGCGGGGCCGACCCTGTACGTGTTCGTTTCGTTTGCAATGCAAAATTACTGCTTAAGCGGTTAAGTGTCAAGAGCCTGAATGCAAAAATATCGAAAAAAACCTAAATGCCCGATTTAACATATCGGTGCTCTCCCAGGCTGACGCCACAGTGCGGCGGCGCGCCCTCCGGGGCTTGCCGCACAGGAAAGAGAGATGCTCTCGGGTCCCACAGCTTACGCAGTGGGTTGTACAGATATCGCACCTCCGGTGCTCAGCGGATGCGAGGTGGAACGCTGCAAAGCTCAAAATTATCACCAAGTTGTAGGGATGCACGCTCGTGCATCCGGTGGCCATCAATGACTTGGTAGCTGGGGTGTTGCAAAATCGCGTAAAGTAGGGCTGCTCCATGGAGCAGCCGAATTCAATACGTTGATTTTCAGCGGATGCACGAGCGTGCATCCCTACAATTTGGACGGTAATACGCGGCCGCTCCTCCGCAAAAAAATCGTCACCCCGGGTGGGTGGGGTGACGAAATTCCTAAATCACAATCTCTTACTTTATTATTGTCAAAGGGTAGGGATTGACGATGAGGGCTTCAGCTTATAGGTGTGGTCGGGACGGTTGCCGCCTTTGCGGTGGAGCAGCCAGGCTTTGCCGCCGTCGGTCTCCTCGATGGTCCAGTCGTAGGCGGGATTCATCATCTCGCGGCGCACGCTGCGGGGGAAGGCATTGGCCGATCTGGCGCGCTCCCATGTGGCTATGGTGGCGATTATCTCGTCGCGGTTCGGAGCCGACCCGATTACAGAGGGCGACATAGGCATGTAGTAGATGGCGCCGTGACCGATGGAGGTTGCCTCCACGTGGTTGTAGTCCTCGACCTTGGAGTCGGGGCCTATCTCGAAGTTCGAGCCGAAGGTGGCGGGGAAGTAGTTGGCATAGGCCACGTCGCGTATGTCCTTGCCCTCGCTTGTGGCGCTGCCCCATTCGCGGGTGTCGATATCATACATGGCTTTGCCGCCGCCTACGTTCCAGAAGCTCTGGTAGTGCCAGGAGCCTTCCGAAAGGGTGGCGCCGCCCACGCGCAGATAAGGCACGCCGAGCTCGGCGGCTTTCTTGAACATGCGGCGCATGAAGCGCTTCACCGAGTAGTAGCCGTGGCCCTGGTTGAAGAGGAATTCCTGGCCGTCGAGGTCAAAGTGGGTTATGCCGCTGTTTGCTGCCATCTGGCCGTAGTTGTCGGCCATGAGATCCTGAAGGGCCATGTTGGGAATGAGGCCGTCGTAGCCGTAGTTGATGGTCACCTGTGTCTTGTCGAGCACATCACCAGCCTTGTGGGCCGAGGGGGTGGTGCCCCAGTAGCCGCGGGTGACGTTGAGCAGCGTGTCGCCCGACACTCCCAGGTAGTGTATGAGCTCCTTGCCAATCTTTATTATGTTGAGGCTCTGGCAGTGGCCTTCCCAGCTGCCGATTTCGTCCATGTAAAGCGGATTGTCCACTCTTATCACGGTATCGGTTGCCGATATGTCGGTGGCGAGAGCGCGGCGCAGCTGATAGCAGATGCTGTCGCTGGGCACGGGGACAACGTCGGATGTGCCGGGAGCCATCGAGTTGGTGATGGTAACGCGGCCAAGCAGCACGCCTTTCTCGGCGGCCTTGTCGGCAAACTCCTTATGCGAGAGGTCGCCCGATTTGAGCCTGAAGGGCTTTTTCTCATGGCCGGGGCCGTCGACATATCCGCCGTTGGCGCGGTCGGGATGCAGGAACTGGTAGTAGGCATAAATCGATGAGTAGCCCATCTGCGAGGTATAGTCGATTATGCTGTCGTATTCCGTGCCGCGCACAATCACGTCGGGCTTGTAGGCCGTGGGGTCCTTTATCCATTTTCCGTTGATGGTGGGATGAGGCAGACCTTCCTTTATCACTATGTCCTGAATCACGTCCATCAGCGCCGTGGAGTCGGGGCTGCCCCAGAGGGCCACCTTCGAGCCTATCATGCCCACGCCTTCTATCGGCTCGACCTCTATGTGGTTGGGGATATTGGCCTCCATGTGGGGGATGAGCGAGTAGGCTATGGTGCGCCGACGCGAGCGGTCGCGGGTGGAATACTGGATGGATATGCGTCCCAGGCTGTCGACTGTTGCGGCGTTGCCGTACATTATGCGATAGTAGGGCTCCTTATGGGCATAGAATGCCACGTCGCTGATGCCGTTACCGCCAAGAGAGAAGCGCTGGCCCTCGTAAAGCGAGTCGGGCAGCGGGAAGCGCACGGGGTCGGGTGTGTGGATTATGTATTCGAAGGGAGCGGCGTCGGCGTCGAGGTCGGCGGTGCAGCCGAGGGTGTTGTCGTCGAGCGCGAGCATTCCCACGGCATAGTTGGCAACGTCGGAGGTATCGCGTGCCACGCCTATCACCTCGCCCAGCAGGTTGGTGATGTTGGTGTGGACCGAGCCCCATTGAGCGGCGTCGATGCCTTCGGGAGCCTTGAGGTCAACAAGCTCCATGCGCAGATATTTGCCGCAGGGCTCTATTTTCACTTCGGCCTCCATGCCGTCGTCATACTTGAGCGTCATCACCTTCGAGAGGCGGCTGTAGCTCGCCTCGGCGGGATAGTGCCATGTGGAATCGGTGCTGTTGTAAAGGGTGAGCAGCGGCGAGGGCTTGTCGGCGGGGCTCAGCTCGGGAGCGTTGTCAACGGTAGTGTTCTTAAGCCCCGTGATATAACCGCGGCCGTCCACCGTCACGTCCATATAGTCGGTGGCGAAATGCCAGGGGGCTTCCGAGGTGCAGGCTGCCAGCAGCACTGCTGTGCCCGCTACCAGCAGCAATAAGTGTCGGAATCTCTTGTTCATGTTTATTTGATTTGGTTTGATTGGTTATTAAATGTTCAAAATTATATCATGTATCTGATTATTTATAGACCGTACGCAGTTTTTGGGCGTTTTTCTTTCCCAGAGAAGGTTTGCCGATCCATTTTCCCTGTCTGTATTCACCTGTCAGACAATTGCCGCCGGGAGCAAACAGCAATGTCGTGGCAAAACATAGGATTTTTTTCATATAGGTAACGGTTTAGATTTATTTTATTTCGCGCTGATACAGCGAGGACTTCTCCGGCTATTCTGGCCGGGAGAAGTCCGTCGCATAGTTAGCTACTCAGTTTTATAACAGATGAGTTAGTTGATAATAATTGGTAATTGTTAATAGCACTCACCGTCAATTACAAAATTATATCTTCGTTCATAAATTTTAATTGTACAATATTCTTAATAGCTTGCATTATTTATCTAATTTACATCCGATGGGGAACAAAGGCTGTTTTTGCATGGATGCTCTTTAACGAAAAAATTTCTAATTTTGCGTGACAACACCATTTTACCGATATGAACTCATCGCTCACACCACTCATAGGAATGAACCTCGCCCAACTGCGCGAGGTGGCAGAAAAATGTTCTTTGCCCACGTTTTCGGCTAAACAGATGGCGAGGTGGCTTTATGTGCGCCGCGCCGTATCAATCGACGAGATGACGGATATTTCCGTCCGCGGGCGCGAGAGGCTCAAGCAGGAATATGAGGTGGGACGCACGGAGCCTCTGGCAAGAGTAGTGAGCGCCGACGGCACGGTGAAGTATCTCTTCCCGGGCGTGGGCACGCGCGATATAGAGTCGGTGATGATTCCCGACGGTGACCGCGCCACGCTCTGCGTCAGCTCGCAGGCGGGATGCCGCATGAACTGCTCGTTCTGCATGACGGGACGCCAGGGCTTCCACGGCAACCTTACGGCAGCGCAGATTATCAACCAGGTGCTTTCGGTGGAAGAGTCGGAACGCCTCACAAACATAGTGTTCATGGGAATGGGCGAACCTATGGACAATTTCGACGCTGTACTTGCCGCCATAGAGGTGCTGACGGAGCCGTGGGGACTGGCCTGGAGCCCGCGCCGCATCACCGTGTCGACCATCGGAAAGCTCGACACCCTGCGGAAGCTGCTTGACATGACTCAGGTGCATGTGGCAGTGAGCGTGCATTCCCCGTTCAGCTCGGAGCGCGCAGGGCTTATGCCCGTGGAGAAGGCTTATCCGCTGCTCGACGTGCTGAAATTGCTGAAGCGTTACGATTTCGCCCATCAGCGCCGCCTGTCGGTGGAATACACCATGTTCCGCGGCGTGAACGACGACATGCGCCACGCCGACGCCCTGGCCCGGCTGCTGCGCAACATGCAGTGCCGCGTGAACCTGATACGCTTCCACGCCATTCCTGATTCGGAACTGAAAACGGCCACGGAACCGGTAATGACCGCGTTCCGCGACCGCCTGAACTCACACGGCATCACGGCCACCATACGCGCCTCGCGCGGCGAGGACATCATGGCCGCCTGCGGCATGCTCGCCGGCAAAAACCGCCAGGAAAGCGCCTCCTGACAGAAAATATCGTAAAATTCAAAATTACCGTCCAAACTTATAGGAGGGTGTATCAAAATTCCGTATTTCGCAGTTCTACCCAATTGTTGAATTTTGATACACCCTCACTAAAACGCCCTCCCCTGCCGGATTGGCCGGACGGGAAGGGCGTTTTATTATATATTATTGCGTCCTGTTACTGCGCTACGCGGCGTGAAATCACGTCAAGCGATTTGTGCAGGTCGGAGACAACGGCCGATGTGGGATAATAGGAGGTCATGGCTCCGGTGCGTATCGGCAGGAGAGCCTGCTCAAGAAGCTGCAGGCCGGCAAGGTCCTGGCGGTTTTCAAGCTCCTGGCGGAGCAGACGTATTTTCTCGGACATCTGTATGCCCTCGACCATGCGTTCGTAACGCACGGAAGTGCGTCCGTCGGGATATACGAAGTAGGTATCGCCGGGGGCAAACATGTGGAAGCGGGTGTCGGTCATGGGATGGTCGGTCCAGTTGTTGAACGACCAGTGCAGATAGCCGTCGAAACCGGTGGCGGTTGCATAGACGGGAAGGTATGCGCCGTCGGCGGGTGCGCTGTTGCTGAACTGGCTCGGAGCGGGCGTGGCGCAGCAGGTGTAGAGGATGCTGCGCTGTCCTTTGGCGCGGCGCTTGTTGAGCACGGTCTCGGGGAAGAATTCGCCCTTGATCATGGTGTAGGACTGGAGGGTGTCCACGAGCTCCTTATGGTAGTTGCCGGCGAGGGCCATTTTCAGGCCGGGCACCGCGGTCTGGGCCACGTTGAGGGCGGCGAGCATGTCGGGCAGTCCGCGCTCATCCATCACAATCTCGGTCTTTTCATACCATCCCTTCTGCTTCAGGTGGGAGGTAAGGTCTTTAAGCAGGGCTGTCCAGAGCTCCTTATACTCAGGCGAGCCGGGCTTGCATTCTATAAATTTCAGGCTGTCGGTGGCCGCGTCGCGGTAGCGGTACTGGGGCTGCCAGGGAACCATCGTGAAGCACTCGAGCACCTCGTCCACGCCGTGGTCGGCCATGAACTTCACGTAGCGGTCGAGCACCGAGTAGTCGAATTTCCATTTGCCGTCCTTTGTGCGCACGGTCTCCACCATGGGCTCGAACTTGTCGTTGCTCTGCTCTCCCCAGGGTTCGTAGAATAGAATCACGCTCACGGCTTTCTGTCCCGCGCGCGCCAGCATGTCGGCATACGGAGCCATCTTTTCAAGGTGGGCGTCGCTCCAGGGCTCAACCCCGTAATAGCGAGAGATGGCGTAAGGCTGCTGCCACATATCGAGGTAGAAAGCGTAGTCCTTGGGCGCGGGAAGGGTGTTGGGCGCCACATTCACCTGCAGACGGGCCGTAGCCACGGTCTTGCCGGTGGAGGCGGCCGAGGCGGTGAGCGTCATGGTGTAGTCGCCGGGAGCGATGTCGCGGGGCACTTCCACGGTGACCCATACCGGGCGGACGCTTTTGGCGGGAATTGCTGCGTCGGTGCCGGGAAGGTCAATCATGTCGGGGACGGTATAGGTGGGGAGATCGGCCGATGGATAGCCGCAGGTGTTGTAGGCGGTGGTAATCACATAGCGCATCAGCGACGCCTGGCTGCCGGGAGCGGCAACCGTTTTCCCCGCGCGCTGCAGGGGCGAGAGGCTCACCTTTACGGGGCCGCAACCCTCGGGGCTTATCAGCAGGGCTTCGAGGCCGAGGCGCTCGCCACGCCATGCGTTGACAATGGTGTCGGAGCACTGGGTGACTTCAGGCGTGGCGAACTGGCGGTAGTGCTTGTCGCCGGGAGTCCATGTGAGGCGAGTGGGGCCCGAGAGGGCAGCCCAGCCCGAGGTGTCGACGGTCGCGGTGTCCACCGGTTCGGCATACGGATCGCGGCTCTGGTCTTTGGCGGCGCCCCAGGTCGCGCCGGCAAAAATCATTGCAAGAAACAGGATTGGTTTTTTCATCGGTAATAAACATTTAAGTCACAAATTTAACCATTTTATCTCACAGCCCGAAACCACCCCGCCGATTTTTGGGCGCCAGAGGTGGGCTTGTAAGAAAAAAGATGTGTTTGTGTACACTTTTTTGTACACAAATTTGTTATGCTATTGAAAAAAAATGTATGTTTGTACCGAACTAATAGAACAGAGTTATGGAAGTATTATCAGTAAGAGATTACCGGAACAATCTGGCTGCCTCTTTCGACAGGGCCTCCGAGGGTGAACGCGTGCTTATTCGCCGTAAAAACTCCCTTTACGCCCTTGTGCGCATCGGGAATGAGGACCTGTCGCTCTCGCAGGCTCAGCAGAACCGTGTGGATGAGGCTGTAAAAAGCATACGACGCAGCTGGAAGCAGGTGAAGCAGATGGAGGCTGGTGAAATCCCCGTGAAATCGGCAAGAGCGTTTATAGATGAGCTTTGACGTTTCCACTACTCCGGAATTCGAAAGCCAGGCTAAGGCTCTGCGGAAACGCTACAGGTCGTTTAAGGACGATTTGATGAATCTTGTCCTCTCACTGGAGGAGAATCCCTTTCAGGGCGTAGAACTCAGTCCAGGTATACGCAAGTTACGCATGGCCATCACATCCAAGGGCCGTGGAAAATCAGGTGGAGCAAGAGTCATCACTTATACTGTTGTGACCATGGAAACGGAAGGGCGGGTGTATCTGATGAATGTCTACGATAAGTCGGACTTCTCAACAGTTGAATTATCCGTCCTCAAGGAGATAGCCAGAGGGCTGGATTAAGCGCGGAATCAATATTTGTTTTCGCGGGGAACAATTTCTTATTACTTTTGCAATCATGAGAATTGTGATTCAAAGAGCTGCACGGGCATCGGTGAGCATTGCCGGAGAGAAAGTGGCCTCGATAGGCCGCGGTCTGATGGTGCTCGTGGGGGTGGAAGAGGGCGATACGGAGGCGGATGCCCGCTGGTTGGCCGCGAAGACACTCGGACTGCGGGTGTTTGATGACGAGGCTGGCGTGATGAACCTCTCGGTCGAGCAGACCCATGGCGGCATTCTGGCTGTAAGCCAGTTCACGCTCACAGCTTCCACACGCAAGGGCAACCGCCCGAGTTATATCCGCGCCGCCGGCCATGCCACTGCCACCGCGCTTTACGACCTCTATTGCTCGCTGCTTGCGCAATCCACGGAGATTGCCGGAGTGGGACGCGGAGTGTTCGGCGCCGACATGCAGGTGGAGCTGGTGAACGACGGCCCCGTGACCATAATAATTGACTCCAGACTGAAAGAATGATTACCGACGAACAAGGCGACATAGGCCTGCGCGAGCTTCAGGCGAAGGTGGACCGGTGGATCACCACCGTGGGCGTGCGCTATTTCAGCCCGCTCACCAACATGGCCATCCTGGCCGAGGAAACCGGCGAGGTGGCACGCATTCTTGCCCGCACCGACGGCGAACAGTCGTGGAAACCGGGCGAAAGCGCGTCGCTCGCCGATGAGCTTGCCGACGTGATATGGGTGGTGGCCGCAATCGCCAACCAGCACGGCGTTGACCTTGCCGAGGCATTTATGAACAATCTCGCAAAGAAATCCATTAGGGATAAAGAGCGTCACCGCTCCAATCCGCGCCTGCGCTCCGAAGGCGAGTGAACCGATAACCAAAATAAAACACTTATACGTTATGACTGACAGATACCACAAGACAGTGAGCGAAAGCAATGTGCTCACGGACGACAATAAGGTGAAGGAGGCCGTTGCCGCCATACTCGCCGCCAATCTCGAACAGGCACGCACCGCCGATGTGTACCGCCTGATATTCTCGAGCATAGACCTCACCACACTCAATGCCACGGATTCGCCCTCGTCGGTGGCACGCTTTACCGAGCGCGTGAATGATTTCGAGACCGACCACGGCGACCTGCCTTCGGTGGCCGCCATCTGTGTATATCCGAATTTTGCGCCCGTGGTGCGCACGGTGCTCGATGTAACTGAGGTGAAAATCGCCTGTGTGTCGGGCGGCTTCCCATCGTCGCAGACCTTCCCTGAGGTAAAGGTTGCCGAGACAGCTCTGGCTGTGGAAGGAGGCGCCGACGAGATAGACGTGGTGATGAACCTTGGCAATTTCCTTGACGGCGACTGGGAGGAAGTGTGCGACGAGCTTTCGGAACTCAAGCAGTCGTGCCGCGACGCCCATCTGAAAGTGATTCTCGAGACCGGTGCTCTTGCCACGGCCGAAAATGTGCGCGCCGCTTCGGTTCTCGCCATGTATTCGGGCGCCGATTTCATCAAGACCTCCACCGGCAAGGGCTATCCCGGCGCGTCGCTCGAAGCTGCCTACGTGATGTGCTCGTGCATCAAGGAATATTATGAGAAAACAGGCCGCAAGGTGGGCTTCAAGGCTGCCGGAGGCGTGTCGACCACGGAAGAAGCCCTTGGCTACTACTGCATAGTGAAGGCCGTGCTGGGCGACGAGTGGCTCTCCCCCGAATATTTCCGCATAGGAGCGAGCCGACTGGCCAACAATATCCTCTCCGACATTCTCGGCGAGACCGTAAAATATTTCTGATATGAACTATTGGGTTATTATCGACAATCAGAAGGTGGGCCCGATGTCGCTCACCGAACTGATGCGCATTCCTCTCACGCCGGAGACAATGGTGTGGCACACCGGCATGGCCGACTGGCGAAAAGCCGCGTCGTTCCCCGAACTCGCCCCGCTGTTCGGCACCACGGTGCAGGAACCTCCCGCCGCTCCGGACTATACCGATCCGTATCCCCGCCAGTCCTACATGAACCGGCAACCGGCCACGGCGCGTCCGCGCATGCCGGAGACCTATCTGGGCTGGAACATCGTGGCCATATTTCTGTGCTGCTGCATCCCGGCCATAATAGGCGTGATATACTCATCGAAAGTATCATCGCGCTATAACAGCGGCGATTATGAGGGAGCGCGCAGCGCGTCGACGGCGGCATGCGGGTGGCTTATAGCCTCGATTGTGGCATGGGTGGTGATTCAGCTTCCGATTATGCTTTTCTTCAACGCCGTGGACCTTGTCTCCTCGCTCTGATAGAAAAAGAATACTGCTGATTGCAGCCGGTGCCATATTGGTGCTGGCTGTAATAGCTTTATATGCGTTTGTTGACCCCGCGGCCACGCTTTTCCCCCGCTGCCCGCTGAAGGCGCTCACCGGCTACGATTGCCCCGGATGCGGCTCCCAGAGGGCTTTCCATGCCATACTCCGCGGCGATATAGCCGGAGCATGGCGCTATAACGCGGCGCTGTTTTTCGCCGTGCCGGTGATCGGGCTCTACTTTGTTTCGTCGGGTTGCCGCGAGAGGTGTCCGCGTCTCTATGCCGCGCTCAATTCCCGCGCGGCAATCGCCCTGATAGCCGTGGCAACAGTGGCCTGGTGGGTGTTCAGAAATCGCTGAAGTGCCTGGGCTTTATCACTATGCCCACGCGAAGCTGCGAATGGAATTTGTTGTAATCCAGCAGCCCTTCACCGTAGCCATTGTAATACTGGAGGAAGAGATACTGGTTGTCGCGCTTGAACAGGCGGTAGTTCAGCTCTATTATGGTGTTGTAGTTGAGCTGGAATCCACGGCGCTTCACCAGGGTAATGCCGGCGCCGAAGCGCTGGTCGGCGGTATTGAACGTCATGCCGGTCTGGTATATGCCGCAATAGTCGAGGATGTCGGGATTGTTTTCGCCGTCCACGAACGGTATCCAGAATTTTCCGTGAATCATAAACTGGGGGTCGACTATTATGTTGGCGCCGAATGAGAGTTTGTTCCAGGAACGCGATTCTATTCCGTCGCGGCCGTTGCTTTCATGCTCGAGCATCATCACCATTTTGCCTATGAAGCGGTTTTTCACAAACAGAGGCTTCGCAAGACCCACGCCGGGATTGAAGTTGAGGTCGGTCATGGGAAACGATTTTTCGAGCACGTTCCAGAACACCTTCTGCGTGTAGAATAGATAGAGATATGTGCCCCAGGGGAGCGTGCTCTTTGTAAGGCGCTGCGCTATGGATATCTGGAACTTTACGTTGGTGTTCTCTTTGGTGGCTTTGGGGCCTACAGATGGGCCGAATATGAAATAATTGTCTTTATATAGACCGAAATACGGCTGGTCGTCAAACGCACGGCGCACGCTGTCTGTGTTGATAATCTGCGAATCGTTGCGCGTGGTTATAATCTGCCCCCAGGCCTGGCTCAGCCCAAGGACAGCCACGAATGCGATGATTAATAGTCGGAACGGTTTCATTATCTCTGCAAATATAATCGTTTTGCCGCTATGTTGAGCACTTTCGGCAGAAGTTTGCATGCTTACCATATAAGTTTGCAAAGGTGAGGCGGAATAATTATCTTTGCTGATGGCTGCGGGCGCCAGTAATCATTCCCCGCCGCTCAGCAATTTATCGTGAACAGCAGGATTTCAATTGTCATTATCTCCATAGCCGCCCTTTTCCTGGTTTCGTGCGGCAAAAAAGACCATTTCACAGTGCAGGGACGCATTGACGGCCTCGGCACGGCCACCGTGTCACTTACCTATTTTGCCGACGGCGGACTAAAGCGCATCACAGCCGTATCGGAGAACGACAAGTTCGGACTCCGCGGCGAGGCTTCGGCTCCGGCGCTGGCCATTCTCGACGCCGGAGGCTCGCGGCTTGCAACAATTGTGGTGCGCAACGGCGACAAAATCAAGATCACCGGCCCCGCCGACGGCTCCGACCGGCTTAAGATTTCGGGCAGTTCTTCTTCCGACAAGATAGCGCGCTGGGTATTCGACAACCGCGAGGCACTGGCTTCGGGCGATACCCGCGGCATCAACGAATCCATAGCCCGGTTTATAGGTGAAAACAAATCCAACATGGCTTCCACGGCGCTCCTGTCGACCTATTTCAATCCCCGCGGCTATGAACGGACTGCCGACTCACTTTTCTCGCTCCTGAGCCCCGAAGTGCGCACTCCGGCCCTTACCCACAATTTCAATTCCGTATTGGCCTCGCAGCTTGCCGCAAGTGCCGGCAGGGAGCTGTCGTCGCTCACGCTCTACGACCGCAGCGATTCCGTGGTGACGTTCAGCACACGCCGTAAATCCTACTCGCTGATAGCAATAGTGGGTACCGACCACGTCCAGCGCGATTCCGTGATTCCCGCCATAAAGAGCCTCAGCACAGGCAGCATAAGCCCACGCGTGGCCATTCTCGAAATCTCCACGGCTCCCGACTCTACGGCCTGGAAAAACTCCGTGGCTCCCGACACGGTCTCATGGCGCCAGACCTGGGAACCGGTGGCGCTGACTTCCCACGCCCTGAGCCGCCTCGCCATTCCGTCGGTGCCGTTTTTTATAGTGACCGATTCCACCGGCACGCAGCTTTTCCGCGGGCAGTCGGTGACTGAAGCCACATCTGCCATCGCCAAAAAAATCTCCTCGAAATAATGCTCATCAAGACTTTCGGTGCCGCCGTTCAGGGCATCGACGCCATTCTGGTTACGGTTGAGACCGTAGTGGAGCGCGGCATCGCCTTCACAATGGTCGGCATGCCCGACACCGCCGTGAAGGAAAGCTATGCCCGCGTGGTATCGGCCATGCAGCAGTCGGGACTTGAGTTCCCGCGCCGCCGCATCGTGATAAATCTCTCTCCGGCCGATGTCAGGAAAGAGGGCGCGGCCTACGACCTCCCCATAGCCGTGAGCATTCTTGCCGCTTCCGAACGCATTCCCCGCGACCGCCTGGACCGCTTCATGATTATGGGCGAGCTGTCGCTCGACGGCTCCGTCCTTCCCATCCGCGGCGCCCTCCCCATGTCCATTCTCGCCCGCTCTCTCGGCTTCGAGGGGATGATTGTGCCCGCTCAGAACGCCCCGGAGGCCGCCGTGGTAAATAATCTCGATGTCTACGGGGTGAAGTCGCTCGCGGAGGTGGTCGACCTGCTCTCAGGCACTTCCTCACTCGAGCCGACGGTGGTCGACACACGCGCCGAGTTCATGGCCGAGGCCGGACGGTTCCCTTACGATTTCAGCGAGGTAAAAGGTCAGGAAAACGTGAAGCGCGCTCTGGAGGTGGCGTGCGCCGGGGGCCACAATATCCTGCTTGTTGGCCCTCCCGGAGCCGGCAAATCCATGATGGCAAAGCGGTTGCCGTCGATTATGCCCCCGCTTACGCTTGCCGAGGCGCTGGAGACCACCAAGATACACTCCGTGGCAGGCAGCCTGCGCGGAGGCTCGCGTCTCATGACGGCGCGGCCATTCCGTGCGCCGCATCACACCATCTCGCCGGTGGCGCTCGTGGGTGGCGGAACCAATCCCGTGCCGGGCGAAATTTCCCTGGCCCATAACGGCGTGCTTTTCCTTGACGAATTCCCTGAATTCTCGCGCGGCGTGCTCGAAGTGATGCGTCAGCCTCTCGAAGACCGCCATATCACCATAGCCCGTGCCAAATACACAATAGACTACCCTGCGGGATTCATGCTCGTGGCGAGTATGAACCCGTGCCCCTGCGGCTATTACAACCATCCCACGCGCCCATGCATCTGTGCACCCGGCGCCGTCAGAAAATACCTCAACCGCATCTCCGGCCCGCTACTCGACCGCATCGACCTGCAGGTGGAGATACTCCCCGTCGGTTTCGACGAGATAGCCTCGGCCCCTCCCGGCGAATCGAGCGCAGCCATAAGGGCCCGCGTGGTCGCCGCCCGCGAGCGTCAGGCCCGTCGCTTTGCCGCCGAGCCGGGCGTATATTGCAACGCACAGATGACCTCCCGCATGCTCCGCACCCATTGCCCCCTCGACCCCGAATGCCTCGCCATACTGCGCGATGCCATGACGCGCCTCGACATGAGCGCCCGCGCCTACGACCGCATCCTCAAAGTGGCCCGCACCATCGCCGACCTCGACGCCTCCCCCACCATCCTCCCCCACCACATGCGCGAAGCCGTCAGCTACCGCGCCC
>VSPV01000090.1 GCA_009775605.1 Paramuribaculum sp.
TGTAATTTGAGCTTTACAGCGCCCGTTGTTTACTAAGAACTTGTTTAATAAATATATGGCAAATTTAAGCTTTTTCGCTTTATTCGCAAGCATCGGGAAATATGGAGCCGGAAAGGGAATTTAACTTAAAATGATGAGGCCGGCAGGGTATGAGAGCTGAATTTTCACTTTTTTTGAGTATTTACCGGGGAGGGGGACCGGAGTAATTTTGCAGATGTGAAACGGTGTCATATCGAGACCGTAATAAACCTCATAAACCATCTTCATATGTATTGCAAAACAATAATTTCCACACTCCTGGGTGTGATGGTCCTGCCGGTGATGGCGGAGGACAACACGCCTTTTTACAACGACTCGATTACCTATGAGCTCAACCCGGTGGTTGTAACCGCCACGGGCATGCATCAGCGCCTTAAGAATTCCACTCTTCCGGTGGAGGTGATAACGGGCCACGAAATAGAAGCCGCCGGCATAAACGGCCTGCAGGAAGCCCTGACCATGATGGTGCCGTCGCTTTCGTTCTCGCCTAACGCCATGGGTTCATATCTGCGTTTCAATGGCTTGACAAACAGTCATGTGCTTATGCTTGTCAATGGCCGTAAAATGATCGGCGACATAAGCGGAAACGTTGACCTGAGCCAGATAGACATCAACACCATAAAACGCATAGAGGTGCTGAGCGGAGCGGCTTCCACGCTGTATGGCTCTGATGCCGTGGGCGGTGTGATAAACATCATCACCTCCGAGCCTACAGACCGCAGCGAATTCTCCTCCAACAGCCGTTACACCACCAAGAACCGTTTTGACCAGGGCCTGGATCTATCGCTCAGTTCCGGCAAGGTTGGTTCGTTCACAGGCTATAACTACTCCCATTCCGACGGCTGGCAGAACTCGCCGTACACTATGGAGGACGACGAAATGATACGCACCCTGGCGCAGCTCTCGCTGGGCTATACCTCCAACAATCTCACCCAGCGTTTCACCTACAAGCCCACCGATCGCCTTTCGACCTACGCAGAGGGCACTTATTATAATAAATGTCTTGACCGTCCGGTGGTGCGGGAGGATATTACCGGCGGCTCGAAGTACAACAACTTCTACGAGAGCTGGAGCTGGGCCGGCGGGGCCACCTACAGGCTCGGTGACCTTGGCAACATAAAGTTCGACTACACCGGACGCACATACGGCCAGTGGTACAAATACCTTGTGGAGTCAGGCGACTATCTCCCCGGCCAGTATCAGCGCACAAAGCGCCAGAAATACCATGAGGCTGAACTGCGTGGATTCTTCAACTTCTCCGAGACAAGCAACACCATTTTCGGAATCGACTACCGCCACCAGACGCTCATCCGTCCTGAATCAGACCTTGACAAGGGCCTGGGTACATTCTCCGTATACGGTCAGCACGAACAGCGTCTGTGGAATCACATTACAGCCACTGCCGGTCTGCGCTACGACAAAGTGCATTCACTCGGCAGCCGCGTCACCCCCAAGGTGTCGCTGATGTTCAAAGCCGGTGATTTCAATCTGCGCGGCACTTACGCCATGGGTTACCGCACGCCGGGCATCGACGAGATGTATTACCACATGCTTCATCAGATGGGCAGTCGCTACACAATCACTCTCGGCAATCCCGGTCTGAAATCGGAGACGAGCAATTACGGTGCAATAAATGCCGAGTGGCGCACGGCGCGTTTCAGCGCCTCGGTCACGGGCTATGTCAACTTTGTGAAGAATATGGTGACCTCCAGCACCAAAAAGTGGAGCGCTCTTGACGACGCCGAAAAGGACGAGCTGATGAAGGAATTTCCCGAGATTGCCAATGTTAAGACGTCGTCTCTCGGCATCAAGCGTTACTATAACTTCAACAAAGCCAACGTAAAGGGTGTGGAGATAAATCTGAGCGGCGTGCCATGTCACGGACTTCAGCTCAGCGGCAACTATTCCCTTGCATTCGGCCGCGGCATGAACGACGACGGCGAGTGGCAGAAACTCAACCGCTCCGTGGTACACTCGGCCACAGTCACTGCCAACTATTTCCGCACCTGGGGACGCTATAATCTCAATGTAAATCTCAACGGCCGCATGCAGTCGCGCACATATTATCCCGGCGACGTGGACGGTAACGCTCCCGGCTACGGTGTGTGGAATCTGATGACGCGCCATGAGTTTGACTACTTCCGCAGCTTTACCCTCACTCCCGGCATAGGTGTGGAGAATATATTCGACCGCCGCGACATGCGTCCGCTTAACAGCAATTTCGCTCTCTATTCGCCCGGACGCTCGGTGGTAATCAGTCTTAACGTAACTCTCAAATAAAAAATGAAGCGGTTATTACAGTGTCTTGCAATTGCGGTGGCGGTCCTCTTCTGCGGAACGGCCGCCACAGCCAGGACCGCGGTGGTGATGGCCCACTACGGCAGTTCAAACGACTATACACGCACAAAGACCATAGGCCGTATCACCGAAGATGTGCGCCAGGCTTTTCCTGATATCACGGTGCGCGAGGCATACATCTCGCCGGTGGTGCGCCGGAGCATGATTGCGCGCGGCCTTGATGCTCCTTCGCCCGAGGATGCTTTGCTGAGGCTTCGCGCCGAGGGCTACGATACGGTTTATGTGCAGCCTTCCACTCTGCTCGACGGCGGCGAGACAGCCGAGGTGCGTCGCACCGTGGAGGCGGTAGCTCCCTTTTTCAGCCATGTGGCAATGGGGCTGCCGTTGCTCTACTCCCCAGCCGACTGCGAAGAAGTGGTGAAAGTGCTCCTGCAGGAGCCTTGTGCCGCCAATGAGGCCGTGGTGTTCGTGGGGCATGGCAATATGCTGCCCAGCACGGCCTCCTATTCGCAGCTTGATAACATGCTGGGAGTATCGGCCGGCAAAGGGGTGTATCATGTAAGCACCATAGAAGGGTATCCCACGCTTGAATCCACGCTCACGCAGTTGCGTGCCTCGAAGGGTGTGAAGCGCGTGCGCCTTGTGCCATTGCTGCTTGTCTGCGGCAATCATACGCTCAAAGACATAGACGGAGCTTACGCCGAGGGCGTCCGCGCCGCCGGTTACCAGACCTCCACCGAGTTGCGCGGACTGGCGGAGATTCCTGCCATCCGCAGCATCTATGTGGAGCGTGTCCGCCGGCTCACAGGCCGCTGATCTTTTCCTTTTGACTATCCATAGAAAAAAGAACAGGCGATGTGTCCAATATCATGTTTTGGCACATCGCCTGTTCTGTATTTAGCCGGAAAAGCCCTAACTTTGTGGAAATAATCAATCATTTTCATTTACCAATCCAAACCGATATGACCGTGAAAAAATTATTTCTGCTGTTTCCTGCTGCCGCTCTGGCTTTAGGCACGGCGGCGCAGAACTCCGGAATCGAGAATGCCAACACAATCAAAGTGCAACCCCTGAAGGGGACGGACGACCTGAAAGAGAAGGCCGTCCACGTAGTCCCTACGAAAAATCAGCTGCAGGCCCTTCAGGACGGCTACATTGCCTTCATCCATTTCGGGCCTAACACTTTCACCCGCCGCGAATGGGGAACCGGCATGGAGGATCCGCGTGTGTTCGACCTCAAGACTCTCGACACTGACCAGTGGGTGCGTGCCATGAAGGATGCCGGAATGACAAAGGTGATTTTCACCGCCAAACACCACGACGGTTTCGTGCTCTGGCAGAGCCGGTATACCGACCACGGTATAATGAGCTCAGGTTTTCGCGACGGCAAGGGCGATGTGCTCGCCGATCTTGTAAAATCATGCCGTAAATACGGCCTTAAGCTTGGCATATATCTCTCGCCCGCCGATCTCTATCAGATAGAGAATCCGGAAGGCCTTTACGGAAATCTCAGCAAGAAGACCACCCGAACCATTCCGCGTAAGGTCGAAGGCCGTCCGTTTGCCAACAAAACGACTTTCACGTTCGACGGCATTGACGACTACAACGAATATTTCCTCAACCAGCTTTTCGAGCTTCTGACTGAATACGGCGAGATTGACGAGGTGTGGTTCGACGGCGCACATCCCAAGCGCAAGGGAGGCCAGACCTACAACTATGCGGCATGGAAGGAACTGATTCACAAACTCGCTCCCAATGCCGTGGTTTTCGGCCGCGAGGATATCCGCTGGTGCGGTAATGAAGCGGGCGGTACACGTCCCACGGAGTGGAATGTGGTGGCCTATGACGTGAACCCCGACACTGCCACAGTGTTCCACGATATGACCGATGCCGACCTCGGCAGCCTCGGCGTGCTTGCCAAGGCCCAGTATATGCACTATCAGCCTGCCGAAACCAACACCTCTATACGCGAAGGATGGTTCTACCGCGACGACGACAATCAGCGCAGCCGTTCGGCCAACGATGTATTCGATATGTATGAGCGTGCGGTGGGAGGCAACTCCATATTCCTTCTCAATATTCCACCCAACCGCGAAGGCCGCTTCTCGCAGGTGGATGTCGACGTGCTTGCCGAAGCCGGAAAACGCATCCGCGAGACTTATACCACAAATCTTCTCAAAGGCTCGAACCTTCCGGCGGCGGTGACCGACGGAGAAATCACCACCTTCATCGAGGCTGACGGTCCCGTGGAGATAGTTCTGCCGAAGGCCGTTACACTGAACCGTTTCATGATTCAGGAACCGGTGTCGGAACGTGGTGAGAGAATAGAAAGTCTCCGTCTGGAGGCTATGGTCGGCGGCCGATGGGTTACCGTGGCCGAATGCACCAACGTTGGCTTCAGGAGAATCCTCCGCTTTGCCGATGTAACCACCGACCGCCTGCGCGTGACAGTCACCGGCACCCGTGCTGTGCCCTATATCGCCGAGGTTTCGGCCCATTTCTATGCTGCGAGACCGCCGCAGCTTGAGGCTATACGCTCTCTCGACGGAATGGTGACGCTCGCTCCCGTACGTTCTGATTTCGGTTGGAACAATTATGGTGAGAACTCCTCATCGAATCTGAGCGCCGGAATGAAGATTCATTATACTCTCGACGGCTCACGTCCCACCGCGGCGTCGGCGGTCTACGAGGCTCCGTTTATGCTCGACAACGGTACGGTGAACGCCGTGGCTATTCTTAACGGCGAGGCCGGCCCGGTGGTGAACGCCCGTTTCGGCTATGCTAAAAACGGCTGGAAAATAACTGCCGACAGCCAGACTGATAAACATGAGGTAGCCAAAGCCGTAGATGCCAATCCGGCTACCTATTGGAAGAGCGCGTCGCTTGACAAATCGGCTGTAACGGTCGATCTCGGCTCCAGAAAGAAAATAAACGGTTTCATCTACACCCCGCAGAAGGCCGACAGCGAAGGAATGATTTCCGGATGGCAGGTGCTTGTAAGCGACAACGGCAGCAAATGGACCAAAGCCGGCGAATATGAGTTCGGCAATCTCATCAACGACCCCTCGCCCCGCGAGCAGCGCCTTGACAAGGCGGTAAGCGGCCGTTATGTGAAATTTGTTCCGCTGGCCACAGCCGCCGACTCTCCCTGCGCCACCATCGCCGAGCTGGATATTTTCTAAGAAAGAATAAAGCGATATAAAAAGCAAGGGGGCTGCGCACCGGTGCGCAGCCCCCTCTTTTTGGTTATGGACGGTCAGTTGTTCAGGCAAGGATGGACGGAGCCACGTAAGTGCGGGCGCCGAGTTCCTGGTCGAGCATATAGAGACCCATGCCGTCGTTGCCGATAAGAGTGAACTTGTCGATAAGCTGACGGGCATTTTCCTCTTCCTCCACCTGCTCGTTTACGAACCATGCAAGACGGTCGCGGGTGGCGTAGTCATGCTCTGATTCGGCGAGACCGAAGAGGGCGTTTATGAGGGCGGTTACTTTCTGCTCGTGGGCGAGAGTGGCTTTGAAAGCGTCAAGGGGTGATTCCCATGAGGTGGGAACGGCGTCGATGGCCTTGAGCTCCACGCGGCCGCCGCGCTGGTTGATGTAGTTCATGAATATGGTGGCGTGAGCCTGTTCTTCCTGGAACTGGATTCTGAACCAGTTGGCGATACCTGTGCGGCCTTCGGCCTCAAAGTGCATGCCCATTGAAAGATAGAGGTAAGCCGACCAGAGTTCGGCGTTGATCTGCTCGTTGAGAGCGTCTTGAATTTTGTTGCTAAGCATGATAAAATATTTGGTTGATAAGAGAGTTATTTTTTACCGGAAGCTTTTTTGCGCTTTTCCTGTTCGCGCAGCAGGGCCTGCTGCTGGCGCTGTGCCTCTTCCAGACGGGCCATGAAACCGCTTTTCTTCTTGGGCTTCTTGGCATTCTTGCGCATTATCTCGCGCACGGTCTCTTCTTTGACCACGTGGCGGAAAATGTAGGTCTGGATTATGGTGATGAGAAGCGAGAGCAGGTAATAGTAGCTCAGGCCGGATGCGTAGTTGTTGAAGAAGAACAGGAACATCAGCGGCATGAGGTAGTTCATCATCTTCATTCCGGGCATGGCGTCGGCGTTGGCCTGGGTCTGCATGTTGATGCGCATGTAGACGATGTTAACCACCGTCATAAGCAGACAGAAGAGGCTTATGTGGTTGCCGAATGTGGATGATATGAAGGGGATGTTGGTGGTCCAGCTTATGATGGCGTCGGGGGCCGAGAGGTCCTTAGCCCAGAGGAACGACTCGCCGCGGAGTTCAATGGCCGAGGGGAAGAAATTGAACATGGCGATGAGGATAGGCATCTGCAGCAGCATGGGGAGGCAGCCCGACATGGGGTTGGCGCCGGCGCGCGAGTAGAGTGCCATGGTCTCCTGCTGGCGTTTCATGGCATTTTCCTTGCCGGGATACTTCTCGTTGATAGCCTTGATGTCGGGGGCGAGGATACGCATGCGGGCCTGCGACATGTAGCTCTTGTAGGTGAACGGGAAGAGGATAATCTTTATGAAGATTGTGAGAAGGAAAATTATCAGGCCGTAGCTTGTTATGTACTTGCTCAGGAAATCAAACACCGGAATTACGATAAGGGTGTTGATCCAGCGGAAAATGGGCCAGCCCAGAGGAATGAGTTTCGTGAAGTGCATGTTCTCGTCGGGGCTCACGGTCTTCTCTATGTCCTTGAGCAGCGGGAACGAGTTGGGGCCGAGGAAGAGAGTGAAGGATGCCGGGTTGGCAGCATTGGCCGAGTATTCGAGCTCGGCGCGGGTGGAGAAGTTCTTGAGGTATTTGGGATTGTTCTCGAGAACGGCGGTTGATACCTCGGCGCCGGTGAAATTGGTGCGCGGGATGATTACCGACGAGAAGAACTGATTCTTGTAGCCTATCCATTTCACGCGCTCGGAGAGCTGTTTGGTCTCGTCGCCCGATTCCTTGAGATTGTCCACATCGCCGCCCACAAACATATAGTAGAGGGCGGAATTGCGCTCCTCGAACACGCGGCCCAGCTCGTTGCGGGTCATGCGCTGGTCCCAGGTGAAGTCGATTGTTGCCACGCTTGTGGGGATTATGGCGCTCATGCCCTGCTGGAGCAGGTCCATTGTCACCAGATAGCTGTCGGGGTGCAGGGTGTAGCGGATGCCCCACACGGCTCCGTCGCCAAGGTCGAGCTGCATGGTTACGGTAGTATCGGTGGTCTCAACCGGCTTGAAGTAGAATTCGCGGGTGTCGAAGCGCTGTGTGGCCGATGTGAGGGTGAATCCGTAGGCGTTTTCTCCTGCGGCCATGGGCTGCACGGCGGCGGAGTCGTAGGTCTGATAGTCTTTCAGCGAGGCTGAGGCTATCATGGCTCCCTTGTTGGAAATCTCGAGGGTCAGTCTGGAGTTCTCGAGGCGCACGGTGGTGGAGTCGCCGCTGAGATAGCGGGCGAAACCGCGGTAGCGTGCCGCGTCGGCCATTGCCTTGCGGAAGGCTGCCAGGGCAGCCTGGGCCTCGGCGGGTGTGAGGCCCTTGTAGTCGGCGCTGATTATATCGGCCACGGGCACATTTTTTCCGGCAGACTTTACGGTTCCGGCGAGTGTGCCTTCGGGCGAGAGGGTCACTTCGGCGCCTGCGGATGCGAGTGTGCGCACACCGCTTACGGAATCAAGCGTTCCGAGAGCAGTCACGGTGCTTCTGATTCCGGCTATTTCCGCGGCGTTCACGGAGTCGACGGTGAGCACGGCCGTCGAGGCGGATTTTTCCTGCTCCGCCATCAGTTGCTCCTGGCGTTCTTTCTCCATTTGGGCGCGCTGTTCGGCGCTGGGCTGGTTGAGCCACATGAAGCCGAAAATCACGGCTCCCATGAGCAGTATGCCCCAGATGGTATTTTTATCCATAGATATTATGTTGATGTGTTATTGATTTATTTCTGTGTGGTTTCGGGTTGGTGGGTGCGCGGGTTATGTTCTTTGCCATATTCGATGGCGGCTTTCACAAATGAAATGAAGAGAGGGCTGGGCGAGAGTACCGTCGAGGAGTATTCCGGATGGTACTGAGTGCCTATCATCCAGCGGCGCGAGGGAATCTCCACCACTTCCACCAGATGAGTCTCGGGATTTTCGCCCACACATTTCATGCCGGCGTCCTCGAAGCGCGCGCGGAAGTCGCCGTTGAATTCGAATCGATGGCGGTGACGTTCGGTTATGTCGGTCTTGCCGTAGGCTTTGGCGGCGAGGCTGCCGGGCAGAAGCGAGCAGCGGTAAGCGCCCAGACGCATGGTGCCTCCGAGGTTGGTGATGCTTTTCTGCTCCTCCATGAGGTCGATTACATTGTAAGGAGTGCCTGGATCCATCTCCGTGGAGTTGGCGCCTTCGAGTCCGAGCACATTGCGGGCGAATTCTATCACCATGCACTGCATGCCCAGACATATTCCCAGAGTGGGGATGTCGGCCTCGCGACACCAGCGAATGGCCGTGAACTTGCCTTCGATGCCGCGTTGTCCGAATCCCGGAGCGATTATCACGCCATCGAGGCCGGCAAGCATTTCCCCGACGTTGGCGGGAGTTATTTTCTCGCTGTGGATAAGGCGTATCTTGATGCGGCGGTCGCTGTAGACGGCTGCCTGAAGAAGGGATTCCTCGATGGATTTGTAAGCGTCCTGAAGCTCAACGTATTTTCCCACAATGCCTATCTCTACGGTCTCTTCGGCGCTGTGCATCTTGTCAAGGAACTTGCTCCAGCGCGACATATCGGGGGCCGGGGCGTCGGTTATGCCCATCAGCCGGAGCACTGTGTCGTCGAGATGCTGCGAGTGCATGGCTATTGGCACCTCGTAGATGGAAGGGAGGTCTACGGACTGCACCACGGCATCGGGCTGCACGTTGCAGAACTGCGCTATCTTGCGGCGCATCGCGGCAGGAATGTCGCATTCGGAGCGGAGCACGAGGATGTCGGGCTGTATGCCCAGATGCTGCAGCTCTTTCACCGAATGCTGGGTAGGCTTGGTTTTAAGCTCTTTCGCTGCCTTGAGGAAAGGAACGTAGGTCAGGTGGATGCAGAGAGAGTCGCGTCCCAGTTCCCATCGCAGCTGCCTTACGGCCTCGAGGAATGGCAGCGACTCAATGTCGCCTACGGTTCCGCCGATTTCGGTTATCACAAAATCATAGTCGCCCGATTTTCCGAGCAGAAGCATGTTGCGCTTGATTTCGTCGGTGATATGGGGAATGATCTGTACGGTTTTGCCGAGATAGTCGCCGCGGCGCTCCTTGTCTATCACGTTCTGATAGATGCGGCCGGTGGTGATGTTGTTGGCGCGCGTGGTGGGGGTGTTGGTGAAGCGTTCGTAGTGGCCGAGGTCGAGGTCTGTTTCCTGACCGTCAGTGGTCACGTAGCATTCGCCATGCTCGTAGGGGTTGAGCGTGCCGGGGTCGATGTTGATATACGGGTCGAACTTCTGGTTGGTCACTCTGTAGCCGCGGGCTTTCAGCAGATTGGCCAGAGATGCCGCTATTATTCCTTTGCCCAGAGAGGAAACCACGCCTCCGGTAACAAAGATGTACTTTGGATCCACGCGAAATATTTTCTAAAAATTACAATGTGCAAAGGTACAAAATTTTGTGAAACGTCGGTTGCGGCCCATAAAAAAATCGCCCTTTGTAGTGGGGGCGATTGTCAGAGGAAAATTCGGGGAGAAAAGTCAGTGGCGGCCGGGGCGCAGGCCTGAGCCGGAAGAGCCTGTAGAGGGGAGTTCGGAGGGCGTGAGGGTGAAAGGCGGTCGGTTGTTGCCGGTGGAGGGCGTGGACGGACGCGACGGCTGTGATGGCTGCGACTGCTGGGGCGGGATGGCCGGCCCGGGGTTGCCGCCGGGATTGGCTCCCGAATTGCCCGGACGCACATTGCCTATGTTGATTACAGGACCGGGATTGCCTCCGTTCAACTGGGGCGGACGTGAGTG
>VSPV01000091.1 GCA_009775605.1 Paramuribaculum sp.
ATGCAAATTTACGCAAAATTCCCTCCACGGTCAAAAATAATTCGTGGTTCTGCGGGAAAAGTACGGCTGAAAAATTCACCGCGACTTTCTGCCTTCCGGCAAAGAGTCGCGGTGGAAAATTATGAAAGAAAGTGGAGGATTGACTGAAAAATCACTCGAGGTCGCGGGATATGCCTACCAGACGCATGTTGCATCCGCGCACGAAGTCGAGTATGCGGGTGCGCTCGTCGCCCGGCTCCACGTCGGTCTCGATGCGTTTGAGGGCATTGAACACCGAAGTACCCGATTGATAGATATGGCGGTAGGCTTTGGCGATGTTGTCGATTTTGTCCTCGCTCATTCCGCTTTTGCGCATCACCACGGCGTTGACACTGTAGTAGACGGCGGGATTGTGGGCCATGATTACATAAGGGGGCACGTTGCCGCTTATACGGCAGCCTCCCTTGATGAGCACCCACGGGCCCACCACGGAGTTCTCGTGGAGAATCACGCCCGAGGAGAGGATGGTGCATTCGCCCACTTCGGCGTCGCCGGCAATGGTGGCGCCGTTGCCTATCACGCAGCGTCCCACAATGTGGGTGTCGTGGCCTATGTGGCTTTCGGCCATTATGAAGCAACCGTTGCCTATGCGTGTGCCGCCTTCCGGTTTTATTCCGCGGTTTATGATCACGTTTTCACGTATCACGTTGTTGTCGCCGATATAGCAGTAGGTTTTCGCTCCTTTCCAGCGGAAATCCTGAGGGTCGGCGCCAATCACCGAGTTCTGGTAGATTTTGTTGTCCTTGCCTATGCGGGTGCCCGACATTATGCTGACGTAGGGCATGATGGTGCATCCGTCGCCGATTTCAACGTCGGCGTCGATATAGGCAAAGGGATGGATGGTGACGTTCTCGCCGATTCTGGCGGCGGGGTCAACGTAGGCTAATGGGCTGATCATGGCTTTTTGGAATTAGGATGAAAGATAGTGTTCATGACCTGCGCTTATCTGCCGCCTCCGAGCGACTGGTAGAGGTTGATGAGCGCGCGGGCCTGGTTGTTGCGGGCGGTAATCTCGGAAGTCTGCGCTCCGAGCAGATTGGTCTGCGCGGTGAGCACGTCGAGATAGGTGGTGGATGCGTTGCCCACCTTCAGGAGCTCCTGGGTGTAGTCCACGGCCTTGGTGAGGTCGCCCACCTGCACGTTGACGAGCTGCTGCTTCTCCACGCTCTTCTGATAGAGGGTCATGGCATCCGAAACCTCTGCGCTGGCGTTCATGAGCGTGTACTCGAAGTTGTTGAGCTGCTGTTTCTGCTGGGCTTTGGCAGCCTCGAGGCGCGCTATGTTGGCTCCGCGCGAGAAGAGGGGCGCGGTGAGCTGTCCGGCAAGGTTGAGGAAGAATTTGCCGGGGTTCACTATCATGGAGCCGAGCATATTGGTGAAACCGCCGTTGGCGGTGATGTTCAGGCTGGGATAGAAGGCTGAGCGCGCGCCGGCCGTGTTGTAGTAGGCTGCGGCCAGTGCATGCTCGGCAGCCTGCACGTCGGGGCGTGCGGCGAGCTCGCGCATCGGGATAGCGTCGCGGTGTATCTGGGGCATCGGGAGCATTGCCAGAGGCTCTACAGCCCATGTCTGAGGCATTACGTTGAGAAGCAGCGACATGGTGTTGTTGAGCTGGTTGAGCGAGACTTCGAGGTCGGTGATCGAGGCCAGGATGCCGTAATACTGTGCCTCGCTCTGAACCACGGCCACTTCAGTGCTGCGTCCGGCTTCTTTGAGGTCGCGCATCACCTGCACGGTCTGTTTCCAGTTCTCGGCTGTGGAGCGGCTCAGCTCGAGCTGCTGCTCGAGGGTGGCGATGCCGTAGTAGGTGTTGGCCACGGCTCCGATTATCTGCGAGCGCACTGCCTGTGCATAGGCCTGGCTCTGGAGCATGTTTTCTTTTGCGGCACGCTTGGAGTTGAGCAGGCGTCCGAAGATGTCCACCTCCCAGCTTACCGAGAGGGGAATCTGGTAGGAGCGTGTCCAGCCGCCGTTCTCGAAGTGCGACACCGAGCCGTTGGGGGCCAGGGCCACGGAGGGGAGGAAGCTCAGACGCGCGCCCTTGAGCTGGGCGTGGGCTATGTCAACGTTGAGTTTGGCGTTCTGCAGATTGGTGTTGTTCAGCAGCGCCTGGTTTATGAGGTCGGCGAGCACCGGGTCGGTGAACACCTGCTGCCATGCCATGTTGCCGAATGCCATGGAGTCGGGGGCCTGGCGGAGCGCCTCGGTGTATTCGGCGGTGAGCTCGCTCTGCTTCGACATCTTGAAGTTGCCGTACATGTTGCAGCCCGGCAGAGCGAGGGCGGCGCAGGCGCCTACGGCCGATATTATTATGATGTTGGTCAGTTTCATTTTAATGAATGGTGAAAGAGGTTAGGCTTTGCCGATATTGGGGTCGTACTGCTCGATTTCGTTCTCGATGCCCTGGTTGTCGGTGTCTTCCCACTTGAGCGGGCTTATCTTTTCCTGGATTTTCTGGAAAATCACGAACAGGGCCGGCACTATGAGCACCTGGAGTATCATGCCTATGAGCATGCCGCCGATCGAGCCTGTGCCGAGGGCGCGGTTGCCGTTGGCTCCGGCTCCGGTGGCGAACATCATCGGGAGCAGACCGATGATCATGGCGAGCGAGGTCATGAGAATCGGGCGCAGACGGGCCGAGGCGCCGTCGATGGCGGCCTTGACTACCGACATGCCCATGCGGCGGCGTTCGATGGCGAACTCCACGATGAGGATGGCGTTCTTGGCCAGAAGACCGATAAGCATGATGAGGGCGATCTGCAGATAGATGTTGTTGGTAATGCCGAATATCTGGGCGAAGATGAATGTGCCCATGAGTCCGAACGGAATCGAGAATATAACGGCCCAGGGAAGGATGTAGCTCTCATACTGTGCCGAAAGCAGCAGGTAGACGAAGAGCAGACACAGGCCGAAGATTATGGCGGTGGTGGTGCCGGCTCCGGAGCTTGCCTCCTCGCGGGTCATACCCGAATACTCGTAACCGTATCCCGGAGGAAGGGTCTCGGCGGCCACACGCTCTATGGCGGCGAGGCAGTCGCCGGAGGTGTAGCCCGGAGCAGGGTTACCGGTCACGGAGATGGACTGGAACATGTTGAATCGGTTCAGAAGGTCAGGGCCGTAGACCTTGGTGATGTTCACGAAGTTGCTTACCGAGGCCATTTCGCCGCCGTTGCGTATCTTGATGGCCGCGAGTGTCTCGGGGCTTACGCGGGCCTCGGGGTTGGCCTGCATCATCACGCGGTATATCTTGCCGAAGCGGTTGAAGTTGCTCACGTACATACCGCCGTAGTAGCCCTGCAGGGTGGTGAGGATGTCGCGGGGCGATATGCCTGCCTGTTTGGCCTTGGCGGCGTCGATATCGATCATATACTGCGGGAAGGTGGGATTGAAGGTGGTGTAGGCCACCTGAACCTCAGGCTGCTGGTTGAGTTTGCCGAGGAATCCCTGCACAACGGCGAAGAAGTCGTTGACGTCGCCACCGGTGCGGTCCTGCATCTTGATTTCAAAACCGTTGGTGAGCGAGTAGCCCGAAATCATAGGGGGTGCGAAGAGAACCACGCGGCCGTCCTTGATGGCGCTGCCGGTCATGGCGTAGAGTTTGCCCAGGATTGCGTCGGAGGTCTGGTCGGCCTGTTTGCGGTCCTCCCAGTTCTTCAGCTTGAGGATGAAGGTACCGTAAGTGGCTCCCTGGCCGGCCATGAAGCTGTAGCCCGAGATTTTCTGGCGGTATTCGATTTCGGGCACCGTGGCCAGAATCTGGTCGATCTGGTCGAGAACCTCGTCGGTGCGTTCCTGCGATGTGCCCGGGGGCATGTCGACCATGCAGAAGAGCACGCCCGTATCCTCGTTGGGCACAAGTGTTGAGGTGGTGATGCTCATGAGCCATACGAGGATGGCCACTGCCACGCCAACTATGCTGAACGATGTAATCTTATGGTTGATGAAGAACGTGGTGAACTTGCTGTAGGCTTTGAGAATGCGGCCGAAACCTATCTCGAATCCCTTGTGGAAGCGCTTGCCGAATATGCCCAGAATGGTCACTATGGCGCATACTGAGGCTATGACGAGCTGCAGGGGCTTGTGGATATTGTACCATCCGAGAACCATGAAGGTGATTGTGGCCACAAGGAAGGCGAAGGTGATAAGCGGCGGAAGGTCGAGGGTGAAGCGGCGCTTCACGTTCTGGGCCACTGCCTGTCCGGCCGCGCTGTATGCGTCGCCCATGCGCTTGCCCAGCGAGTCGTGGTTGTCGTGACCTTTGAGGAACACGGCGCAGAGCGCGGGCGAAAGCGTGAGCGCGTTAAGCGCCGAGATACCGATGGCTATGGCCATTGTCAGACCGAACTGGCGGTAGAACACACCGGTGGTTCCCGACATGAAGGATACAGGAATGAACACAAGCATCATTACCAGGGTGATGGAGATGATGGCGCCGCCTATCTCGCTCATGGCGTCGATGGAGGCCTTGCGTGCGTTCTTGTATCCTACGTCGAGTTTGGCGTGTACCGCCTCGACCACCACTATCGCGTCGTCGACCACAATCGCGATCGCAAGCACGAGAGCCGAGAGGGTGATGAGGTTGATGGAGAACCCGATGAGGTTCATGAAGAAGAATGTGCCGACCAGAGCCACGGGGATGGCGATGGCGGGGATGATGGTGGAGCGGATGTCCTGAAGGAACACATAAACCACGAAGAACACCAGGATGAATGCCTCGATAAGAGTCTTGATAACCTCATGTATCGAGGCGTTGAGGAAGTCGTTGTTGTTCATCGGCACAGCGATTTCCAGTCCTGCCGGAAGCTCTTTCTTCATGTTGTCGACCACGGCGAGACAGTCGTTGATGATCTGCGTGGCGTTGGAGCCGGCGGTCTGGAACACGATACAGCTCGTCGACACATAGCCGTTGAGACTGTTGGAGAAGCCGTAGGTAACGCGTCCCAGCTCCACTTTGGCCACGTCGCCGAGGCGGAGCACCTCGCCGGTGGGCTTGGCTGAGATCACTATGTTCTCGAATTCCTCAGGTGTGGAGAGACGTCCTTTGTATTTGAGAGTGTACTGGAAGCTCTGGTTACCCTGCTCGCCGAACGCACCGGGGGCGGCCTCGATATTCTGTTCGGAAAGGGCGTAGGATATGTCGGAAGGCATGAGTCCGTACTGGGCCATTACATCGGGCTTCAGCCAGATTCGCATCGAGTAGTCGGCGCCGAACGACATTACGTCGCCCACGCCCGACACGCGCTGCAGCTGGGGAATCATGTTGATTTTGGCATAGTTGTCGATAAATTCCATGCTGTAGCGTCCCGTGGGGTCGTAGAGGGCCACCATGAGAAGCATGGACGACTGGCGTTTCTGGGTGAGCACGCCCACCTGGGTTACCTCGGCGGGCAGAAGGTTCTGGGCCTTGGCCACACGGTTCTGCACGTCGACGGCAGCCATGTCGGGGTCGAAGCCCTGCTCGAAGTATACTGTGATGTCGGCCGAACCGGTGTTGGTGGCGGTCGATTCCATGTAGGTCATGCCTTCGGCACCGTTGATTGACTCCTCGAGGGGAGCAATCACGGAGTTGAGCACGGCCTGCGCGTTGGCTCCGGTATAGGTGGTAGATACACGGATGGTAGGTGGTGCGATGTCGGGGAACTGGGTCACAGGCAGCGAGAAGAGGCCTATGAGACCCAGCAGGACGATGAAGATCGAAATCACCGTCGACAGCACCGGCCTGTTGATAAACGTATCGAGTTTCATTCTGTAAGAATCTGTGTTAAAGACTGGTTGAAATTACTTCCGGGCGGTAGAGTCGGCGGGAGCGGCTGCTGCGGCTGCGTCGGTGGGGGTGATGGTCATGCCGTCGCTAAGCTTTGTGCCCACACCCTCCACGGCTATGCGCTGGCCGGGCTGGAGGCCTGAGGTCACCACGAAGTTCTTGCCGTCGGTGTTGGGGTTGACGGTGATAGGGGTGGAGACAACCTTGTTGGAGTCGTTGACCACATAGACAAAGCGGCGGTCCTGAAGCTCGAAAGTGGCTTTCTGGGGGATTACGATCACGCCTGTCTGCTCCTGGGGAATGATCACTGCGCCCGTGCTGCCCGAGCGGAGCATTCCGCTGGGGTTCTTGAAGAGTGCGCGGACCGAGGCGGCGCCTGTATTGTTATCGATCACGCCTGATACAGTGGCAACCTTGCCGGTGAAGGGATATACGGTGCCGTCGGCCAGACGCAGCTGCACGGCCGGAATCGAGTCGATGGCCTGGGCCATGGAGCGCGATCCGTTGGCGGTCATGTTCAGGAGGTCCTTCTCGGTGAGGGAGAAGTAGGCGTACACGTCTGAATTGTCAGAGATGGTGGTGAGAGGCTGGGCCGACGAGGGAGATGCCAGCGAGCCTTCACGGTTGGGAATGGTGCCCACCACGCCGTCGCTGGGAGCGGTCACCACGGTGTAGGCAAGGTTCTTGCGGGCGGTTGTGAGGGCGGCGTTGGCCTGCGCCAGAGTGGCGTTGGCGGTCTGCAGATCGTTGTCGGCGAGCTGGAACTCATAGTCGGATATGATGTTCTTTGCAAGAAGCTGACGCTTGGTGTCGACAGTCATCTGGGCTGTCTTCACGCGTGTCTTTGCTGAGTTTACGGCGGCAATAGCGTTGTCTACGGCAGCCTGATACTGTACCTGGTCGAGGGTGAAGAGAGTCTGGCCCTTTCTTACGTGCTGTCCTTCATCTACATGCACTTTGGTTATGAATCCCGTTACCTGCGGACGGATATCGATATCGGTCTTGCCTTTGATGGTTGCCGGATAGACGGATTCCTCCGTGGCATCTGAGGGAGAAAGCGTAAGAGTGGCAATCTGGGGAGCAGGTGCCTGCTGCTGTTGCTTTTCGCCTCCACACGAGGCCATTGCCAACGTCACTGCCACACCCGCTACGATAGCGGAAACGCGTTGAAACACTTTTACATTCATAATTCTTCTGGATGTTTTGTTTATCTTGTTTTACCTTGGTTTATATAACGTATATTGAACGGATTACGGTCTGAAAAAATGCGAAAAAGCACACTTCCCGTAATTTCTCCGCAAAATTACTTAAGAAAAACCTGCCCGAATATGATATATATCATAAAATATCTATCGGTTAACTTTTTTTACGGGTTTAGTTGCCTTACATCCTCACACTTGGTTGTCGAAACGCATCAAAAGCGTTTCCCGGACGTTTTTTGGTGTTTTCGGGACGGCGCGGCGCCCCCCGTCCAGGAGCGGGGACGCGAGGCCTCGGGGAGTTTCCCCGAAAATAAAGATAGCCGTCCGGTGTTTGCGCGGGCGGCTATCTTAGGGCTTGCTGTTTCCCCGGGGAGGGGAGAGCGGTTTATTTCTGGACGATCTCGAACATGTCGACATTGCCGGTGAGGGCCATGCGTGATGTGCGGCGGTTGAGGTCAACTGTTGTATAGGGGTTGGCTATGGCGGTGCGGGCGGTCTCTTTGCCTGCGTGGTCATATTCCACAAGCTGCACGGGCGTGGTGATTTCGCCGAGCATGAGCACTGCCTGGGTGGCGCCTTTGGCTTTGTCGAATGAGGTCTCGCCGGCGGAGCGGTAGCTTGTCATGGGATTGCCGTCGAAGGCGAGGAGGGCAGCCTCGGGGTCGGTGGAGTTGATGTTAAGCCCCACTCGCTTGGCGGTGACGGGATTCACGCGGAATGAGCGCACGCTGGTCCAGTTGGATTTCTTGGAGTCGCGGCGTGCGATGCGCACGAAGCGTGCGTCAACGGGGTCGCCCTGCCAGTTTAAGATATAGGTGCGGGGAAGGGCGTCGGTGAGGGCGGTCCAGTTGCGGCCGTCGACCGATACCTCCAGGGCCACGTTGTCGAAGTAGTCAACGTCGTCGGTCGAGTTGCGGCCCTGATGTATGAGCACTTCCTCCACGGGCACGACCTTGCCCAGGTCTACGCCCACCCAGTCGCCTGCGCTCTGGCTTGCCGACGATGTCCAGTAGGTGGTGGTGTCGTTGTCGAGCATGAGCTTGGAGAGGGTTGTGCGCAGGTTGGGATATGAGCCTATCGCACGGGGCACGTTGGGCACCTGGCCCGACATGCGGTTGAAGAATGCCAGCACCATGTCGTCCATTGCCTTCTCATAGAAGGGCTGCAGCTTCATGGTTCCCACTTTGTGGGCCTCGAAGTCCTTGCGGTCCTGCTCGGTCATGAGGTTGGCCAGGTAGGCTTTCCAGAACTTGGCGTTGTCGCCGCTCTCAAATATCTTGATGAGGTCGAGGGCACCGAGGCCGCGGTTGGCCACCTTGGTGAGCTGTGCCACCCAGGGCTTGATTTCGTTGACCAACGCGGGGTTGGATGTGCTGGCGAGAATCTGCTTCTCGGCGGCGGCAGCGGCGGTGAGCTCTTTTTTCAGGGCGTCGAACTGCTCGGGGGTGTATTTGTTGAAGGGGAATGTGGTGGTTTCCCACGATTCGTCGCGGCGGTAGCCCGTCTCGGTATCGGCCGAGTTGATGGCGAATGTGCGGTAGGCGGCAGCGGCGTCGGGCAGACGGTCAACGAGGGCGCGCTCCCAGTTGTCGATGGCGTTGTAGGCCGCCGGGTTCCACGCCCAGTCGCCCACGCCGTAGAACGCAAGCATCGAAGCCTCGCCATGTTCCATGGGGTTGCTCTCAATGCCGGCAACCTGGGCGTTTGTCAGGCTGGTGTCAAGGCCGTACACGGGGCCCTGGAGCAGATAGTTGCGGGCATAGTCGGTCACGGGATAGTTCCACCAGTAGAGTGCGGGACGCTTGATGCGCGTGTCGATGAATTCGAGAGTCTCGGGGGTGAGGTCGCTGCACACTGCGGCTCCTGTCCAGAACACCTCGGCCTTGGGATTGAGCTCGCGGCCGTAGACGGCAAGCTGATGGTTCTCGCCCGGGCCGGCCCAGAGCTGGGAGTAGTCGGTGGGGCAGATGAAGAGGTTGTTCACGTCGCCTTTTACGTCCACGAAGTCGCGGGTCAGGTCGTTAAGCAGCTTGGTCTGCATGTGTGAGTCGGTGCCTTTGCCCGAGATGTCGTCGAAGAACAGGGCAAACGAGCGCACGCCCAGGTCGTACATCATGTTGAACTTGCTCACCAGGCTGTCGTAGTCCTCCTTGTTCCAGCGTATGTCTTTTCCGGGATGTATGGCCCAGTAGAAATCAAGGCGGTTTTCATTGGCGGTCTTCACCAGGTCGGCGATGTTGGCTGCGTCCTGGGGAGGATAGGGGAGGCGCCAGTTGGGCGACGAGTGATAGGGGTCGTCCTTGGGGCCGTAGACGTAGTTATTCATCTTGTTGCGGCCAAGGTAATTTATTATGTCCTTGCGCACCTGGTGGCTCCAGGGTGTGCCGTAGAAACCTTCCACCACGCCGCGGTAGGGGAGCGCGGGATAGTCGTTGATTTCCATCATGGGCAGTCCGCCCTCGGCTTTGGCCATGGGGCTGTCGAGAACCTGACGCAGTGTCTGGAGCGCGTAGAAGGCTCCGCGCTCGTCGAAGGCGTTGATTTTGATTTTCTTGGTGCCGATGCTCAGGGCGTATGCGCCCGATACGGGTTTCACTTTGTTTTTGGCGGCTACTTTCGGACCGAAGTCAATTTCTACCTCCAGTCCCGTAGGGCTCTGGGCTATGAAGCCGAGGTCTTTGGCCGAGAAGGCTTTCTGCTTGTCCTTCACCTTGAATCCGCCCGAGATATTGAGCACTCCCGTGTTGGGACGCTCGAGGCTCTGCGGCGTGGGGTTAATCACTAATCCTTTGTGGTCAACCTTATGACCGGGGACTTTGTTGAACTCCTGTTTTTCTCCACGCTGGGTGTCGAAGTCGAATGTGTCCTGTGCGGCGGAGCCGGACGGGAAAGCCAGGGCCGCGCAAGCGAGCCCGAGCCAAAGTAATCTTTTATTTCTCATTGGCGGATATGTTTTTCACAAAGGTAGTAAAAAATCGGGACTGTTCGACGGTGGCGAAAGTTGGAGTAGGTACAAAAAAAGAGACGTCTCACGACGTCTCTTTCCCTTTAAACCTTTATCTTAATCTAATACTATGAAAAACACACGTACAAATGTAAAC
>VSPV01000092.1 GCA_009775605.1 Paramuribaculum sp.
CGGGGCGCTATTCCGGCAATGTCGCGTGCGGTCTGGTCGGCGCTCACTGCAATCTGGGCGAGTTCCGGAGCTGTGGGGTCGGGCACCACTGCGCAGTCGGCGAATACCAGTATGCCGTCAGTTCCATAGTTCAGTCCGGGAGGCAATAGCATGAGGAAAGCTCCGGAAACCACCGAGATACCGGGCTGGGTCTTGATTACCTGGAAAGCTGCGCGGAGCACATTGCCGGTGGTGTTCATGGCTCCGGCCACCTGGCCGTCGGCATCGCCTGCCTTCACCATAAGGCAGCCAAGGTAAAGCGGATTGTGGGTTGTGAGGCGCGCTTCCTCCATGGTTATTCCCTTGCTCTTGCGCAGGTCGAAGAAAAGGGGCGCATATTTGTCGATTACGGCTTCGTCGGCGGGATTCACTATTGTGGCCTGGGGAATATGGGTGAGCTTGAGCTCCTTGGCCATGGCGAGGATTTCGACGGGGTCGCCTATGAGGATTATCTTGGCTATGCCGTCGGCAATGATTCTGTCGGCGGCTGTAAGTGTGCGGGGTTCTGTTCCTTCAGGAAGTACTATCCGCTGGGGATTGGCCTTTGCGTTGGCCGTAAGCTTTTCAAAGAGTGTCATGGCGAAAGGGTTTTGATTTATCCCGTTTCCGGGAAATTTCAGGTTAATTATTATCGCAAAATTACTTTTAAATGGTGAAATTACATAGATTTTTAGGCTAAAAAAACACTTTATTCCTCCACGGCGTTATATAAGTGTATTTAACCCAACGAAGATTGAATTATGGACTCCAGACATCGCAAGAAAACCAAGACTAACGTATGGCTCGCCATTGGCGTGGCATTTCTTATAATTCTCCTTATCCTCTGGCTGACAATGGCCGACCTCTGGGGCGACACCGACGTGGCTGCCCAGATTGCGCCGCTGGCCTCAACGCTTAAACTCATGACTGTATGATTACCCTGCTCGCATCGCTTGCTTCGGTCGGGACCTCTATCTGGCTGGTATGGGGGCTGGTGGGCCTGATCGGCGGATTCATGACCGGCCGATTCAAAGGCGACGGCAGCGGGTTCACTCTCCTTGCCGTCATCATCGGCATTGCCGGAGGTGTGGGCGCAGGCGCGCTTTTCGCCGCCCTTGCCGGAGTGGACGATCGCATGCAGTATGCCTCACTGATAGCCTCGGTGGCAGGCGCAGCCCTTCTGCTCTGGATTCTCTGGCTCTGCGTCCGTCGGCCCCGCACCGACGACTGAACCATCGGTGTGTGTTACCAAACTCAAATTACCCCCTTAAAGAGTAGGGGTGTACGGTCGTGCACCCGCTGATACCCGATGTTCTATGGTCGGCTGCTCCATGGAACAGCCCTACATTTCGGGCAGGTTGGACATTTCGCGGTTTTGCAATATCCTCCAGCCACGGGTTTGGCGGGTGCGGCGCGCTAAAAAAACAAGCAGAGCGACGGTAATACCATCGTTCTGCTTTTGTTTCGGGTCGTCGGTAAGAAGTGGCTCTTATTTCTTAACCACGCGACGTTCCTTGATACGTGCTTTCTTACCGGTGAGATTACGCAGGTAGTAAAGCTTGGCGCGACGCACTTTACCGTATTTGTTGACGGTGATAGAGTCGATAAACGGAGATTCCAGAGGGAAAATACGCTCAACGCCAATATTGTCGCTCATCTTGCGCACTGTGAAGCGCTTCTTTTCACCGTCGCCGGAGATGCGGATTACTACGCCGCGATACTGCTGGATACGTTCCTTGTTACCTTCTTTGATGCGGTAAGCAACGGTTACGGTGTCGCCCGGAGCGAATTCGGGATGTGTTTTGCCGGTAGCATAAGCTTCCTCGACAACTTTGATTAAATCCATTTTCTTTTGATATTAAAAATGTTAACACTGCCACGCAATATAACGGGCTGCATGTCCTCGACAGAGATTGCGTGAATCGGCCGCAAAGTTACCGATTTTTTTCCACCCCGCCAAATCCCGGACTCTCTTATTTCATAGAAAATCTAATGAAAGGTCACGGAGCGTCGATATTTTATCGACGTCGATTCTCCTATGGGAGCCCATAAGGATCTCGGTACTCTATGAAACGTTACTTCGCAGAGCCGGAGACCGTGAATGGGCGGCTGAGCGATGTTACTCCGTCGAAACCGATGATGTCAACCATCAGGCGGTAGTCACCCTCCTTTGTGGGCACAATCGGTTTTTCGTTCGAAGCAAGAGCAATATTCGAAAGTCCCATGGGGCGGACGATGGTGCCTTTACTCTGTATCGGCTTGCCAGGCTCCCATTTACGGGTCTTGACTATCACCGCACCGTCCAGACTCTTGGCATACATGAGAGACTCCCCGATCGAAACCTGCTCTACAGACTCGATGTCAAATGCCGGCCAATCAAACCAAAGGCCGTAATTCTCTATATCTATTTTCACGCCGTCAATAACCAGTGCCACTCCATTGCCACCTCCGTGGACAGATATACCTCTGGATGAGCGGATAACTTCAAAATCAAGCCCCTTGTCTATGGTACCATTAGGGGTGAATTCAGAGTCTTGAAGCTTAACGATTTTAAGCATCGGCATATCGTTGATGATATCGCGGAGTGTCAGATAACCTCTTCGTTCGATGGTTTCGCGTGTCTTCATTTTTACCTCGTAGTGGGCTTTTGTGGGGACTTCCGATTTCTGTATCACGCGGGCCTTGACCGTAACATCAGGCAGGTCGTGTACCGTTCCCGAGCTCTCTCCGATTGAGGTCGATATGTCGTCGGCATACCGTCCGCGGGTTATCAGGCGACGCCGGTCAATTACCGCAGCCGGAAACGACTCATCGTCAAGTATGATCCCTCGGGCCACAGGATCGTTCTTCTTGCCCTGAAGAGACTGAAGGAAGAATGCGTCGCCTTCGGCGAAATCATCCACTGCCAGACGGAAGCGTCCGTCGGTGAGCGTGCTGTCGCTTACGGCATTGGTGGTATTGTTGAATGCCACTATGCGGCCCTGCTTCATGGGATGGAGATTGTTCATGTCGTCGAACACGGTTCCGCTTATCTCCATGTTGAACTCGGGATAATATTCATAGACAGTCGAGTCGTTCAGCACGGCATCGCGCAGACGGAAACGTGTGAAGCGCGCGTTCTCGAGCCATGAGGCGATGTCGGCCTGACGGCTGTCGGGGTCAGTGTCCACTCCGGGGAACGGAAGAGCGGAAGTGAAATCGGAGGCATAGACCAGTTGCTGGTCGGCCTGGGAGTTCCACAGGGCGTTATCAGGGACAATGCGTGCGAACACGCGACAATCGGTTGTGTCGATGCCTGAAATCTTGAAATCTATGGTTTTCCCGGCCTGAAGGGGGCCATCGGTAGTCACCGAGGCGTCGCGGCGGCTGCGGGGCAGAATTGATGTCTCGGCGCGTGTCTGCAACGCGCCGTCGGTCAGAAATAGTGTCACCGGACCTTTGGGAGCGTTCGGCAGGGTTATGTTTCCGGATGCAGCGGGCGATATAACCTCGGATATGCCGTTGTTGCGGTCGTGGACGTAAAGGCGGCGGTCCTTCACCTTGGCCGCGGCGTCGCTGAGCTCGAAGATAATGCGGTTGCCGCTTGCAGCCGCCTTGATGCTGACGGTGGAGGGGGTGACCTCCGGAGCCTTGAAGCTCTTGCTGATGCCTTCGTCGGAGAATCTTACGGAATAAGAACGCCCTTTTGCGGGAACGAAGTCGAAGAAAGCGTATCCGGCCCGTGAAGTCATAGCCGAGGACACGGTGTCGCCCTTGTTGTCGGTAAGGAAAAGCTGCCGGAATGCAAGGGGCTGTCCGGCATAGTTCGAAAGCACGGCCGTGAGCCGCTGGGGCTGTCCTTGGCGCAGGGTTCCTCCGAACACGGAGAAGCGGCAGTCCACATCGTCGTCCACGGTATAGTCGGCGGCGGGAATGTCGATGCCCACGGCCACTGGCTGGAGTGCGAACGCCCTCGTATCGAAATTGCGCATGAATCGTGTGTAGCCCCGCAGATAATATACCCCCTTGGGCATGTCGGGCTCGGTGAGGACGGCCGTGGAGAATCTTCCGCCGTCGGCGCAGGAGAGCTTCTGGCGCACATACACCGAGTCATTGTCGCCTATAAGTTCCAGATAAAGGTAGCGGCTGTAAGGTTCCAGCCGGTCGGCGGCCATGCATGTCACCATGCCGTCCACAAACAGTGAATCGCCCGGCGCGCACGACAGCGAGCGCGGCGCCAGAAACACCTGTTCTGTACGGAAATCGGTCGGTTCCTGGGCCGATGCGCTCAATAGCGCTGACAATGAGATGAATAAGGCAAAGGGCGTTTTCATGAGTGTATGTTTTAAGGTTTTCGTAATACTTTATTTATAAATATATGTAAATAATTTAGGTAAAGCACGGAATTGTTAATATTTAACTCTTCTTAACCTCAGAGATTTCTCAATGCCAAATGAAAGTAGAAGTAAATAGAATAATTCTATTATGATAACTTGTTATTTTGCGGACATTGCGCCGTCCCAGGGGGGCTGGATTCTTTCACTTATAACTTATAGATGAGGTTGAAGACGCAGACCGCCTATTTTGTCGCGTTTTTGTAGCATCGCCATTTCCCTATTCTGCGTTCTGCGGCTCCATCACTCCACAGGCATCCTTTTCATAATCCGTAGCGCAAAATTTCTTTAACCAATGCCGAAGTCTGTTAAATTGCGGGCGGAGGGAAGTCGGTCGCAACTATTGTGGCACAAACTTTGTTAAAGTAATAAACTCGAAACACTATTTATTTGACGTTTATGAACTTTAATAATTTCACAATCAAATCGCAGGAAGCCATTCAGAAAGCTTTCGAGCTTACCAAAGGCAACGGCAACCAGGCCATTGAGCCGGTTCATTTGCTGAAAGGCGTGATAGAGGAAGGCGAGTCGCTCGTGAAGTTTATCTTTGCGAAGGTGGGCGCCAATCTTCCCGCGCTCAATCAGCAGCTGGAGCGTGAGATCGCCTCTTTGCCGAAGGTGAGCGGCGGCAGCGAGCCTTATCTGAGCCGCTACAGCAACGATGTGCTTCAGAAAGCGCTTGATGTCGCCAAGAAGCAGGGCGACGAATACGTCACTCTCGAGGCCATGCTTGTGGCTCTCTTCGAAATCAATTCTCCCGCTTCCACCATCATGAAAGATGCCGGTCTGGGGGCTTCGGAGCTGCAGAGCGCCATAGCCGAGCTGCGCAAGGGCAAGAAAGCCACCGACCAGGGAGCCGAGGAGCAGTATAACGCTCTCAGCAAATATGCCATAAATCTCAATGAGCGTGCCCGTTCGGGCAAGCTCGACCCCGTGATAGGCCGCGACGAGGAGATTCGCCGTGTGCTCCAGATTCTGAGCCGACGCACCAAGAACAATCCCATGCTCGTGGGTGAGCCCGGTACCGGCAAGACAGCCATAGCCGAGGGACTGGCCCAGCGCATTGTGCGCGGCGACGTTCCTGAAAACCTGCGCACCAAGCAGATTTTCTCTCTCGATATGGGAGCGCTTGTTGCGGGCGCCAAATACAAAGGTGAGTTCGAGGAGCGCCTCAAGGCCATTGTCAACGAGGTTACGCAGAGCGACGGCGAGATAATCCTGTTTATCGACGAAATCCACACCCTTGTGGGCGCGGGCAAAGGCGAGGGCGCGATGGATGCCGCCAATATTCTCAAGCCGGCACTGGCCCGCGGCGAACTCCGCAGCATTGGCGCCACCACCCTCGACGAATATCAGAAATACTTTGAGAAGGACAAGGCGCTCGAACGCCGTTTCCAGAAGGTGATGGTCAACGAGCCCGACGAGATGAGCGCCATAGCCATCCTGCGCGGCCTCAAGGAGCGCTACGAGAATCACCATCAGGTGCGTATCCGCGACGAGGCTATTATCGCCGCCGTTCAGCTCTCAGAGCGTTATATCACCGACCGTTTCCTTCCCGACAAGGCCATTGACCTTGTGGATGAGGCTGCGTCCAAACTCCGCCTCGAGATTGACTCTCTGCCGCAGGCTCTCGATGAAATCATCCGCCGCATAGCCCAGAAGGAGATAGAGCGCGAGGCCATAAAGCGTGAGGGCGACACCGAGAAGGTGAAGGAAATAGAGCGCGACCTTGCCGCCATGCGCGAGGAAGAGAAAGAATATACCGCCAAATGGAAGGCTGAGAAAGACCTTATAGACCGCATTCAGCAGAACAAGATAGACATCGAGCAGCTCAATTTCGAGGCCGACCGTGCCGAGCGCGAAGGCGACTATGCCAAAGTGGCAGAAATCCGCTATTCCAAAGTGCAGGCCAAGGAGAAAGAAAATGCCGAGATTCAGGAACAGCTCAAGATGATGCAGGGCGAGAAAGCTCTGATTAAAGAGGAAGTTGATTCCGAGGATATCGCAGATGTGGTATCGCGCTGGACAGGCATTCCCGTCAATAAGATGGTGCAGAGCGAGAAGGAGAAACTTCTCCATCTCGAGGCCGAGCTTCATCAGCGCGTGGTGGGTCAGGAAGACGCAATCCGCGCTATCGCCGACGCCGTTCGCCGTTCGCGTGCGGGCCTCAACGACCCGCGCCGTCCTATCGGTTCGTTCATATTCCTCGGCACCACAGGCGTGGGCAAGACGGAGCTTGCTAAGGCTCTTGCCGAGTATCTGTTTGACGACGAGAATATGATGACCCGTATAGACATGAGCGAGTATCAGGAGAAGCACACCGTGAGCCGACTCGTCGGAGCGCCTCCCGGATACGTGGGTTACGACGAAGGCGGTCAGCTTACCGAGGCCGTGCGCCGCAAGCCCTATTCGGTTGTACTCTTCGACGAGATAGAGAAAGCACATCCCGATGTGTTCAACATCCTTCTTCAGGTGCTTGACGACGGACGTCTTACCGACAACAAGGGCCGTCTGGTCAACTTCAAGAACACCATCATAATCATGACCTCCAATATGGGTTCTTCCGTGATTCGCGACAACTTCTCGAAGATGACCCCCGAGAACCGCGAGGAAACCATCGAAACCACCAAGGGCCAGGTTATCGAGATGCTCAAGCAGACCATCCGTCCCGAGTTCCTCAACCGTATCGACGAGATAATCATGTTTACCCCGCTCAACGAGGCCGAGATAGAGGAAATCGTAGGATTGCAGATCAAGAGCGTGCAGAAGATGCTTGCCGTCAACGGTGTGACCCTCGAGGTTACTCCGGCCGCAATGAAATTCCTTGCCGAAGAAGGATATGATCCCGAGTTCGGAGCACGTCCTGTCAAGAGGGTTATCCACCGCCTCGTTCTCAACCGTCTTTCCAAGGATATTCTGGCCCAGAAGGTCGACCGCGAACACCCGATAATAATTGACGTCAAGGACGACCAGCTTGTATTCAGCAACTGATTCCCTATATACGTTTTCCCAATGAGGCCTGACAAAATGGCCTCCTCATCATAACAGAGCTGCCGGCGCACCCGGTAAAAATCCTCCGGCGCCGGCAGCTTTTTCACTTCCCGTCCTTTATCACGCTATATATTTTTCTTAAAGGGATGGTTCCTACATGGAACGTCTTATGATTTTACAAATTCTTAAATGTCTTTCTAAACATGAAACGGATTCTTTTTATTCTTCTCGCACTTCCTATGCTGGCCCTTATGGCATCGTGCGACCACACTGACGATGTCAATGTGACTTTCAGCATGGACTTCGGTCCCGATGTGACTATTGTCAACGGAAAAGCCTACGTTGTTTCCACCGGTACATTCGAAATCAAGGGCCTTTCCGTGCGTGCGGTCAACACAAAACATGCTGCCGCTATTACCCAGGTGGCCTATTGGATAAACGGGCTTCCTGTATATCCTATCACCAACGTGGCTCCTTTCGGAATGAGTGTAGCTGCCGAGAATCTTGCCGAAGGTGTCAATACGGTAACCATGGATATGACGGTTGTTGAGACTGATTGTCCTATATCCACCGCCGTGGCTCAGATAGATGTGGTGGTAGTGCCCTCTGCCGAGGATATTCCCACTGAAGGTGTCGAACCGTCGACAAACCATGCTCTTCCGTTCCACATGAAATAAAGTGGGGTAATACTTGGTGAGGGTGTGACAACGCCTTCAGTCCTCCATAAAGATAAATTCCCGGTTTCCGGGAGCGAAAAGGTAATGCGGGGTGTCAAAACTTGAGTTTTGACACCCCGCATTTGTGGTAAGATTATCGCTTGGGTCAGTTAAGTGACCGCAGATTATTTGCCCTCATACTTCTTCACGATCACGGTGGCGTTGTGGCCGCCGAATCCGAAGGCGTTGCTCAGGGCGGCACGCACGGTGCGTTTCTGGGCCTTGTTGAAAGTGAAGTTGAGCGAATAGTCTATGTTCTCGTCGCAGTCGTCGTCCGCGTGGTTGATGGTAGGAGGTACGATGTCCTCTTCAACAGCCTTGATGCTGAACATTGCCTCAAGAGCGCCGGTAGCGCCCAGAAGGTGTCCGGTCATCGACTTGGTGGAGCTGATGTTGAGTTTGTAGGCTGCATCGCCGAACAGTTCGGTTATGGCCTTGATCTCTGAAACGTCGCCCACCGGAGTTGAGGTGCCGTGCACGTTGATATAGTCGATATCCTCGGGTTTCATTCCGGCATCGTCAAGGGCGGCTTTCATAGCAAGCTTGGCGCCGAGTCCGTCGGGATGAGTGGCGGTGAGGTGATAGGCATCGGCCGACATACCGCCGCCAACTACTTCTGCGTAGATTTTGGCTCCGCGGGCTTTGGCGTGCTCGAGTTCCTCAAGAATGAGTATGGCGGAACCTTCACCCATTACGAATCCGTCGCGCGACTTGCTGAAGGGGCGCGAGGCGGTCTCGGGGCTGTCGTTACGCGTCGAGAGGGCGTGCATTGAGTTGAAGCCGCCTACACCGGCAGGGTAGATGGCTGCTTCGGCACCGCCGGTTATGAACGCGTCGGCTTTGCCAAGACGGATATAGTTGAAGGCGTCGATGATTGCGTTGTTGGATGAGGCGCATGCCGATACCACACCGTAGTTGGGGCCGTGATATCCGTATTCCATCGAGATGTGACCGGAAGCAATGTCGGCAATCATCTTAGGAATAAAGAACGGATTGTATTTCGGGCCGTTGTCTTTGTTGAGGGCGTAATATCCGGCTTCTTCCTCGAAAGTGTGAAGACCGCCGATACCGGCTGCTACAATCACGCCGATACGGTCGCGGTCTATTCCTTCGGTGTTCTCGAGCCCGCTGTCCTCTACAGCCTGACGGGCTGCCACAAGGGCATACTGCGAATAGAGGTCGAGGGTGCGGAGTTTCTTGCGGTCGATATGTTCGGCGGCGTTGAAACCCTTTACCTCGCATGCAAACTGGGTCTTGAACAGAGAGGCGTCGAAGTGGGTGATAGGTCCGGCACCGCTCTTTCCGGCTTTGGCGGCTTCCCAGGTGGTGGCCACGTCATTACCGAGCGGAGTAATGGCACCGAGGCCGGTCACTACTACTCTTTTTAATTCCATTCTGTGTAATAAAGATGGTTAGGGAGAAAAGTGAGGAGAAAGGAGTTGATGGAAGAAAGACAGGAAGTCCTGAGCCGTTGGGGCTTAGGCTTTCTGGTTAGCTTCGATGTAGTTGATGGCGTCGCCGACGGTCTTGATGGTTTCTGCCTGGTCGTCGGGGATGGTGATGCCGAATTCTTTTTCAAACTCCATGATGAGCTCTACGGTGTCAAGGCTGTCAGCGCCAAGGTCTTTGGTGAATTCTGCGGTTTCGGTAACTTCGTTTTCGTCAACACCAAGTTTGTCTACGATAATAGCTTTAACGCGAGATGCAATTTCTGACATAGTTTCTGATTTTTGATTAGAAAATAATTATTTTGCGGTGCAAAGTAAGCAAATTATTGCCAAACCACCAAGCATTAAGGAAATAAAGTTGTAATTGTCCTTGCAAATCGGTTTTGAAAAAACATTTTGTTTACTCAATGAGCTTTTGTGTATAAATGAAGATTTAATTACCTGTTGGTTGAATTAAATTAGAGAATATTTTATCCGCCCAATCGGATGATGATTAACGAAATTGACA
>VSPV01000093.1 GCA_009775605.1 Paramuribaculum sp.
GAACTCCAATAATGAGGCCCTCGGTATCAAATCGAATATCACGCCTGAATTTGTTCGCGACGAAATTGCTGCCGGTCGTGCCATTATCCCCGCCAACTTCAACCATCCCGAGGCAGAACCGATGATTATCGGCCGCAACTTCCTCGTGAAACTCAACACCAATATCGGCAACTCCGCTCTCTCCTCAGGCATTGAGGAAGAAGTGAAGAAAGCTGTCTGGAGCTGTTACTGGGGAGGCGACACGCTTATGGACCTCTCTACCGGCGACAATATCCACGAAACCCGCGAATGGATTATCCGCAACTGCCCTGTCCCCGTCGGCACCGTCCCCGTCTACCAGGCTCTTGAGAAGGTAAACGGCCGCGTGGAGGATCTTTCATGGGAGATATACCGCGACACCCTCATAGAGCAGGCCGAACAGGGTGTGGACTATTTCACCATCCATGCAGGCGCGCTCCGCGCCCATGCCGATATGGTTGGCGAGCGCCTCACAGGAATCGTGTCGCGCGGCGGCTCCATCATGACTTCCTGGGCCGTGATCCACAATGAGGAGAATTTCCTCTATACCCATTTCGACGAAATCTGCGAAATCCTTGCCCGTTACGATGTCGCTGTGTCTTTGGGCGACGGCCTCCGTCCCGGCTCCATCCACGACGCCAACGACCGCTCGCAGTTCCTCGAACTCGATGTGCTCGGCGAGCTCACCGAGATTGCATGGAAACACAATGTGCAGGTGCTGATTGAAGGCCCCGGCCACGTACCCATGCATAAGATCCGTGAGAACATGGATCGTCAGATTGAGAAGTGTCACGAGGCGCCGTTCTATACCCTCGGCCCGTTGACCACCGATATCGCACCCGGCTACGACCATATCACTTCGGCCATCGGAGCCGCACAGATTGCGTGGATGGGAACGGCCATGATATGCTATGTCACCCCCAAGGAACATCTCGCCCTCCCCACTCTCGAGGATGTGCGCGACGGTGTGGTGACCTACAAGATTGCCGCCCATGCCGCCGACCTGGCCAAGGGATTCCCCGGTGCACAGGTGCGCGACGACGCCATGAGCCGTGCCCGCTTCGAATTCCGCTGGAAAGACCAGTTCAACCTTTCACTCGACCCCGAGCGCGCGCGCACCTACTACGTGGAAAGCCACAAGGGCGATGACCATTTCTGCACCATGTGCGGTCCCAACTTCTGCGCCATGAGAATTTCCAAGAAGCTCGTGGACGATTGTGCTAAATAATCCGGAAATGTTTTACGACGAACTTAAAAAATATTCCTGGGACGCCACCACTCAGGAGATTCTCGGCATGACCTCGGCCGATGTCGAGGCGGCTCTGTCAAGGCCGGTGGCCACTGTACGCGACTTCATGGCACTTATTTCTCCTGCCGCAGCCCCTTATATCGAGCAGATGGCAGCGCTCTCACGCCGCTACACCCTCGAGCGGTTCGGGAAAACCATTTCGATGTACATTCCCATGTATGTCTCCAACGCATGCACCAACCACTGTGTGTACTGCGGCTTCAATCATCATAATCCCCTGCAGCGCGTCACCCTCACGCTCGAGCAGGTCGAGAATGAGTGCAAGGCCATCCGCCGCCTCGGCCCGTTCGAGAATCTCCTTATAGTGTCAGGCGAGTTCCCTACCCTCAACGGCGTGGACTATCTGGAAAAGGTGCTTAAAGTCGCGCGCCCCTACTTCAACAATCTCACAATAGAGGTTATGCCGATGAAGCAGCGCGATTACGAACGCCTCACCCACAGCGGGCTCAACGGTGTGGTATGTTTCCAGGAGACTTACAATGAAGCCAATTACCGCAATTACCATCCCCGTGGCATGAAGTCCATTTTCGAATGGCGCGTAAACGGGTTCGACCGCATGGGAGCCGCCGGTGTCCACAAGATAGGAATGGGTGTGCTGATAGGCCTCGAGGACTGGCGCACGGATGTCACCATGATGGCCCGTCACCTGCGCTATCTGCGGAAAAATTACTGGCGCACGCGCTTCAGCATAAATTTCCCCCGTATGTGCCCTGCCGAGGGAGGATATACGCCTTCAGTCATAATGTCTGACCGCGAACTTGCCCAGCTTACGTTCGCATTCCGCATTTTCGACCATGATGTGGATATCTCCTACTCCACCCGCGAGACACCCGAGTTCCGCGCCAACATGATGAAACTCGGCGTCACCTCCATGAGCGCCGGAAGCAAGACCGAACCCGGTGGTTACTATTCTACCCCCGACGCTCTCGAGCAGTTCGAGGTCTCCGACTCCCGCACACCAGCTCAGGTCACAGAGGAAATCCGCGCACTCGGCTATGAGGCCGTCTGGAAGGACTGGGATAAGATCTTCGACTGATATTTCCTCCCGTATCCATCTCTCTTGTCACCAAACAGATTGCAGGAAGCAGATTTTTTAGTAAATTTGCGGCCTGCAATCTTTTTTATAAGCTAACAGTATTCTTGCAATAAGATTATTACCAATATGAACGAGCTGGCTCCAAAATACAATCCCTCGGAAGTCGAGGACAAATGGTATGCCTACTGGATGGACCACAATCTTTTCCATAGCGAACCCGACAGTCGCGAACCCTACTGTATCGTGATTCCGCCCCCAAACGTCACCGGAGTCCTTCACATGGGTCACATGCTCAACAACACCATTCAGGACATTCTTGTCCGTCGCGCCAGAATGGACGGCAAAAATGCGCTCTGGGTACCGGGTACCGACCACGCGGCCATCGCCACCGAAGCCAAGGTTGTGGCCAAGCTCGCTGCTGAAGGAATAAAGAAAACCGACCTCACCCGCGAGGAATTCCTGAAGCATGCCTGGGACTGGACCGAGAAATACGGCGGTATAATCCTCACACAGCTCCGTAAGCTCGGCGCATCATGCGATTGGGAGCGCACGGCTTTCACCATGGACCCCATCCGCTCGAAATCCGTCATTAAGGTATTCGTCGACCTTTACCGCAAAGGCCTTATTTATCGCGGAAAGCGTATGGTCAACTGGGATCCCAAAGCGCGTACCGCCCTCAGCGATATAGAGGTCATCTACAAGGAGGAGCACAGCAAGCTCTATTATCTCCGCTACAAGATTGTGGGCGAGGATGGCTACGCGATTGTCGCCACCACACGTCCCGAGACCATAATGGGCGACACCGCCATGTGCATCAATCCCGCCGACCCGAAGAATCAGCATCTCCGCGGCAAGCGCGTGATTGTGCCCCTTGTAGGCCGTGAGATTCCCGTGATCGAGGATGACTACGTGGATATAGAGTTCGGCACCGGTTGCCTCAAGGTTACTCCGGCCCACGACATGAACGACTACATGCTTGGCCAGAAGCACAATCTTGAATCCATCGACATTTTCAACGACGACGCCACCCTCTCCGAAGCCGCCGGAATGTACGTTGGCATGGATCGCTTCGCCTGCCGCGAGCAGATTGCCAAAGACCTTCAGGAAGCCGGACTTATTGAGAAGATAGAAAACTACGAGAATAAGGTAGGTTATTCCGAACGCAACTCCGACACCGTCACCGAGCCGCGTCTCTCGGACCAGTGGTTCCTCAAGATGGATTCCCTCGCAAAGCCGGCCCTCGAAGCCGTTGAGGAGGATATTGTGAAATTCATCCCCGAGAAATTCAAGAACACCTACCGCAGGTGGATGACCGAGATTCGCGACTGGTGTATTTCGCGTCAGCTCTGGTGGGGTCACCGTGTGCCCGCATGGTATCTCCCCGACGGCTCTTTCGTAGTCGCCGAGGATGCCGATGAGGCCCTTGAGCTTGCACGCCGCGAGAATCCTGCAATCAACGCCTCCGACCTCCGTCAGGATGAAGATTCCTTCGACACCTGGTTCTCCTCCTGGCTCTGGCCTATCACCCTGTTCAACGGCATCCTCGAGCCGAACAACAAGGAAATGCAGTATTATTATCCCACCTCCGACCTTGTTACAGGCCCCGACATCATTTTCTTCTGGGTGGCCCGCATGATCATGGCCGGATACGAGTTTATAGGCAAGCAACCCTTCAACAACGTATACTTCACAGGCATTGTACGCGACGAAATTGGCCGTAAAATGTCAAAGCAGCTTGGAAACTCACCTGATCCTCTGCAACTTATAGAAGAGTACGGTGCCGACGGTGTGCGCGTGGGAATCATGCTTTCCGCTCCCGCCGGCAACGACATTTTCTTCGACAAGAAGCTCTGTGAGACCGGCCGCAACTTCTGCAACAAGATCTGGAATGCATTCCGTCTCGTAAAGGGCTGGGAAGTCAGCGAAAGCGCCGAACGTCCCGAGGCATCACGTCTCGCTTCCCAGTGGATGCGCTCGCGTCTTGATGCGTCAATCGCCGAGATAAACGACCTCATGGCCAAATTCCGCATCTCCGAGGCTCTGAAAGAAGTTTACCGCCTGTTCTGGGACGAGTTCTCGGCCTGGTATCTCGAGGCTGTCAAGCCTGCCTACGGCTCACCTGTAGACCGCCAGACACTTTCCGATACTCTCGGGTTCTTCGATGAACTCCTCCGTCTTCTCCATCCGTTCATGCCGTTTATCACCGAGGAACTCTGGCAGCACATCTCCGACCGCCGTCCCGGAGAATCTATAATGTATGCCCCCACTCCTGCCGCCGGGACTCCCGACGCCTCCATTCTCACTCTCATGGAGACCGTAAAGGAGGCCGTCAACGGCGTGCGAAATGTACGTGCCGTAAAGAACCTTCCCAACAAGCAGGCTCTTGCGCTCAATCTTCTCGGAACATGGGATGAGCGCGCCGACGCTCTGTGCGTGAAGCTCGCCAACCTCTCGGAAGTCAACCACAACGCAGCCAAGGACGCCGCAGCCGCTTCGTTCATGGTAGGCACTCTCGAGGTCAACGTACCCCTCGCCGACAATATCGACGTGGAAGCCGAGATTGCCAAGCTCAGCAAAGACGCCAACTACCTTGAAGGCTTCAAGGCCTCCGTACTCAAAAAGCTATCCAACGAGCGCTTCGTGTCCAACGCTCCCGCACAGGTTGTAGAGGCAGAACGCCGCAAACTCGCCGACGCCGAGTCCAAGCTCAACTCCCTCCACGCCGCCATAGCAGCCCTCCGCAAATAAATCCCCCTAAAAACCATAAAGGCGGTGAGTCAACCCTTCTGACCCACCGCCTTCTTTTTGTTCTAACTAATCCGCGCAAATTAAATCAGGCGGCCGTCGCCGGTGAAGCGGAGATTGTCATACTCCACTTCGCGGAGTTCGACTTTATATCCCTTTCCGGAATGCTTTATGGTTTCTACATTCTCGGCCTGTTTCTTCTTCAGCAGTTCTTTGAAAGCGCGCTCTGGAAGAAGCGATTTCACAATTGAGATAGGAATGGTGCGGTTTCCCGGAGCATCAACCTCGGTCCAGTCGCCTTTGCCGTTGAATTCAATTTCTGTACCCTCGGCAAACTCCACCTCATAGGTGTTGTCGGCGAACTCCTGCTCCACGGTCACTGGCATTCCGTAAGCTACGAAAGCTGTTTCAATCAGCTCACGCGCTTTCTGCGGAAGCTGTGAATAAGACTCGGAACCCGAAATCACGGGCCCCACTCCGCCGTACATCACATTGCGGATGGCTGCCTCTGGATTGGCAGGTTGCTGACCGATTGCCGGAACCGCAAACAGAAGTCCGGCTATAGCTGTGGCACAAATTTTCAGTTTCATAACATTGTATTTAAGAAAAGGATTTTAACCATTTCAAATACAACGTTCTGACTCCGATTAAAGTTCACGTTCAAGAAGTTCCACTTCCTTTAACCACACCGCCGAAGAGGCATCGCTCGGCATCCGCCAGTCACCGCGTGGCGACAGGCTTACGCTGCCCACCTTGGGGCCGTCGGGCATACACGAGCGCTTGAATTGCTGTGTGAAAAACCGGCGGTAGAAAGTCTTCATCCACTTCAGAATGGTCGCGCCGTCATATTTCCCGTCAAATGCTTTTAGGGCCAACCTATAGACCCTCCGGGGAGTAAAACCGTAGCGAAGCATATAGTACAGGAAGAAGTCAGAAAGCTCGTATGGGCCCACAAACGATTCCGTCTTCTGCTCGATGTTGCCGTGCTCGTCAGGAGGCGTCAGTTCGGGGCTGATCGGAGTCTCTACCACGCTCATTAGCGTATCATGCAGTTCCTTGTTTTCACAGGTCTGGGCATACCACCTCACGAGATACTTCACCAGCGTTTTCGGCACCCCCGCATTGACACCATACATCGACATCTGGTCGCCGTTATATGTAGCCCATCCGAGAGCGAGTTCCGAAAGGTCTCCCGTTCCCAGAACGATTCCGCCGAGTCTGTTGGAAAGATCCATAAGGATCTGGGTGCGTTCTCTCGCCTGGCTGTTCTCATACGTGACGTCATGTTTGTCGGGATCCTGGCCTATATCCGAGAAATGCTGCATCACGGCCTTTCCGATAGGTATCTCCATTATGGTTATGCCTAACAGCGTCATCATCTTCAGGGCATTGTCGTAAGTGCGGCTAGTAGTGCCGAATCCGGGCATCGTCACCCCTATTATGTCTTTTACATCTCCACCTAGGGCCTTGACAGTCCTGTGGGCCACAAGAAGAGCCAGCGTCGAGTCCAGTCCGCCGCTAATTCCAACCACAATCCGGTTGCTGCCCACGGCTTTCAGCCTGCGTGCAAGTCCACACTCCTGAATTGTGGCTATCTCTATGCACCGTTCATCAAGAATAGTGTCTTCCGACGGGACGAACGGATGAGCATCCACTTTACGGTATTTCAGGTCGCTCGCACTTCCGTCACCGACGGTTAGCGGCACGGGCACGGTCTCCCCTATCTCATTTCTCTGGCATTCGGCAAATGTAGAGGTATGCCTTCTGTCGTGGTTTATGGCCTCGATATCTATGTCGGCTATCGTAACGGGATGCTCAAGAAAGTTCCTGCGGTCATTGCATGCAATCACTGACCCGTTCTCTGCAATTACTGTTTTCGGAAGATAAACCACGTCGGTGGTCGATTCGCCGAACCCCGCAGAGGCGTAGACATAACCGCATAGGCATCTGCCCGACTGCTGTACTATCAGCTGCATGAGGTAGCCGTTCTTACCTATCACATCGTCAGATGCGCTCAGATTGAATATCACCTGAGCTCCTTCCAGCGCCATACGCGACGAGGGTGGAACCGTCGCCCACAGGTCCTCGCAGATTTCTATACCGATTTTCGCCCCGTGGCTTTCGAATATCCCGCAACTCATTTCCGGTTGCGCCGGTGCGAACCAACGGCGTTCATAGAATTCACTGTAAGTAGGAAGATAGGTCTTGGCCACAAGGGTCTTTTCACCGTCATGAACGAATGCCGCGCAATTGTAAAGCGCGCCGGAAATCTCAACCGGCACTCCCACTATCACATCCACATTCCTGCCTCGCGATGCCTCGACAATCTTTTCGAGACCCGCAGCCGCCGAATTCAGAAGAGTGCGGTCCATGAATAAATCGCCGCAGGTGTAACCTGTGATACAGAGCTCGGGAAACACTGCTGTCTCCACTCCCTCCTCCTCAAGTTTGTCCATGACCTCAATTATCTTCTTCACATTGAAGTCTACATCACACACTCTCATCTCGGGAGCCACTGCAGCCACTCTTAGAAAACCGTCTTTCATATCCGTTCTATGATTGAATTAACACGCAAATTTAACAATTTGTCATTAATCCTAACATGAATTCCGGGATAATGGTTTACCTTTGTGACATAGTTTCATAGCCGCAGCCGTGAAACGCACCAATAAGTATAAGTATTTGCCATGACCCTTTTATCCGTTTCAGCAAGAAGGCTTATCACAGCCGCACTTCTTTCCATATCGTTTCTACCCGCCTCCGTTATGGCCTCTGAGCACGAGAAAACGGCAGGTCTGCTCGGTGGATACACCACCCGCAACTCCACCGCAGTTGCAGGCATTTATTTCTCCTACCGTTTTGCTCCCTACTATAGGGTTCAGCCCTCCATAGAATATTACTTCCGCAAAGACGGAGTCGACGGTTTCTCCTTCAACATCGACAACCAGTTCCCGATAGCCATAGGAGCCCAGAAACGTTGCAATTTCTATCCCCTGGCAGGGTTCTCCTATTCCACTTATTCCCGTTTCCTTTCTCTTGCCGAGAACAAAAGCACTAATACCGGTGAAGACACCTCACGCCGCACAAACCGCCTTGGCCTGAATGCCGGCGCAGGCATGGAATGGTTCATAACGCCCAACATGCGTCTGGCTGTCGAAGCCAAATGCAAGCTTATGAAGAACTACACCGGCGGCGTCTTCTCCGCCGCCATCGGCTACATCTTCTAATTCAATCTAATATAATCCACCCGGACGGCGTGAGGGTGCTGTCAGAATGGTTCAGATGGTAGGAGCCTCACCCGCCAGCGACGACCCAGATGAGCCGTTATGACACACCCTCAATATATTCTTTAGTCGGCGTGCTGATACAGATATCGCTTAATCGACCTCTTAGGTGTCTTCTCAAACTCCTCGTTCATCATCTTTATGCGCGATACCTTGCTGTAAGCCGGCACGGCCTGATTCAGGGCCTCAAGGTTCTCATCCATCTTCTGGGCAAGAGCCATCTCGTCAAGATTCTCACGGGCTGCATTGTCGTAGTCAGGATAGACAAGAGCCACAAGCTTTCCTCCGTCAGAAATCACAATAGACTCTCCCACATAAGGCAGGTTGTTCAGAATCTCCTCTATTTCTTCAGGATATATGTTCTGACCCGAAGGCCCGAGAATCATGTTCTTATTGCGGCCACGGAGGAATATGAATCCGTCGTCATCCACTGTGCCGATATCTCCGGTATTGAGCCAGCCGTCAATATCCAGCACCTCCTCCGTAGCAGCCGGATTGCGGTAATATCCCTTCATCACATTCTGACCGCGGACATATATAACACCGGCCACTCTCGAAGCCTCAGGCGAAGCTACCTTTACCTCCATGCGGTCCACGATTCTGCCGCACGAACCCGGTTTGTATTCCGATGCCGACGCATAAGAAATAAGCGGAGCGCATTCCGTCATGCCATAACCAACGGTAAACGGGAAGTCAATCCTGTGCAGGAATGCCTCTACGTCCTTGTTGAGAGCGGCACCTCCTATAATCAGTTCTTTCAGATTGCCTCCGAAAGTCTCGTAAAGCTTGTCTTTGATTTTACCAAGGAGACGGTCGTCGACAAACGGTACCTTCAGAAGAATCTTCATCAAAGGTTTCTCAAGAAGCGGGAACACGTTTCCTTTTATCATCTTCTCTATTATCAGAGGAACTGCCACAATCATTTTTGGCTTTACCTGTTCGAATGCCGTCTTGATTACGCGGGGCGACGGAGTGCGCGTGAGGAAATTGATATGGCATCCTCTTATAAACGGAAATATCACGTCAACCATCAGTCCGTACATGTGGGCCATCGGGAGCATGCTCACAATACTGTCACCGGCCTCAAGAAAATTGATATGCTCGCTACAGAATATATAATTTGAGCACAGATTACGATATGTCAGCATTACGCCTTTCGACAGACCCGTACTGCCGGAAGTATAATTTATCAGCGCCAGATCGTCCAGGCCGGGAACGAAAATCTCCAGATTTGAGGGCACGTAACGCTCCGGGAATTTACAGCCGAAGAATTCGTTCAGTTTAAGGCGTGCTTCGTCAAGAGCTTTACTCCTCGACATAAGCAGACTGAAATCCGACATTCTCAGAGCCCCCGAAAGGCCAGTCATGCTGTCAGGGTCAAGGTTCTCCCACACGGCTGTCTCCACAAACAGCAGTTTCGCCTCGCTATGGTTGATGATATGGTGTACATTGTCGGGCTTGAATTCATGAAGCACAGGCACCGCTACGGCACCGTAAGTCAGGATTCCGAAGAATGCCACGGCCCACTGGGCGGAATTGCGGCCGCAGAGCGCCACTTTATCCCCCGGTTCCACACCGCTGTGTTTGAAAAGTATATGAAGTTATTCTATAGTTCCTGCTAAGTCCTTATAGCA
>VSPV01000094.1 GCA_009775605.1 Paramuribaculum sp.
CAATATGTCAATTTCGTTAATCATCATCCGATTGGGCGGATAAAATATTCTCTAATTTAATTCAACCAACAGGTTGACAATTAAAGCAATGTAAAGTCTTTTCTGTTCATTTTTTTGCTGGGTGAGTTCTTTCTGACTTTTATAATAATCTACAGCATTGTTTGAAAAGTTCGTTCGGATTTTATTCATATAGATATCCGAATTCTGATGGTAGAGTTTCTCTATATAGCGATTTGCTTCTTCAAAGTTCCTTTGTGACTTAAGAATTTCATAATTAATGGAGTTGCCCATAACTTCCTCAACTGATGAAATTTTGGAAAGAAGCTCTGATGCCTCCGAATAATTTTTGTTAGCCGTAAGGGCCATGCATAGATAAGCAGAGTCAACCGGCATGGAATATCCGGAACTGCATATTTCATTAAACAAGCTTATAGCTTCCCGATAATCCCCGGATGCTATTTTTGACATCCCGATAAGCTGATAAGCTGAATATCTGAGCCAAGGAGAATCTGATATAATGGCTGAGTCTATTATTTCACTTGCTAATTTGACCGCATATTCATGATTCCCATAGTTGTATTGGGATTTAGCTAAATCAAGTAACGCCCAGTTTAGGTAGGGCTGTCGACCGCTTTTTTGAAAATTTTCAAATTCTTCCTCTGCATATTTTAAGCTTTCTCCATGTGCATATGAATCACTGAAAATATCAGAGATTCCTCTGGCGGCCATGCCGTGCCAGAAGTGCTCGCCGAGTTCTTCGGCTATCTCTTTTGCGCGGAAAAAGCGTACAATGGCATGGGAGAAATCGTTATTGAGGTATTGGACGCGGGCGCCATAATAGGTTGCAATCATTTCGCGGCGGCGGTCGCCCTTGTCGGCGAAATAGTCGATAGCTGTAGTAATCAGGGAATCGTTTGCAGGATTCAGGTGAGTCTTGTCGAGGGCTTCGGTCAGCAGCATGCCGTACATAGCCCGGTCGCGGTCGGAGCGGAGGGCGGCGGTGTCCACGCTGTCGAGCAGGGTCATTGCCGAGTCGGGGTGCTCGTCGATTATGGACTCGATGTGCTCGAGGCGGGAGCGCTCGGGCGAGGGCGCGCAGCCCGGAAGCAATTTGGTGGCGAGGACGGCGAGGAGGAGTATGGCGGGGAATAATGACGGTTTCAGTTTCATAGAGGAAATAGTGCGCTGTGCTGTAAAGGCTGGCAGGTTTCTGCAAAGATAGCAAAATCCCCCGACAAAACTGCTTCCGCCTGTGCTCCGACCAGGAACGCAGAACGACGCGGGAACAGCAAGTACATTCTGCGGACAATCTGCGTTTCTGCGTGGTTCTGCGTTGCCTTCACTTTAACAAGAGACGCAGAACGGCGCCGGAACAGCAGAAAAACGCAGAACTTTTATTATCATTCTTAGGACATTCTGCGGACAATCTGCGTTTCTGCGTGATTCTGCGGTCTACTCTTTTTCTACCGGCTGTACCGGCTCTATATCCTTTATGGGCGTCACATCCTTTAATGGCGCGACTTCTTTGGCAGCCGGGAGCGAGGGGGCGGCGGGAGAGACGGCCGGGGTGCCGCCGGGGCGGCGTTTGTTCTGCTCCTTGCGCGATTTGGAGGCCTTACTTTCCTCCACGGCGCTGTTCATAAGCTCAACCATTCCCTCGGGAACCACAAACACATCTTCGGGGCTCATGGGGCGTATGTCGCCATACCATCGGAACCGTTTGAGATAATATGAGTTTCGTTTGGCCAGATAGAGCGGAGTGAAGGTGGAATTGGTCTCGGGCCAGAAATTGATTTTCTCCACGGAATTGCCGTTGAAATAGGCATCCATGAAGCTGCTCTCGGTCTGGGCGAACTTGTTGTAGGTGGAATCGGATTCCATGGGGAACATTATCACCTCCACATTGCCCTCGACGTAAAGGCGGCGTATGGTCGAATCGTTGAACCACGCCGTCATGTCGCTTCCCGAGAGCTGATTGTAACAGTCCTCCGCGATATGCTCGGCCATCATGCCGGTTTCGGGCAGACGCGCCCAGTCAACGGTGGAATCGTTGAGATGCACATAGATCACATTGCCGAATATCTGCCGCTCCTCGCTCCAAATGACCGGATGACGGTACATATACAGGATAGTGTCGCGCTCTGTGAAACTCAGCGAATCGCACAGTCCCTGCAGATCCACACGGTAGAAACGCACCCGGTGGAAAGCATTGGTCACGTGAGTGGAGTCCGCCGTGTCGAGATAGGCGGTGATGGTGTCGCCGTGAAGGTAGAGGGTATCTTTCTGCGAGTATTCCTTGGCCAGGGCGCGGCCGGTGACGAAAGCGCTGTCGCGCACTTCGTCGTAGAAGCCATAGTCGCCCTGCAGCGACGACTGCCTTACGCTGTCGGTGAGTATCATATTGCCGAAGGCCTCGCCATACTGGCGCGTGCGGTCGTAGAACAGCGTGTCGCCCGTCAGCGTGTTGCCACGCTTTGTCACCACCAGCGAACGGCGGTAGAGATCGGCCTCGCCGGTGCGGGTGTTGTAGGTGCCGAGGGAGGAATAGATGGTTCCGTCGCGGTTGATGATTTCACTCGGGCTGACCAGCCGGGCAAGATTGGTGAACGTGTTGTAGCGCAGAGAATCGGTGTTGATATACAGGGTATCGTTCGGGCGCAGGGATTTCAGATGCACGTCAAGATTGAAAATGGCATCCTTGGTGTTGGGGTGGTATTCACCGTGCATGGACTCCAGACGGTTTTCGGCATCGGTGAGCACACCGCCCACATCGTAATAGCCCACTTCCGAAGCCATGTCGTAGTTGAACACGTCGGTCTCCAGCTTCACGTCGCGGTTGATGAGCCTTACCTTTCGTCCGGCATCGGCATAAAGCACGGCAAGTTCTGTCTCGCCGTTGTAGTTGAGTTCGTCGGCATACACAAACAGTGTGTCGCCCTGCTCCATCCTCACGTTGCCGAAGGCATCCATGGAGTTGGACTCCTCGTAGAAATACGCGCTGTCGCAGAACATGAACATGCCGCCCTTGCGCATCTTCACGTTGCCTGTGAGCACCTGATACTGCTCATATTCCTCGTCGTAGGTCTTTTCGTAATGGAGCATGTCGGCGTGCTCCAGAAACACCTTGTCGTCCTGATTGCGGTCGGCCTCCGGAATCACAGGCTTTATCACCTTTGCCTGCTGCGCGCGGGGGGTGCGGGGAGCGCGGCGCTGCTGGGGAGCGGCGCCACAGATGGCCGGCAGAATCATGGCCAGCATGAGCGCCGGGGCTGCCAGGCGCCTGAGCCGTGTTATTTCTTTGCTTCCTTTATCCATCCCTTGTGCTGGAAGTCGCAGTTGCGCCATCCGTCCTCTATGCGCACGTATGTATCGGCTATCTTCTTCTCAATCCACTCCTCGAGAATCTCGGCGCGGCGCGCGTTCTCATACATGTTTTTCACCGTCTGGTAGTCATCGGCCATATTTGCCTTGTGGCCGTCAATGCGGTTCACGAGCTTCACCATGGCCACCACCTCGCGGTTGAGTTTGGGATCCATCATCACGAAAGGCTTGGAAATTTCGCCTACCTGCATGTCGTTTATGGCCTTTGCCACCTCCTGGGGGAGTTCCGACATCTCGAAACGCGATGTGCCCGTCTGGGGGTTAACCATCAGGCCGCGGTTGTTGCGGGTATCCTTGTCCTGCGACACGAGCGGCACCACTTCCTCGAAGGTGATTTTCTTCAGGTCGACCACATCGGCGCGTACAGTGTCAAGACGGTTGAGCGCCTCCTGCAGACTGGCGTCGGAAACTCGGGGACGCAACAGGATGTGACGGGTGTTGATACGGTCGCCGCGCTTCTCTATAAGCTGGATAATATGGAAACCATACTCACTCTCCACGATTTTCGAAACGCGTTTGGGATCATTGAGGTTGAACGCCACGGCGGCATACTCGGGGTCGAGCTGTCCGCGGCCCATGAAGCCGATCTCGCCGCCGCGCACTGCGCTGGCCTTGTCCTCGGAATAGAGGATGGCAAGTGTGGAGAATTCTTTCTCCCCCTTGGCCACACTTTCGGAAAAATCGCGCAGACGGGCTTTCACATCCTCAACCTCCTGACGCGGAATCACTGGATAGAGCGTCATTATCTCAGCCTCTACCTGCATCGGCACGAATGGAATGCTGTCCTGCGGCAGAGCGTCGTAGTATTTACGCACATCGCTCGGAGTGACCTTGATATTCTTTGTGAGGTTCTGCTGCACATTGCGCACACGGTAGCTGTTGCGCACTATCTCGGTGAGAAAATCGCGTATCTCGGGCATGGTCTTGCGGAAATACTCCTCCATTTTCTCCTTGGAGCTGAACTGGTTTATGTAGAAGTTGATACGCTGCTCAACTTCATTTACAACCTGGGCGTTGGGAGCCTCGATGGTATCAACGTCGGCCTGATGCAGGAAGAGTTTCTCGATGGCGAGCTGCTCAGGAATCACGCAGTAGGGATCGCCCTTGATGTCGATTTTCTCGTTCTGCATGTTGTTGTACTGGGCCTCAATCTCTGATTTCCAGATGGGTTGGTCGCCCACTACCCATGCCACCTGTTCCACGATATTGGTCTGGGCCACGGATGTCACGGCCGTGAACATCAGCGCGGCAAGCGTAAGTATCTTGTTAATTTTCACTATATAGCTTATTAAGTTACCTATTTTGCGTCCAAAGTTACTAAAATTAGACGAAAAAAGAGCCGCCCGCAGTGAAAAAACACTGACGGGCGGCTTTATGCTGCTTCGCAGAAGCGATTTGTCGGGAACCGGGCCTTATTTGAACACCTGTTTCATGGGGCGTCCGGTCCATACCTGCGGCTGCTCCACTCCAAGGGCATAGGCTATGGTGGAAGCCACGTCATACTGCATCATACTCTCGGGGAATTCGCCGCCTTTCTTTATGTTCTTGCCACAGATTATAAAGGGGGTGCGCATTTCCTGAAGGGTGATGCCTCCATGTCCCTTTTCAATTCCGCCATGGTCGGCGGTCACGATAAATATGGTTTCGTCGGCAATGCCGGCATCCTCAGCTGCCTTGATAATGCGGCCGAGATATCCGTCGATTTCTGCGAGTTTGGCATAATACTCGGGAGTGTCGTGACCGGCGGAATGACCCACATGGTCAGGCTCGTCGAAGCACACTGCAAGCAGTTCGGGCTTTTTCTCCTTGATGTACTTCTCGGCCATTTCGGCAGTGCGTGCGGGAAATTTCTGGGCGTCCACAGCCTGTGCATGGTAGCTCAGCGAAAGAGTGTCGATAAGATATTTTATTCCGTCCCATTCATAAATCACACCGATTTCGGCCGCAGGATGCTGGTCGCGGGTAACCTGGTAGACAGTGGGGAAAATATTATGTTTCTTCTCCCAGCGCGAGGGAATCTCGGGCTTCTGCGAGCCCCAGGTGGTATAGCCGTGAATCTCGGTGGGAGCGCCCATGAACATCGAGGCCCAGTTGGGAGCGCTCGACGACGGAAGAACCGTGCGCTTGTCGAGGGTATAGCATCCGTCGGCCATAAGTTTCTTCACATTCGGCATATCGGCCTTGGGAAGGCTGTAGGCTCCCCAGCCGTCGAAGCCCACAAGAATCACATGCTGGGCCTTAGGCTTGACCGCAAACACACACAGCGACGCCATGATGGCGAACATCGCCGTAACAAGTACTTTTTTCATTGCAGTTTGGTTATTTTATGGTTGGTTATAGGTCAGTCATTATTTATCAAGAATCTTGCGCAGATGGCGCTCAACGGCAGTGGCCTGACGCATCATGCCAAGATCGGAGGGATGCACATAGTCCACTATACCCTCGGGGAGCACGCCCAGATCGGCCCGCTCTATGTAATGCAGATTCTTCACACCGGAAGCTTTCAGAGCCTCGTAGGCCTTGCGCTGCGCCTTATCCGAATGGTCATACTCATAGAACTTCACTTCATTTGTAGGCGCATTGCTGTAGCCCGCATGCTCTATCAGCACCACAGGCACATCGGGATGAACTTTGCGTATCTGCTTCACGGCTTCGGTCACAAGACTTTCGATTTCCTCCGAGGAGCGGCCTATGAGATTGGGCATGCAGTCCAGCATAATCGCCTCGGCATCGATTTCATTTATCAGGTCGATAAGTTCAGGCTCCAGACGGCCGTTGCCCGAGAAACCGAGATTGACGAGCGGCATGCCGAGATTGCGCGACAGGATGTTGCCCCAGGCCATTGCCGGACGCGACGCGCACGCACCCTGGGCTATCGAAGTTCCGTAAAGCACCAGCGGTTTTTCGGCCGCAGGCTCCATGAACTCAAACCGCGCTCCTTCAGGCACCCCTATCCACATTTCATTTACCGTGTTATAGAGAGGAAGATAAAGAGTGAATTCCTCCATTGCGCCGGGACGCACGCCGCGGTCCACAGTGTAGGAATATCTGACAGTGTCACCGAATGAATAACTGCCGAAGCAGAAACCTTTGTCGCGGTCGCGATACAAATCCACGCCCGACACTCCCGTAGCAGGCATGTGAGGCATCGACATACCTCCGGCCACCGTATATTTCACATTGATATCTTTTGCATCGGTTTTGAAACGGAGAGTGATACCAGCTGAATTGCGGGAAAGATCCCACAGCGGCTCACGGACTTTGCCCTTCGCACGCAGGGGCAGACGGGCATAATTGCCGCCATCCTCATTCCAGGCCTGATTATGAACAAATGTTTTACCCGCAGGCACGTCAAGCGGATTGAACCACTTCGTATCCTGCGCCACTGCCGTGCCGCAGACCACGAGAGCCACGGCCAACGTCATTGACTTTAATAGCTTTCTCATCTCCGAATCTTATTGTCCATTAACTTAAATTCCTCTACAAATTTAAGTTTTTAATCAAAAATAGACAACGGAGTTAAAAATCTTCCATTAAAAAACATGGAAAACACAAAAAACAGAAACTACTCTCAAGGATAGCGGCGACGCAGGTCAGCAATCCATTTCTCCATCAGCTCACGCCGGAGCGCATCGCTCACCGGATGGCGCACATCGTCCATCGCCTCCGGAGCATCAATCACGCGCCCCTCCACCACACGGTGAACGGGCCACAGCCCGTCAGGAACCGTGGCGGAGGTATCTCCGAAAACAATACAGTCTATGACAGGCGCCGACCCTTTGGCAGCAAGCACGCGCTCCACCTTCACTCCCGGACCGAAGCGCTGCCTGAGAGCGCGGGAAGCCGTATCACAGGATATTTTCCCGGAAGCCAGCCATTCCAAAGCGATATCGGCAACTGAATCGGACACGGCGGCAAGAACATAGCCCTTGAAACGCGGGCGATCCCACCGGAATTCATCCCTGTGGCTGAGAAAATAGCGGTTGAGAGCGGCGGTATCCCTTCTGGACGGCTCATCGACCATCATCCGGGTTATCTCATATACCAGCAGTCCGTTGCGGAACGACTCCACTACAGAGGTCGAATCAGGACGCGCCGCTAAAGCCGAGGCAAACTCAGCTATCTCGGTTCTTACCTCCGCCAGAGTATCAATGCCTGCATCGCGGGCAGCCCTAACCTTTCTCAGAAAGTCGGCATCGACAGCCGTTGTGTCCTGCCTGCAACTTCCTGAAACATTTTCCGGCGCAGCATTTCCTGCCAGCAGTAAAAACGCGAGGGCGGTAATCAAATTTTTCATCCTGTCAGTAAGATGCATGAATTACAATTAAAGACAGTCCCGCGGCGAAAAGTGTCGTCGCGGGACCGTTTATTTCTGTGCCAACACTAAGGTCAGCGGTTGGATGCGCTGTAGTTGGGGGCCTCGCTGGTTATCGCAACGTCGTGGGGATGACTCTCGGCCACACCTGCATTGGTGATGCGGGTGAACATGGCGCCGTGGAGAGCGTCGATATCCTTGGCACCGCAATAGCCCATACCGGCACGGAGGCCGCCGAGCATCTGATACACCACCTCATAGAGGTTGCCTTTGTAAGGCACGCGGGCGGCAATGCCTTCGGGCACGAGCTTCTTGGCATCCGACACATTGCCCTGGAAATAACGGTCCTTCGATCCTTTTTCCATGGCCTCGAGCGAACCCATGCCGCGGTATGACTTATATTTACGTCCGTTGTAGATGATGGTGTCGCCGGGCGACTCCTCCACACCGGCAAGCATTCCGCCGAGCATAACGCTGTAAGCGCCGGCGGCGAGAGCCTTCACGATGTCGCCAGAATAGCGTATGCCGCCGTCGGCAATCAGAGGCACGCCTGTGCCTTCAAGAGCCTTTGCCACGTCGTACACGGCCGAAAGCTGGGGCACTCCCACACCGGCAATTATACGGGTGGTGCAGATGGAACCCGGGCCAATACCCACTTTCACACCGTCGGCGCCGTTCTCCACAAGATAGCGGGCGGCATCGCCGGTGGCTATGTTGCCTACCACAACGTCGATATGGGGATATTTGGCTTTCACATCCTTGAGCACGCCGATCACACCCTTGCTGTGGCCGTGGGCGGTGTCGATTACAATAGCGTCGACTCCAGCAGCCACGAGCGCATCAACGCGCTGCATCGAGTCGGCGGTGACGCCCACACCGGCTGCCACGCGCAGACGGCCCAGCTTGTCCTTGCAGGCAAATGGCTTGTCCTTGGCTTTGGTGATATCCTTGTAAGTAACCAGACCCACAAGACGGCCGTCGTTGTCAACAACGGGCAGTTTCTCAATCTTGTGTTCCTGGAGTATCTTGGCTGCCTCCTCGAGGTCGGTGGTCTGCGAAGTGGTCACCAGTCCTTCGCTGGTCATCACTTCGTCCACGGGACGGTTCACATCGCTCTCGAAGCGGAGGTCGCGGTTGGTGACGATACCCACGAGCTTGCGGTCGTCATCCACCACCGGAATACCACCGATATGGAACTCCTTCATCATGGAAAGAGCATCGGCCACGGTGCTGCCTTTCTTAATGGTCACCGGGTCATATATCATGCCGTTCTCGGCACGCTTCACCGCATGAACCTGACGTGCCTGCTCCTCAATCGACATGTTCTTGTGAATAACGCCTATACCTCCCTCGCGGGCAATGGCTATGGCAAGGCCCGATTCGGTTACGGTGTCCATGGCCGCGGAGACCAGAGGAACGTTGAGCGTGATGTTGCGGGAGAATTTTGTCTTTAGATTAACTTCGCGAGGCAGTACCTCCGAATAGGCGGGAATGAGCAGTACGTCGTCAAACGTAAGACCATCCATCTTAACTTTTTCTGCAATAAATGACATAGTGGCTATCGATGATTAGTCTGAAAATTTTATTGCATGCAAAGTTACGTTATTTTGCCAACAACCACAAATATTTTATCGCACCCGTTATTTAAATAAAAAAACTTGCATGGAAATCCGGCGATATCTAACTTTGCCTTTACTATGATAATTCTCTACCGCATCTATCAGCTTTTCATTATGGCCCCGGTGCTGCTGGTGGCCACCGTACTCACCGCTTTAACCGTCATGGCTGCTTCTGTGCTCGGCTTCGGACGCTGGGGCGGTTATTATCCGCAGGTGGTCTGGGCAAAACTTTTCCTGGCCATGACGCTCGTAAAAGTAAAGGTGGAGGGTAGAGAAAATATCAATCCGGACACAAGCTATGTGTTCGTGGCCAATCACCAGAGCGCTTACGACATCTTCACCGTCTATGCCCTGCTCCACCATAATTTCAGGTGGATGATGAAGAAAGAGCTGCGCAAGATGCCGCTGATTGGGCTGGCATGTGAGAAATCACATCAGATTTACGTGGACAACTCCACTCCCGGTGCGCTGAAGCAGACAATGGAACGCGCCGAGGCATTGCTCCGTGGCGGCATGTCGCTGGTGATTTTTCCCGAGGGAGCCCGCACACTCGACGGCCGCATGCACCGCTTCAAACGCGGCGCCTTCATTCTGGCCGAGGAATTCCATCTGCCTGTGGTGCCGCTGACAATAGACGGTGCCTACCGGGTGCGCCACCGCTACATGACGCTGCCTCACTGGGGACGCATATCCCTTTCCATCCACAAGCC
>VSPV01000095.1 GCA_009775605.1 Paramuribaculum sp.
GCTCTACAGCGCCCGTCCCGACCTGATGCTCACCGGCCGCACCCTCATGGGCCATGAATCGGCCAAGAACCAGCAGCTCGAGGACCACTACTTCGGAGCAATCCCGTCGCGCGTGGAAGCCTTCATGCTCGACCTCGAGATTGAATGCCACAAACTTGGCATTCCCGCCAAGACACGCCATAACGAGGTTGCCCCCAACCAGTTCGAACTCGCCCCGATTTTCGAGGAGGTGAATCTGGCCAATGACCACAACCTTCTTCTCATGTCGCTTATGGCCGAGGTGGCCTCGCGTCACCATTTCCGCGTGCTCCTTCACGAGAAGCCTTTCGCAGGCATCAACGGCTCTGGCAAGCACAACAACTGGAGTCTCGGAACCGACCGCGGCGTGCTGCTTTTCGCCCCCGGCAAAACCGACAAGGAAAATCTCCAGTTCATCGCCTTCACGGTAAATGTGATGGCGGCCGTGCACACCCACAACGCACTGCTCAAGGCATCCATCATGTCGGCCAACAACGCCCACCGTCTCGTAGCCAACGAAGCTCCCCCCGCAATAATCTCCATCTTCACCGGTACCGCCCTTGCTTCCATCCTCGACCATATCGAGAACTCAACCAACGCCGAGCTTGCCCGCCTGAACAACCGCGAGGAACTCCGGCTCAACGTGTCGCAGATACCCGAGATAACCCTTGACAACACCGACCGCAACCGCACCTCGCCTTTCGCCTTCACGGGCAACCGCTTCGAGTTCCGCGCCGTGGGTTCGTCGGCCAACTGTGCCGCAGCCATGATAGCGCTCAACGCAGCCGTGGCCGACCAGCTGATGGACTTCAAGAAAAAAGTGGACAGCCGCATTGCCGCAGGCATGGACCTCAACACCGCCCTCATAGAGGAAATCCGAGTACTCATCAAGCAGTGCAAGGCCATACATTTCGACGGCAACGGCTATTCCGAGGAATGGAAAGCCGAGGCTGCCGCACGCGGACTCGACTGCAACACCAACGCCGCCACGATTTTCGACGCATATCTAAGCCCGAAATCGGTTGAGATGTTCCGCAACACCGGCGTGTTCAGCGAGGTAGAGCTTGCGGCCCGCAACGAGGTGAAATGGGAGATGTATACCAAAAAGATACAGATCGAGGCCCGCGTGCTCGGCGACCTGGCTCTGAACCACGTGCTGCCCGTGGCCATCCGCTACCAGTCGATTCTGCTCGACAACATAGCCAAAATGAAAGCGCTTTTCCCCGCCGACCAGGCCGACGAGATGTCGCGCGGCGAGATGGAGACCGTGGCCAAGATTGCGCGCCACACAGCCACCATCAAAACCGAGACAGAAAAGATGGTCGACGCACGCCGCCGCGCCAACAAAATCGAGAGCGAGCGCGAAAAAGCCATAGCCTACCACGACACCGTGGTGCCCTGCATGGACACCATCCGTTACCACATCGACAAGCTTGAACTGATGGTCGACAACCAGATGTGGCCCCTTCCCAAATACCGCGAACTTCTGTTCATCCGCTGATTTTCCAATAGGTTTCCAATATAATACACGTATATGATATACGTAACGCCGCATCGGACGGGATACCCGATGCGGCGTTTTTTATGGCAATTCCGCAGAATGATACACGCGAATCATAAAATACTGCATTCCCGGTTCCCCCGCCGTTTGCTAATTTTGCTACCGTTCATTAAAGCTTGTTTAATATTGCCATGAAACGATACATTATCACATTTCTGCTTGCATTCTGCGCTCTTGGCTATGCTTCTGCAGCGCAGAACAAGGACGTGACGAGAGTCTATGCCGTATTCAAGACCCACCTCGACGTGGGCTTCACCGATCTGAGCTCGGTTGTGGAAAAACGCTATCTTACCGAATTTATTCCTAAAGCCCTCGAAGTCGGAGAAAAATTACGCGCCGACGGCTCCGGCGAAAGATATGTATGGACCACCGGCTCCTGGCTTATATGGAACTATCTCAATTCCGCTTCCGATGCGGACGTGAAACGCCTCGAGGATGCCATTCGCCGTGGCGACATAGTATGGAACGCGGTGCCATACACCGTCGAGACCGAAACCATGACGGAGGATCTGCTTGAAACCAACCTCAGGGTAGCGCGCCTGCTCGACAAAAAATATGGCAAGAAAACTATTGCGGCCAAAATGACCGACGTCCCCGGCCACACCCGCAGCATAATAGCTCCTCTGGCCCGCAACGGTGTGAAATTTCTCCACATCGGAGTGAATCCTGCGTGTCCCATTCCCGCTGTGCCCTCCTTCTGCCGCTGGCGCGCTCCCGACGGCAACGAGATAATGCTCGTGTATCAGCAGGACTACGGCACCGAGGATATTCTACCCGACGGCAAGACCGTAATATCGGTCAACTTCACCGGCGACAACCACGGTCCCCATTCCTATGAGGCGGTAAAGAAAATTTATGCCGGACTTCGGGAGCGCTATCCCAATGCCGAGATTATCGCGGCTTCGTTCAACGAGATTGCCGAGGCTCTCGAAAAGCATAAAGACACCCTCCCTGTCGTGACCTCAGAAATAGGCGACACCTGGATTTACGGCTACGGAAGCTCCCCCATACGCATGGCCAAGTTCAGAGCTCTCTCACGCCTCTACTCAAAATGGCTGCGCGAAGGCAACATCAAGCGCGAAAGCACCGAGTCGATAGGCTTCGCCCTTGAACTGGGCCTGATTGCCGAACATACCCAGGGCATGGACATAAAGACGCATCTTGCCAACTGGGACAAATATGACACCGACAAATTTCTTGCCGCCCGCTCCTCGGCACCCTTCCGCAAGGTGGAACAGTCATGGAAGGAGATCGACGATTATCTCTACAAGGCCATCGACTGCCTCCCGACGGCCCTCAGAGCCGAAGCGGCCGACTCTCTGGCCGCCATCGACCGTATAAAATCTCCCGCAGTGGCCAAAAGTAAGAAAGTAAGCGCCGACAGCGACTGGAATATCTCGCTGCTCACCGACAATCTGCTGAAGTTAGCCGGCGTGCGTTACCGTATGTTCGACAGCAAGGACTACGACAGCTATCTTGACCGCTATCTCCGCGCGCGCTACGGCTGGGCCCTCGACGATCTGGGAAAGACCGGCCTTGACAAATCAGCCGCCGTAAGCGCCAATATCGGCGCCCGCGAAGTAAGCCGCAGCGTGACGAAAGAGAAAAACGGCACACGCACCGTAAGCGAACTACGCTTTCCGGCAACCGACAGCGTGGACAGCCGCGTATATCCCGAAAAGATAATTGTAAACACTTTCGCCCATAAAAACGGCCGTAAGGCCGATATAGAACTGACGGTGGTCAACAAGCCTGCCGTGCGTCTGCCCGAGGCTTACTGGCTGTCCTTCACCGCCGACGGCATAAACGGCCTTGTGGCTGAAAAGACCGGGCGCCGCGTCGATATTCTCGACGTTGTGGAGAAAGGCAACCGCCGCATGCACGGCATAGACCGCTATGTGGATATGATGACTTCGCACGGCACCATCCGCATATGGAGCAAGGATGCCTTCCTTGTAAACGTAGGGAGTGCCGACGGTCTGGACTACTCCACCTCTATGCCCGACACGGCGGGAGGCATCCACTTCAATCTCAGCAATAACCTCTGGGGCACCAACTTCTCAATGTGGAACGAGGGTTCGCTCACCTATCGCTTCACCGTAGAACTCATTTAAGCTTACTATTTTACACATTTAAGTCTACTCTTTTATTGCAGTGCCGTCGGCCGTCCGCTATCTAACGGGCGACCGACGGTCTTTTATTATAATGGCTAAATTATTGACTGATGAATATTGACTGATGGAAAAGCTTTTACTACCTTTGTAAGGATATTGAACCATTATTCATTATGCGACACATTTTTACTTCTCTGACCCTCTGCGCCGCCCTCTCGGCTGCCGCACAGGTCACAACGTCAGTCGACCGGTTTGACTACTACGGGCCGTTCCCGGTAGCCGCCCCGCTTATGATTGACTCTCTCGATGTCAACTCCAAACCCTACGATGCTTCCGCGCTCCTGAGCCAGCCGCTTCAGAACCGCGCCGCACTTCCGTCAGGCAAAAGCGTAAACGGTCCGGCAGCGCCCGGCTATTCCGCCGCGCCCGCGCTCCACGTGCTTGCCTTCACGCTGGAAAACGAGGCTTTCGACACTCCGGCCATAAAAGTCGAGGTTCTGAAAAACTACAAGCTCACGGTCGACGGCAAGGACGCACCGAAAGAACTGCGTCTGGCCCCCGCCTCCCACCGCGTGGTCATAAAATACCTTTCAGAGCCCTCCCGCACCGACTCCGTGAAGGTAACTCTCACCTCACGCTCACCTCTTAAAATCACCGATGGCGCAAAACGGCTCTACGGCATGAATGAGGTGCTTGACGGCACCCGCATTGCGTCTGTCTCCATCTCGCCCGACGGCCGCCATCTCATCACCTGCTACTCCACAACCCTTCCCGGCGGAAAGACCGAGAATGAGTGGCGCGTGACCGATGCCGCTACCGGACAGCTCAAGGCCTCGCACCGCCAGCCGGTGGCATGGCTTCCCGTCTCCTCGCGCTATTATCTCACGCGCACCACCCCCGACGGCAAGACACTCTATGCCGTAGACCCAACAACTGGAGCCGAGACACTGTTTGCTTCAGCAGTGCCCGACGGACGCCTTGTGATTATGCCTGACGAGAAACGAATTCTGGTAATCGGAACCGCCAAAGGTCCGAAAGAGGACAAGGATATATACCGCATTCTCGAGCCGGATGACCGTCAGCCCGGCTGGCGCAATCGCCCCACTCTCTCCATCTACGATATAGCCTCAGGCACCATGCGCCCGCTCACGCACGGTCACCGCGCCACACGCCTCCTCGACGTGGCCGACGACGGCAGCCGCGTGCTCCTGTCGGTGAGCGAGAGCCGTCTGGAAAAACGCCCGACCACACTCAGCACCATTCTTTCCGTTGACCTCGCAACGCTCAAGGCCGATACCATCGTGGCCCGCGACGGATTCACCGGCGGCGCGCGCTTCTCGCCCGACGCAACCGATATACTGATTACCGGTTCGCCGGAAGCATTGGGAGGCATAGGCAATGTGGTGCCCGAAGGACGCATCCCCAGCATGACGGACAATCAGCTGTTCCTGCGCCGCGCCGACGGCACATTCGTGCCCCTCACACGCGATTTCGACCCCAGCGTAAGCTCAGTGAGCTGGAGCCGCGCCGACGGTATGATTTACTTCACGGCCGAAAACCGCGACTGCGTGAGCTTCTACCGCCTCAACCCCGCCAACGGCAAAATAACGCAGATTGCGGTGCCAGAAGACCTGGTGAAAGGCTTCTCGCTCCCGCGCGCCGGCAACACCATAGCATGGACCGGACAGAGCGCCTCAAACCCCGACCGCCTCTATACGCTCGACACCCGGCGGATGAAATCCACTCTGCTCGACGAGCCGTTGCGCGACGTGATGGCGCAGGTGCGTCTGGGCAAATGCGAGCCCTGGACATTCGTCAACTCCCGCGGCGACAGCATCTGGGGACGTTTTTATCTGCCACCGGATTTCGACCCCGCGCGCAAATATCCTATGATTGTGAATTACTACGGCGGGTGCAGCCCCGTGGAGCGCACATTTGAAAGCCGTTATCCCCACCACGTCTACGCCGCACAGGGATATGTGGTGCTCGTGCTCGAACCAAGCGGTGCCACAGGTTTCTGCCAGGAATTCTCGTCGCGCCATGTAAAGACTGCTGGCAAAGGCGTGGCCGAGGACATTATTGAAGGAACCAAACTCTTCGGGCGCCAGCACCAGTATGTCGACACCACCCGCATAGGCTGCATCGGCGCATCCTATGGCGGATTCATGACCCAGTATCTGCAGACGCTCACCCCAATGTTTGCCGCCGCCATATCCCACGCCGGCATCAGCGACCACACAAGCTACTGGGGCGAAGGCTACTGGGGATATTCCTACAGTGAAGTGTCGATGGGCGACGCCTACCCGTGGTCTGACCCTGACCTGTACGTGAAACAGAGTCCTCTGTTCCGCGCTGACCGCATCACCACTCCCCTCCTTTTCCTCCATGGCGATTCCGACCATAACGTGCCCCCGGGCGAAAGCATCCAGATGTTCACCGCCCTCAAGCTGCTCGGACGCCCCACGGCTTTTGTGGAGGTGACCGGCCAGGACCACCATATCCTCGACTACGACAAGCGCCGCAAATGGCAGGACACCATCTTTGCCTGGTTTGCGAAGTATCTCAAAGACCAGCCTGAATGGTGGGATGCCCTTTATCCTCCGGTATCTCTATAATTTTATTATATTTGCACATCCAATCATCAGGAAACAGATAAAATCAAATACCCTCAGTTATGAAAATCAACCGTATTTTCGCTGCTCTTTCAGCCGTAGCCATCATGTGCTCGGCCTGCAGCAACAGTTCAAAAGCCACTGCCGACGCCACCGACACCGCAGCAGTAGAAGCCGCAGCCACCGAAGTTGCTCCCGCCGCTTCCGATGATCCCGTGGAGGTTGTCACTCCCCAGGCCACCCTGGCCGCCACTGCCGACATGCCCGTGGTAATAGACTTCTGGGCCACATGGTGCGGCCCCTGCCAGCAGTTCAAACCCGTGTTCCACAAAGTGGCCGCCGACCTTGCCGGAAAGGCCCGCTTCTGCTCCGTGGATGTTGACCAGTGCCCCGAAATCGCCAAGAAATATGAGGTTCAGTCAATCCCCAACATCATAATTCTGAAAACCGACGGCACCGTAGCCTCCAAAGTAGGCGCCATGACCGAAGAGGAATTCCTGAAATACCTCTCAGAAAACGGCATCTGATCGCCTCCCGCAACCCCACAAAAACCACAGGCCCTGCGTCACCCACTCTCTGTGACGCAGGGCCTGATTTTTCTACAAAAATTTCTATAACTCACCTATTTGCAAATTTATTTTAGTTACTTTGCGATTAGAATTGAGAACAACATGAAAGAAATCAGCCATAGTATCAACAATATACAATCAGATGGTGAAAATGAAATTATTCTCTACCAGCCTGATTCCACCCTATCATTGGATGTCAGAGTAGAAAATGAGACTGTTTGGCTGACACAAGCCCAGATGACTGAGTTGTTCCAAACTACACGAAACAACATAACACTTCATATCCGCAATATATTCAAGGAAGGAGAATTAGAGGAATCTTCAGTATGTAAGAAATCCTTACTAACTGCGGCAGACGGGAAACGGTATAGAACTAAAATTTATTCACTTGACGTAATAATATCTGTTGGGTATCGAGTAAAATCAGTTCGCGGCACTCAGTTCCGCATCTGGGCCAACAAAGTTCTAAAAGACTACCTGTTGCGGGGTTACATTGTCAATCAGCGTATATTATATATGGAAAAACGCATTGATGGCCGCTTACTGGAACACGAAAAAAGGCTTGATGACCTGACAAATAAGGTAGACTTTTTCCTGCGCACATCCTTACCACCCAGAGAAGGAGTATTCTTCAATGGGCAGATATTTGACGCTCATGAATTTATTTGTCGGCCTATTAAGAGCGCGAACAAAAGGATTATTCTGATTGACAATTATGTAGATGAATCAGTATTAGTTCAGCTCGATAATCGAAATGCAAACGTTTCCGCTCTGATATATACCGCAGAGATCGGCAGAACTTTCCGACAAAGCATTGAAAGGCACAATCGTCAATATACACCCATTAAGATAAAAACAGCCGACAGAATACATGATAGATTTCTGATTATTGACAATACCCTTTACCATATTGGAGCATCCATAAAAGACCTCGGCAAAAAACTGTTTGCATTCTCCCGCATGGAAACCTCTCCCGATATTATACTTAACAATCTTTGAGTTCTGCAACACCATCAAGAATCCTTTTATAAAAGAAAAAGATAGTACTGTAACCTTCTAACGACAATACCAGAGGTCCCCGCATAACCGTTATCTGTTCCGGCTTAGCGGCGGTCGGGGTCGCCTTCGTAGAAGTTTACGTAGGCGCGGTTCACGAGGCGGGTGCCGCCGGGGGTGGGATAGTCGCCGGAGAAGTACCAGTCGCCGGGATTGTCGGGGATGGCCTTGTGCATGTCAGGGAGGGTCTGATACACGAGCTCTACCTCGGCCTTGCAGTCATCGGGGGTGAGAAGTTCGGCGATCTTGCGCGAGATGTCCTCGTCGGTGAAGGGTTCGTAAATGGCCTTGACGCAATTGCGCTGCTCGGCGGCCGGTTTCTTAAGCTCGGCCACGCAAGCCCGGTAGACATCTTCGAGCACAGACTCTCTGCCAGTCTCACGCAACAGCGCCACAGCCGCCTTGAATGCTATGAATTCGGCCATGCGGCTCATGTCGATGCCGTAGCAGTCGGGATACCGCACCTGTGGCGACGACGACACCACCACAATCTTACGGGGCTCCAGACGGCTGAGGATGCGCAGGATGCTCTGCTTGAGAGTGGTGCCGCGCACTATCGAGTCATCAATCACCACCAGACGGTCAACGCCCGGACGCACGCAGCCGTAGGTCACGTCGTATACGTGGGCAGCGAGGTCGTTGCGGGTGTCGCCCTCGGCTATGAACGTGCGGAGTTTTATGTCCTTTATGGCCACCTTTTCCTCACGTATCTTGCGCCGCATTATTTCATGAAGTTTTTCCGAAGTAAGCTCGCCTGCGGCACTCAGACGCGATATATCCTCGAAGCGCTGGGCGTCGAGGTGCTGCTCAAGGCCGCGTATCATACCCATGAAAGCCACTTCGGCCGTATTGGGGATGAACGAGAACACGGTGTTGTCGGGGTCATTGTCAATTGCCTGAAGAATCCTCGGCACGAGCAGACGCCCCAGTTCCTTGCGCTCGCGATAGATATCGGCGTCGCTGCCTCGCGAGAAATAGATGCGTTCAAAAGAGCAGCGGCGATTCTCGCCCTCCGGCAAAATCCGCTCCACCTTCACCTCGGCGTGATTGTTGACCATAATGGCCTCGCCGGGCATCAGCTCTTTCACGCTGCCGAAATCCACATCCATCACCGTCTGGATCACGGGACGCTCCGAGGCCACGACCACAATCTCGTCGTCGACATAATAGAACGCCGGACGTATGCCGTGAGGGTCGCGGATCACAAACATGTCGCCCGAGCCGGTGGCACCGCACATGGCATAGCCGCCGTCCCATGTGGGAGCACACTGCCCTATCACACGGGCCAGATCTATCTCGTCCTCTATGCGCCGTGTCAGCGCCGGTTCCTGAAGCTCGTTGCGGTAGCGGCGGTAGATGCGGTGGTTTTCCTTGTCAAGGGCATAGCCCAGCTGCTCGAGAATCACAATGGTGTCGCTGAACAGACGGGGATGCTGACCGCGCTCCACTATCGACTGGAATATCTCGTCGACGTTGGTCATATTGAAATTTCCGCACATCAGCAGATTGCGCGAACGCCAGTTGTTGCGCCTCAGGAAGGGATGAACGTAGCTCAGACCGGAACGGCCGGTGGTGCTATAACGCAGATGCCCCATATAAATCTCGCCCACAAACGGCTCCTCACGCTCAACCTGAGATGGGGTGAGGTTTTCCACATCGTCGGCGGCAAGCCGGGGGAAAATCCGCGAGAATATCTCCTGAATGGCCTGGGAGCCGAGCGCGCGTTCGCGCCACACGTATTCAGTGCCCGGCTGAGCATCGAGCTTCACCACACCCACACCTGCGCCTTCCTGGCCGCGGTTGTGCTGCTTCTCCATCATCAGATAGAGCTTTTCCAGTCCGTAACGGTAAGTGCCGTATTTCTCTTTATAATAAGCGAGCGGTTTGCGGAGGCGTATCATCACAATTCCGCATTCATGTTTGAGCTGTTCCATTGTATCCGACGTTTTCTAATCAAGGCGCAAAAATAATCATAAATCGGTTACTATGGCGCAACACAGTCAGGTTTTTTTCGCCATTTTTAGAGTATGGTTTCCTGATTTTTTATTAGCTTTGCCTACACTATGCCGGCGATGCCGGAAATACC
>VSPV01000096.1 GCA_009775605.1 Paramuribaculum sp.
GTCCGTATTCACCGGGGCCCTTGAAGTAAGGGCCGTTGTGTATTCTAAGCACCTTGTCCTTATAACCGTAGTTTACCGTCAGCTCCGCCCGCAGCCCTGAACGCAGACGCGAATTATGATTCTCGTCGAGCCTGACTATAAACGATACCATGCCGCCCTTGGCCTGAGGAGTAAGATTAGTCACCACACCTGCCAGTTCGGTGCCACCGATCCGTACACTCACGTCGGATCCGATGGCCACTTTGTTGCTGTTGCCTTCGGCCACCTCTCCCTCGATCTTGAAACTTGACAGGTCGGAAACCACCGCCACCTTTTCGCCTGCGGCAATCTGGCTGCCTATCTCGTTGCTTATGAATGTGAGCACACCATGATGAGGCGCGGGAATGCGACCCTGGTCGAGAGTGCGACGCTGCAATGTCACATCCTTGCGGAAACTGCTCAGATTAAGCTCCTGTGTCTTTTCGGCAGCAGCCATTCGCAATTTCTCGTTGGCAAGCCGCTCGCGGAGCTGACGGAGCTCGAGGCGACATGTGGCGAATGAAGTCTCGGCCTGGCGCACGCGGTCGCCCGTTCCGGACCCCAGACTGTCGAGACGTCGCTCATTGTCCACTTCCACGGCCAGGCGATTTAGCTCCATTTCCTTCACCTCCACCTGCATGGCAAGTTCGCTCAACTGTGTGCGGTTGTTGAGCTGCAGCTGTGTGAGTTCCTGCTGACGTATCTGCTGCTGGTCAAGAAGTTTCTCATAGTCGGTTTCGGCCGTTTCGAGGTCAAGCTGGATCAGCGGCATGCCTTCGGTCACGGTATCGCCCGGCTGGGCATATACCTTCACTATACGTGTGGTCAAGGGAGAATTGATTATCTCCTCGAATTCAGGCACCACTTTACCTGTGGCGGCCACGGAGGTTTCCAGAGGGCCCTCCTCGACGGTGGAAAACCGCAGATTCTTGCCGTCAACAGATTTGCCCAGCCACAAAATTACCATTACAGCCGCAGCGATTACGCCGCCGCCAATAAGACCCGATTTCAGAATCCGGCGTCTCTGTTCCTTTCGCAGTTGCGATTTGTCTATTTGCTTGTCCATGCCTCAAAACTACAATTATTTTGAGGCCATGTCAACAGTGGCTGATTCTCAGCCGATTACAAAGGCATCATTGTCCATTTTCGGACAAGGCTCATCTTTTAAGGCTTATGAGATGGTCAATGTCGATGGATGCGACAGAATCATAAATCTCGTCGGCGAGGCCCTGCAGACGTTCCGCAGGATAAGTGGTGGCAATACCTATGACTGTGGCTCCGGATGCTCTTCCGGCCTTCAGGCCCTGAAGCGAGTCCTCGAATACAAAACAATCCTCGGGACTGTAGCCAAGCCGGGAGGCAGCCAGCAGATAACCCTGGGGATCAGGCTTGGAGCGCGTAACCATCGAGGCATCTATAATGCAGTCGAACGCCTGGCGCATCCAGGGCTGCTGCCTGTAAAGCTCAGCCATCTTGGAGCTGTCGCTGCTCGTGACAAGAGCTATTCCGAAACCCCGTTCCCTCAGCTGTTCAAGAAAATCACGTGCGCCATCATAGGGGGTAAACACCATATTGTCCTGAAACTCCTTTATGCGTCTTACAATCTCTTCGTGCAGACTTTCCGGGAAATCCTTCAGAATCATAGGAAGGGTGGTTCCTTTTATGCGCATGGCATAGTCGGGATAACCCGTGGGGTATTCACGGTCTATCTCAGTCCAGAATTTGCTATACGTGGATTCGCTGTCTATAAGCACACCGTCGAGATCGAAATGAGCTGCATATCGTTTCATAACATCATATCTTTATTTCCGCCCCAAAGTTACAAAATTCCCCCGACCCGCCAATCTCCATGACCTTTGTGAGTGAGGAACTACGGGAATACGCTGAATTTTGCTAATTTTGCAGTGACTTATGAGAGCACAAAACCGGGTGGTCATGTGTTAACATAATAAATGATTGTGTATTTATGTCTGCCGTTTCCCCTTCTTCACCGATGGAGCTTGGCTCCAAATCCGTCAGCAAACTACTGGTCCAGTATTCCGTACCCGCCATAATAGCAAGCGTGGCTACGTCGCTTTACAATATTGTGGACAGTATTTTTATTGGCAGAGGTGTGGGTCCTATGGCTATAGCAGGTCTTGCCATCACGTTCCCCCTGATGAATCTGGTGATAGCGTTCTGTACGCTGGTAGCGGTAGGAGGAGCAACGATTTCTTCCATATTTCTCGGCCAGAAGAATATTTCGAGAGCTACGGATGTGGTAAACAACGTGTTTGTGCTCTGCTTAATCCATTCATTCGTATTCGGTGGCTTTACACTGATTTTTCTTGACGAGATTCTCACGTTCTTCGGAGCTACGCCTGAAACACTTCCCTACGCCCGCGAATTCATGCAGGTGATTCTCTATGGCACCCCCATAGCTTTTGTGTTCATAGGGTTGAACAATATAATGCGCGCCACGGGCTATCCGACCCGTGCAATGGTCTCGGCGCTTCTGTCGGTAGGCGTCAACGTAATTCTTGCCCCGATTTTCATCTTTGTGCTCGACTGGGGAATAAGAGGAGCGGCATTTGCCACCGTGTGCGGCCAGACTGCCGCTTTTATATGGGTTATGTCGCATTTTCTGTCAAAGAAGAGCTTCATTCATTTCCGCGGGGGCAACAAATGGCTTACGCCTATGATTATAAAGCGCATATATGCAATCGGACTCTCCCCGTTTCTGATGAACGTCTGCGCATGCATAGTGGTGGTGTTCATCAACAAGGCTGTGCTTGACTACGGAGGTGCCGATGGCAATATGGCCATAGGCGCATATGGCATTCTCAACCGCACCACGATGTTTTTCGTGATGATTGTGTTTGGCGTCACACAGGGTATGCAGCCTATTCTGGGATTCAACTATGGCGCGGAAAATTTCCAGCGCGTACGCCATACCCTTACCATAGGTATATGGCTTGGAGTCGCCATTACCACCACCGGATGGATTCTCACCGAATTCTGGCCCGGTATCATAGCCCGGCTTTTCACAGTCGATCCTACACTTATCGCCATATCGGAGCGCGGATTCAGAATATTCTTCATATTCTATCCTCTTGTAGGATGCCAGATTGTGATTCAGAATTACTTCCAGTCGGTGGGCCGTCCCAAAATCTCGATTTTCCTTTCTCTGACACGTCAGCTTATATTCCTGCTCCCCTTCCTTATGATTTTTCCGAGACACTTCGGAATCGACGGAGTGTGGGGGGCGATGTCGGCCTCCGATGCGGTTGCGTTCATATTCGCAATTGTCACGCTTATCATCACCAACCGACGTCAGAACAAACATATAGATAATACTCCCGCAAATGATAACCCAGCTCCAGCTTCAGCTTGACCCACGCACGGCATTTACGCCGATGCTCCTCCACGCAGCGGTAAGCACCCACCTGAATGTGGATGCCAACCGTCTGCGCGACATCGTGATCACCCGGCGATCCATCGACGCCCGTCAACGGAAAATAAAGATTCTTCTGACCCTCAATGCCTATATTGACGAGGCCGCGCCGGAATCACCGATAGCCACTCCTGTGAACTACTCACCGGTGGCACCCGACGCCCCTAAATGTATAATTGTGGGCGCGGGACCCGCCGGACTGTTTGCCGCACTGGAGCTGATAGAGCTTGGCATAAAGCCGATAGTGCTGGAACGCGGCAAGGATGTTGACTCACGCCGTCTCGACATGGCCAGACTGGCAAGAGAGGGAGAGGTTGACCCCGATTCCAACTACTGCTTCGGCGAAGGGGGCGCGGGTGCATACTCCGACGGCAAGCTGTATACGCGCAGTAAAAAAAGAGGGCCCGTGGAAAAGGTGCTCAATATCTTCCACCAGCACGGAGCGCAATCTGAAATACTTATCGACGCGCACCCGCACATCGGCACCGACCGACTTCCGGAGGTAATCAAGGCAATGCGCAACACCATTATCAGCTGTGGGGGCGAGGTCCGCTTCCAGTCGCGAGTGGACGCGCTTACGGTCCGTGACGGAAAGGTAACGGGCGTGCAATGCAACGGCCAGAACTTTGAAGGCCCGGTAATACTGGCCACCGGACACTCCGCGCGCGACGTCTACAGTTTCCTCCTGAAAGCCGGCGTGGAGCTGAAAGCCAAAGGAATCGCCGTTGGCGTAAGGCTCGAGCATCCCCAGCATCTGATAGACTCCATACAGTATCACAACCCGGCGGGGCGCGGAAAATATCTCCCCCCCGCTGAATATTCCATGCTCACGCGCGTGGATGGCCGCGCCGTCTACTCTTTCTGCATGTGTCCGGGCGGTGTAATCATCCCTGCCGCCAGCGCGCCGGGGCAGATGGTGGTGAACGGCATGTCGCCCTCTAACCGCGGTACGCGCTGGGCCAATTCAGGAATGGTGGTGGAAATTCTCCCAGAAGACGTGGAGGATATCCATCAGGCCGGAGAACTCAAAATGATGAAATTCCAGGAAGATATCGAGCATGCTTTTCTGGCGGAATCGGGAGGCTCACAGAACGCCCCGGCCCAGCGCATGACCGATTTCGTCGCCGGAAAAGCATCAAAATCACTGCCGGATACATCGTACGCCCCCGGCATACACCCCTCGCGTCTCGACCAGCTTCTCCCCTCTCCCATTGCTTCACGCCTTGCGAAAGCATTTGAGGAATTCGGAAGAAAGCATCGGGGATTCCTTACCTCGGAAGCTGTGCTGATAGGCGACGAAACGCGCACATCCTCCCCCGTCAGAGTCACCCGCGACAATGTCACGCTTCAGTCTGTAAGCATCGAAGGGCTTTATCCCTGCGGCGAGGGCGCGGGATATGCCGGCGGAATAGTATCAGCGGCAATAGACGGCATAAACTGCGCCCGCGCAGTGGCCGATAAATTCAAATCCGGCGAGTCATGATTCAGTTCTTCAAGGCAGGCGCTCAGGGGTTCACTGAAATCAAGGAATGTGAGCCGGGATGCTGGATAAACGTGGAAGTGCCCGACGATAACGATTTCAGCTTTCTCATACACAAGCTCGGCATCCCCGAGCCCATGCTCGCATATACTTCCGACATTGAGGAACGTCCACGCATAGAGCGTGAAGACAACTGGGTGCTTACAATCCTGCGCATTCCCATGCGCAGCCACACATCATCCGTTCCGTTCATCACCGTGCCTATCGGCATAATTACCGGCAACGGTTCCGAGGGTGCATCATTTATACTAACCATCTGCTACCATCATACGGAACTCCTGGCTGATTTCATAGACCACATGCAAAAGAAATCCATCTGCGCGATAAACGAACCCCAGTTTATTCTGCGAATGATTTTCTCCGCAGCCTACTGGTATCTGACATACCTCAAGCGAATCAACTCCATGGTCTCGCACGCCGAGAAAGAACTGGAACGTAGCGTGCGCAACCGCGACCTGCTGCAGCTTATGAAAATGCAGAAATCGCTTGTGTTTTTCAACACATCGCTACGCGGCAACGAGGTGCTGATAGCGAGAGTGCGGCATGTTTTTTCCGAGTCGGAAATGGACATGGATCTTCTTGACGACGTGGAAATAGAGCTCAAGCAGGCATTAAACACAGTGAGCATTTATACCGACATCCTCAACTCCACTCTTGATGCTTTCGCCTCCATCATTTCCAACAATGTGAATATGATAATGAAGCGCATGACCGCCGTAACCATCGTTCTGATGGTACCCACAGGCATCGCCAGCTTCTATGGCATGAACGTGAATATCGGTCTTTCCGGCTACAGATATGCCTTCTGGATAATAGTGGGCGTCTCAATACTGATTACCGGGGCGCTCTGTCTTGTCCTGCGCCGCTGCAAGTGGTTCTAAGAACACACACCGCAAACCATTTTGCATATTTATTTTTTTTGCATACATTTGCGGGAAATACCATATACCATGACTAAACAGACCATTTCACCACAATCTGACCGGCTTGAATCAGTGGATGCCCTGCGTGGTTTCGCATTGCTGGCAATCCTGCTTCTTCACAGCCTTGAGCATTATAACATTTTCTACGGGAACGCCCCGCGGCCGGAATGGATGCAGATGCTTGACGCGAAGACCACGGAATTCCTGTATTTCCTTTTTGCAGGAAAAGCGTACGCCACATTCTCCCTGCTCTTCGGTTTCAGTTTTTTCATACAGATGCGCAATGCTCTCCGTCGCGGCTCGGATTTCCGGCTTCGTTTCGCATGGCGAATGCTTCTGCTGGTAGGATTCTCCCAGTTCCATGCTCTGTTCTATAATGGTGATATACTTCTTCTTTATGCCGTGTGTGGCCTTATTCTCATTCCGGCCTCGTCATGGAGCAACCGAACGGTTATAATCGTGGCTACTATATTGATGCTTCAGCCGTTGTGCTGGGCCAAAATAATATATGCGCTTATAAATCCGGAATATGTGGACACCAACTCTGAATTTGTAAAATATGCCATAGCGGCCGAACAGGTAGGCCGAAACGGGAATCTGTGGCAGACTCTGGCAAACAATATCTGGAACGGACAGCTCTACAGCAACTTCTGGCAGGTGGAAGCAGGCCGGCTTTTCCAGACACCGGCTCTGTTCCTGATAGGTATGTGGCTGGGACGCAAATCTCTGTTTGTCAACTCAGCTGAAAGCCTCGCGTTCTGGAAAAAGGCAGCCGTATGTGCAGTAGTGGCCTGCGTTCCTCTATATCTTCTTAAAGAGCTCGTTCCCCCGCATATTTCCAATGTGACAATCCTGTCTTATTACGGAATCGCTATCCCGATGCTTTATAACTTTGCATTCATGACGGTTCTCGTATCTGGATTCATGCTCCTCTGGTTCCACGCGGGCAACGGATACAAAGCACAACGCTTTATCTCGCCGTTCGGACGCATGAGTCTTACCAATTATATCGGGCAATCCATTATCGGCGTGATTCTCTATTATCATTTCGGCTTTGACCTCTGGGATAAGACCGGTGCATTTGAATCGATAATAATAGCTGCGGTGGTATTCGTGTTCATGCTCACGTTCAGCCGCAAATGGCTTGAAACCCATCGTCAGGGCCCGCTTGAATACCTTTGGAAGAAAGGCACCTGGATAAACTTCCGTCCGGAAGAGAAACAGGGAAAAGCAATAGCGTAGTAATAAAATACACTGCACCCCAAAAGTTAGATGAAAAACTTTTGGGGTGCAGTGTATTTTGATACAGCCATCCCTAATCACTTGGTGGTGCGTCTCTTAACCACAATGGTGCGGTTAAGCACCGGAAGCGAGAGATTGTACTTCAATGCAAGAATACGTATCATGATAATAACCGCCATGCAGGTAATCTGCTGGGCCATAGGTGTAGACCCCACAAGAATCATAACCCAATAGGCTAAAGCACCCGCCAGACAGGCTGTGGCATATATATCCTTCCGGAAAATAAGCGGTTCCTCGTTGATGAGGATGTCGCGCATCACACCTCCGAAAGCACCGGTGATAATACCCATAACCGCAGCCACCCACATGGGATACCCGACGGCAAGCGATTTCTGAATACCGATCACGCAGAAAAGCGCCAAGCCTATACTGTCGAAAATGAACAGCATGCGGTCGCGGCTCACCAGAAAACTCTTGAAAAGAATTACTACCACGAGTGAAAGCGCCGTCACGGCAAGATACCACCATGTCTGCATCCAGAACACCGGAATGTCAAGCAGCACATCGCGAAGCGTTCCTCCGCCTATGGCCGTGACAAGGCCAACGGTATAGGCGCCGAACCAGTCGAAATTTTTAGTGGCGGCAAGCCGCATTCCCGATATGGCTGCAGCAATAGTTCCTATTACCTCGGTAATAAACAGGAAGGTTTCTTCCATCTCCTACGGGATGAGATTATTTGTTGGCACGCTTGCGCTCAAGTTCGTCAAGAATGATCTTGCGCAGACGGATATGGTGCGGGGTCACCTCCACATATTCATCTTCCTTTATATACTCCAGAGCCTCCTCGAGAGAGAACACCACAGGGGGCACGATGCGGGCCTTGTCGTCCGCACCGCTGGCACGCATATTGGTGAGTTTCTTTGACTTTGTCACATTCACCACTATATCGTTGTCCTTGGCATTCTCACCCACCACCTGACCGGCATATACTTCTTCCTGCGGGAAAATGAAGAAGCGGCCACGGTCCTGAAGCTTATCGATGGCGTAAGCGTAAGCCGTACCGGCCTCCATAGCTATGAGAGAGCCATTGGTACGACGCTCGATATCCCCTTTCCAGGGCTGATATTCCAGGAAACGGTGAGACATCACAGCCTCTCCGGCAGAGGCCGTGAGAAGATTGTTGCGGAGTCCGATGATACCGCGCGAGGGAATGTTGAATTCAAGATGAACACGGTCGTTCTGAGTCGACATGGATGTAAGCTCTCCTTTTCTACGGGTTACCATATCGATCATCTTGCTGGAGTATTCCTCGGGAACATTTATGGTCATCTGCTCCACGGGTTCGCATTTCACTCCGTCTATTTCCTTTACGATTACCTGGGGCTGACCCACCTGCAGCTCGTAGCCTTCGCGACGCATGGTCTCTATGAGCACGGAAAGATGGAGAACGCCGCGGCCAAACACAGTCCAAAGATCGTCGCGCTGACCTTTTGTAACGCGAAGCGCCAGGTTGCGGTCGAGCTCACGGGTGAGGCGGTCTGCGATGTGGCGTGATGTCACGAATTTACCGTCACGGCCAAAGAACGGGCTGTCATTTATGGTAAAAGTCATTGACATTGTGGGCTCATCAATGGCGATGCGCGGCAATGCTTCCGGCTGATCGAAATCGGCCACTGTATCACCGATCTCGAAACCTTCAATACCGACGAGCGCACATATATCTCCGCTGCTCACTTCCTGAACCTTCTTGCGGCCCATGCCCTCAAACACATGCAGCTCCTTTATACGCTGTTTAACTATGGAGCCGTCCTTCTTCATCAGGGCTATATCCTGACCTTCACGGAGGGTTCCGCGGTGAACGCGGCCTATGGCAATGCGTCCTACATAATTTGAGAAATCAAGCGAAGTTATCAGCATCTGAGCCGGACCTTCGAGAGTGACAGGCGCAGGTATATGTTCTATAATGGTATCGAGTACTGCCGTGATGTCGTTTGTGGGTTTCTTCCAGTCGAGGCTCATCCAGCCCTGTTTGGCGGAACCATAGACGGTGGGGAAATCAAGCTGCTCCTCGGTAGCGTCCAGATTAAACATTAGGTCGAACACCATTTCCTGGACTTCGTCTGGGCGACAGTTGGGCTTGTCAACCTTATTGATGACAACAACAGGCTTAAGTCCCATCTGGATGGCTTTCTGAAGCACAAATCTCGTCTGAGGCATCGGGCCTTCGAAGGCGTCCACAAGCAGCAGACAGCCGTCGGCCATATTGAGCACGCGCTCCACCTCTCCGCCGAAATCGGCGTGTCCGGGAGTATCGATAATATTTATTTTATAATCCTTATAATTAATCGAGACATTCTTGGAAAGAATTGTGATTCCTCTTTCGCGCTCAAGGTCATTATTGTCAAGTATCAGCTCGCCGGCGTTTTGATTTTCACGGAAAAGGTTGCCGGCCAATAACATCTTGTCAACCAAAGTGGTCTTGCCATGGTCCACATGGGCAATGATGGCAATGTTTCGAATGTTCTGCATATCCGTTTTCTAATTTCAGGGTGCAAAGTTAGTTGTTTTTTTCCAAAGTGTGAGTATAAAATCTTAACTTTGCAGCCACTAACCTCAAAACAGGAAAATGAGCATTACAATACTCGGCATAGAATCGTCGTGCGATGACACATCGGCAGCCGTGATAAGAGACGGGCTACTGCTATCCAATGTCATAG
>VSPV01000097.1 GCA_009775605.1 Paramuribaculum sp.
CCGGGACGGATGCGGCTCAGAAAGAGCGATGCGGGGTCGGGGGCCTCAAGCGCCCGGGCGCGGGTGAGGCGGCTGTTTTCAAGCAGGGCCGGTGTGTGCATGGAAGCTTCTATCGCCTCGTTACGGCCCCGCAGGTAGCCGCGCTGCTCGGCCTCGGCCAGGAGAGCTTCGATGTCAGGGGCTTCCGGCGTCTCTTTGGATTCATGGCTCTCCGGGGCCTCGGCGGGAGCGGGGGCTTCTTCAGTAGCTTCCGGTTCCGGGGTGGTTTCGGGCTGAATCTCTTCGGCGCCCGTTTCTTCCGAGGGAAGCTGAAGGAAGGGTTCTTCTGTGTTTTCCATAAAGTATTAAGTCTGATGTTTTGCGATTGTGAGGCAAAGTTAGGGCTGCGGATTGGACGGAAGAGTGTCAATCCGCATATATGCGTTGCATACGGAAGCAAAGAAAAAGTATTAATTTCGCGCTATGAATTCAGAAATAACCCCTGTGTATATCCGGTTGGACGAAGTTGATTCGACCAACAACTGGCTGAAGGCCAATGGCGCCGCGTATGGTCACGGCACCGTGGTGACGGCCGCTGCCCAGACAGCCGGGCGCGGACAGCGTGGCAACTCCTGGGAAAGCCAGCCGGGAGCCAACGTCACCATGTCCATGCTCATCGAGCCACGGGATGTTCCCGCGTCGCAGCAGTTTGCCGTGTCGGAGGTAGTGTCTCTCGCAGTGGTGGATACTCTCCGGAAATTTTTGGGCGACGATGCTCCCGTGGCTGTGAAATGGCCAAACGATATCTACTGGAATGACAAGAAAATATGCGGCATACTGATAGAGAACGTGCTGTGCGGCACGCGCATCCTGCGCTCAGTCGTAGGAATCGGTCTGAACGTGAACCAGCGTGAATTTCTCAGCGATGCCCCCAATCCCGTCTCGATGTATCAGATAGCCGGGCATGAGTTTGACGTAGAGGAGGTGCTGCAAATTCTCTCGCAGAACATAATGGGGTATTGCGGCGAGTATCTTTCCTCTTCTGAAGGCATGGAGCACCCTCACGGCCTTTACATGCTCAATCTGTGGCGCCGCGAAGGGCTGCATCCCTACCGCGATACCGCGACAGGACGCGGCTTTAAAGCACGCATTGCCGCCATTTCCCCCGAAGGAATGCTCTCCCTCGAAGAACCTGGCGGCAACACGGGAATCTACGCCTTCAAAGAAGTGAAGGCCCTGATAGAAGGCCGGGAATTATAAGATTTAACCCTTACACCTTCCTGTAAAGATCCGGCTGGCAGAGGTCGCGTATCAGCGTGGCATATTCCGAGGCCACAGCGCGGGCGAAAGCGGCCCCTTTCTCGGCCGTGGCCGAGCGCGGATCGCCTATGCCGGTGTCTTCGCTTACGCGGAGCCAGTTGCGCGGCACCCAAGCTTTTCCTGAAGTAAGTATCTCGGATTCGAATCCGCCGTGGTGGCCGTCGCCGGCCTCGCTGATATTCACCAGCTCAGGATGATAATGCATCATCACGGATGTCTCCAGTTCGTCGGCATGGTCGTCGGGGTGCTCGAAATACTCGCGCGCCGGGGCGAGCTTGAACCATTCGCTGGTGGCCACGAGCATGTCGGGCATATCCACGCACAGGTCGTGGATCATGTTCTTGAACGAATTGCCGCCGTGGCCGTTCACGATCAGCACGCGGCGAATACCCTGGTGACGGAGCGACGAGAGCATGTCGGTGAGCACGGCACGCTGGGTGTCGTAACGGTAGTGTACACAGAATTTCAGGTCGCGCTGACCGGGATTCTGTGCGCCCAGCGCCACCGGAGGCATCACCATGCACCGCAGTCCGTAGCGTTCCAAGGCCTCGCGGGCGGCATCCACGGCTATGTCGTGGCTCAGAATCGCATCCGTGAGGTAAGGCAGATGCAGATTATGCGGCTCGGTGGCACCCCACGGAATCAGCGCCATGTCGTAGTGGAGCGCGCGTGCAGTGCCGTAGTTGCTCGTGGATAGATCTATATCCTTGTTGAGTTTCATATTACCGACGCGAATAATCGTAGGGAGAGATTATCATGAACTCGGCGGTGCGTATGCGGGGTTTCACTTCGCCGCCGTTGATGTAGATGCGTCCCTTGGAGTCAGCGGCCGCGCCCGCTCCGGCACGTGCTGCGCCTTCCTGGCGGCCGAAGTCGCTCCATTTGCCCTTGCGGGGGTCGAAGATGAGCAGGTGGTCGTTGAAGCGGTACCATTCGGGTTCATGTGAAAGATAGTCGGGAGCCTGATTGCGCAGGGCCTCAAGGAACACGTCCTTGTTCACGCCGCCTATTGTGGCGATTGTGCCTGTGGGAAGTGTAACGGCCACACCGCCGCCCAGACTCACTTTCTCACCATCCACGGTTTCGGGAGCCGGGAGGGGGCTCCATTTGTTGTTGGCAGGGTTGTAGCAAAGGCCGTCAAGTTCCAGTGAGGGTTCGTGGCCTTCGTGACGGCCGGCAAAGCCGCCCCAGAGATACAGCTTGCCGCCTGACGCTGCCATTACGGGCTGCACGCGCGGATTGCCGGGCATCGGTGCCAGTTCCTTCCAGCCGGTGCTGTCGGCGTCGAGGTCGAGGGCAAACAGCCGGGTGGATGGCACGCCGTTGAAGTTGCCGCCGGCCACATAAACCGTGTGGCCTATCGCTGCCGCAGCCATGTTGTCGAGGGTGCCGGGGAGCGCGGGAAGGTCGGTGATTCGCGGAGTGAGTCCGTCGAGGCGCAGCATCCTCACGGCGTCGGTGGCTCCCTTGCCGTTGTCGCCGCCTATGAGCACGAGCGCGCTGTCAGTGGCGGCCGTGGCGCCGTAGGCCATGGTTTCCGGAAGGTTGCCTATCTTTTCCCAGCGGTTGTCGTCGGTCAGCACGTAGATGCCGCGGTAGAAACGTTTCACTGAATTGGGCGCCATGGGGTGTTCGGGGAAATTGCATCCTCCGGCCACAATTACGCGGTCGGCGATCGCTCCGCAGAAAGGCGCCGATACTCCGGCGTCAAGTCCGGCCTCTATCTCGAGGGCGCCGGCGTTCTCTGCCTCTATTTCAAAGGTCGGAGAGGGAAGTCCGGCCTCGCTTACCAGATTGGGGCGCACGAACGATTCCCAGGCATATCTTACCACTGTGGGATTTTTCACATTCATATTATAGACTTTTATCTTGTTACCGATTATCTCGGCCCGGGCCGGTCTGAATGGGTCCGTGTCCGAGGCTATTTCAAAGTATCTCAGCGGTTTGCCGTCGAGCGATTTGGGAGCTGCCGACATTGTGATCCACACCGCTCCGTCGCGGCTGGAGGCAATCAGCGGTTCAGGTCCCGAGGCTTCTATTGCGCGGTGATATGTACGGCTGAGGGCCAGACGGGCCAGACGGTCGCCCACTGGAGCTTTGTCGTGGGGGTGTACGTCGAGGGAGTCGCCATGGTCGAGACTCACAGCCATCCCTATGTTGCCCACACGGTTGCGGAGCACCGTCTGCATGTTGCGGAATTCGCCCCATGACGGCCTTGACAGCGAGCTCAGCTGCACGAAGTTGAAGGGAAGGTCGCGCTTGCCGAAATATTCGCGCATATTGGCCACGAATGTCGGGAAGAGGGCCTCGTGGATTTCTATGTTATGCTCATTGCTTTCTCCCTGATACCAGATGATGCCGCGGACCGGAAACCGCTCGAGCGGCGAGATGGCCGTGGAGAAGAGATAGCTTGGCTCGTAGGGGTGACGCAGGTGCTTCTGGTCGCCTCCCATGTTCTGGATGGCGCGTCCGCGCACCCACGGCTGCACATAGTCGTTGCGGCTCCAGTCGTTGAGAAGCTCGGGCATGATCGCACGCAGTTTCTCCACGTCGATCCACGATTCTATGCCGGACCCCCCCACGGCGTTCTGGATTATGCCCACGGGCACCCTGAGGCTGTCGCGCAGCTGACGGGCGAAGAAGTAGGCCACGGCCGACACGCCGGGGGTGACTTCCGGACTCGCGTCGTGCCAGCCTTTAGGCTCGAAATAGCGGAGGTCGTTGACGCGCTCCCGTATGGAGTCGGACCACGTGGTGTTGTCCGTGAGGGCTATCGGCTCCATCACGAAGAATCTCAGCAGAGAGTCGCCGCTGGCGGCTATGGCCTGCGGACCGCCGGTGGCGTCGCGGAGGGGGAAAGCCATGTTGCTCTGTCCGCTCGCCATCCACACCTCTCCGGCAAGGATGTCGCGCACGGTCACGGTGTCGCGGCCGTCGGTCACCGTCAGGGTGAGTTTACGGCCGTTGGCAACTAGCGGAAGGATCTTCACCTTCCAGAAACCTTCGGCATCGGCGGTGGTGTGGTACGACCGTCCGCCGAGCCGCAGCGTGATTGCGGCTCCGGCATTGGCGCGCCCGTGGAGGGTGAGGTATTCATCGCGCTGAAGCACCATGCCGTCGCTCATCACCGGCGACAGCCTCAGCCCTCCGTAATCGCCCGTAATGGCTCCGTAGACGTAGCTTGCGAGCAGCTTCGCTCCTTCCTCGTTGGGGTGGATAGAGTCATGTATCAGGTTGTGACGGTCGTGAAGAGGGGTGTTGAAGTCTATCAGGGTGCATCCGCTTTCAGCGGCCACCTTGCTTATTTCCTCGCGGATTTTGTCGCGCCATACGCGCGTTCCGCTGCGGAATCGCCAGTGGCTTGAGAGCAGAGGCGAAAGATTGGCTATGTAGATGCGCACGTCGGGGTTGATCTGGCGCAGGGTGTCGATAAGGCTCAGATAATCCGTCTTGAACGCACGGTTGAAGTAGGGCCAGTCGCGCGGGTCGGTGTCGTTGATTCCTAAGTGGATTATGGCTATGTCGGGCCGGAACTCCTTGGCTCTGGCCCACTCTTCCGAGGCCATGTAGGGATTGTGGCCGTTGTTGAGCAGTGTGGCGCCGGGGCGGCCGAAATTGCCCACCACATAGCCGTCGCCGAGCAGCCGGGCAAGCTGCGAGGGATAGGAATCTGTCGATGGGTCGGCGAGAGTGGAACCGTAGGTTATGCTGTTGCCTATGCATGCCACTTTCACCGGCTTCGCGGCTGCGAGGAGCACGGCAGTCATGGCTGTAAGCAGAACAAGGAGTCGTTTCATGGCTTGGAGGGTGGAATCAGAGTTTCTTTAGAATATCGTCGATGAGCATCACGCTGCGCACCATCATGCGCGGGATGTGGAACGGGCCTTTGAACAGGTTGCCCTTGGCCGGCTGGGCCACGGTGCCGTCGCGGTGGAGATAACCGAACCATTCTCCGTAGGCGGGGTCGGGCAGATGCGAGTAAGTCCACTCGTCGATGAGGCGGTGACGCTCTATGTAGCGGTTGTCGCCGGTGGCCAGGTAGGCGTAGAGGGTGGCGATGATGGCCTCGGTCTGGGGCCACCAGAATTTCATGTCCTGTGAGTAGTCCTGGTTGGGGAAGCCCTTGCAGTCGCGGAAGTTGATTATGCCGCCGAATTCGTCGTCCCAGCCCCATTCCCAGCTCCAGTCGAGAATCTGCAGGGCGAGTTTCTCCAGGGCGGAATCGGAGCGGTGGCGCGCTTCCTCAAGCAGGAACCACGACGTCTCGATGCAGTGGCCGGGATTTATGGTGCGTCCGGCCAGTGTGTCAATCACTTCTCCGTCCATTCCGGTCATTTCAAGCAGGGCTTTGTATTCGGGGTGAACGAAGTAGGTGGCGAGGGCGTGAAGCGACTCGTCAATCTGCTCGTCGATCACGGGGTCGGTGATGCCGGCGCGGCGCAGGCACGATGCCGTGTTGATGAGAATCATGGTTATGGAGTGGCCTCTCGCCTGGAGTGTGGGCTCATATTTGGACGGAAGCATCCCGGGGGTGGCTATGAAGCGGCGTATATCCTTGAAGAGATCCAGAGCCTTCCGGGCGTATGAGGCATCGCCGGTGGCTATGGAGTATTCGCTCATGGCTATGGCCGCGAAACACTCCGAGAACACATAGCGGCGCTTGCGCAGGGGCCGACCGTCGGCCGTAACCTCGAAGTACATGCGGCCGTCGTTGCGGTCGAAGCAGTGGGCCTCTATGAAATCGAGGCAGCTGCGGGCCATGTCGAGGTACTCGGGACGCCGCTCGATGTTGTTGTAGGCAAACGAGTAGACGAACGCGCATCTTCCCTGAAACCATACCGATTTGGTGGTGTCCATGAGATTTCCGGCGCGGTCCACGCAGGTATATACTCCGCCGTTCACGCGGTCGAGGCCGTGCTCGAGCCAGAACGGAAGTATATCTGTGGTGAGGCCGCTGGCATAGCGCTCGCGGCACTCCTGAAGGTATTCCTTGATTTGATTTTTGTCCATGGTGGAGGTATCAGAATTTGTTGCAGCGGTCGAAGAACCCGATTTCCTCGAGTTCTTTCTTCATGGCTTTCTCTTCGTCGGCGGTCACGTTGCGGAACGGCGTGCGGTTGGGGCCGAGGTCAAGGCCTATGAGCTTCATGATGCGCTTTCCGCCCACGATGTTGCCGCGATAGCGGCATATCACGTTTATCACCTCCTGCGAGAAGTTCTGGTGTTCGCGTGCGCCTTCCAGGTCGCCGCGGTTCCAGCAGTCGATTATGGCGGTGAGTTCGCGGCCGTTGTAATTGGTGGTACCGCCTATGCCTCCCTGGGCGCCCCCCATGGCGAGGCAGGGAAGAATGGTCTCGTCCTGGCCGTGGAGCATGTCGTATTTGCCGTCTTTGTACATGCGGCACTGATTGTATTCGTAGAGGCTCTCGAATGTGTATTTGATGCCCGCGAAGTTGGGCACGCGGCCGTCAACGGCCTTGAGCAGGTCAAGCATCGGCAGATATGCGCCGTTGAAGGCCGGGATGTGGTAGTAATAGAACGGGAGTTCGGGAGCGCCGGAGGCTATTTCCTCTATGTATTTCACCAGTTCCTCTATGCGTCCTATCTTGGGGAAGGGAGGAGCCATGGCGCCGATGCCCCACGCTCCGACTTCGGCGGCGTGGCGGGCGAGTTCGCGGCTTGCGCGGGCGCAGCAGCTGCCCACGTGCACTATAACCTTGAATCCTTCGGGAGCGGCTTTCACCCAAGCCTCGGTGAGGCGTTTGCGTTCGTCGTCGGTGAGCATATAGCCCTCGCCCGACGATCCGTTGATGAATACTCCTTTGAGTCCGTTTTTCTGAAGCATGGCGGCGTAGGCCGGTATGGGTTCGAGGTTCACGTCACCGTTGGCCAGGAAGGGGGTGAACGGCGCGTCTATGAGTCCTTTGATTTTTTCCATTGTCATATCGGGTATATTTAAGTCGTAAATTATCTATGGAGGTTTGTATAAAATTTATTCTGCTATGGTTTCGGCTTCGAGGTTAAGCTCCTGATCCTTGTCATCGTATTTCGGACGGAGCACGGCAAGCTGCAGCACAAGCGCCACTACCAGTATCACGCCCATGAAGGCGAAACACATTCCCAGTCCCACCTTTTCGGCCAGTCCACCCAGCAGCTGGGTGGTGATGGCGCCCATGATCACACCCACGGAGTTCATGAATCCGTAGGCCATGGCGCGCTGGCGCGATGACACGAACTGGCAGAGGATAGGCATGTTGTTGGCATCGAACATTCCATAGCCCACACCGAAAAACAGTCCTGCGGCCACCGACAGCACAGCGTTGTGGGCCAGACCTATGAGCACAAGCGCCGGAATCATCATTGCCAGGCCTATGGCACTGGTGTAGATGCGTCCTTTGACGTTGCGTTTCACCCAGCGGTCGCTGAGCGGGCCGCCTATCATCACGCCTATGAAGCTCGACACAGCTATGGTAAGCGTTGCCATCGGGCCGGCCCATTCCATGTTGAGGCTCAGATTGTCGTGAAACAGCGTCGGGAGCCAGTTCTTTGTGGCCCATCCGGGTATTGAGCTCGATGCGAAGAAGAAGAGAATCACCCAGAAGGCCATTGTGGAGAACACTGTGGCCAATGACTGGATTACATTTTCTTTCTTCACCTTTGTGTCGGTTTTCCGTGAGGCCGGGGCGGCTGAGCCGTGGCCGGATTTCTCATACAGCAGGAAGGTGAGCACAAGGGCGTAGCCCACGCCGATTATGCCGAACCAATGGAACGTCGACTGCCACGACCATGTGGTGGCCACCATGGAGCCGAAGCCGCCGAGGGCCTGGCCGCAGTAAAGTCCGGTCATGTGCAGGCCTATCGCCAGGGAGCGTCCCTTGCCCGTAAAGAAATCGGCTATAAGCGAAAGTGCCGATGGGATATAAAGCGCCTCGCTTATGCCCATTATGCCGCGAAGCCACATCAGCTCCTCGAAATCATCGCAATAGCCCATGGCATACGTCACTCCGCTCCACACGCCCAGTGAACCCACTATGAGCCATTTGCGGCTCACTCTGTCGGCCACAGCTCCGGAGAACGGGCTGAAAACGCCATACACCCAGAGGAATATGGCCATGAGATATCCGAAGTATTTTGGATCGGCCACGAGTGTTATGTCAGCGCCGATATTCTGCTGCATTGTCGAGAGCATCTGTCGGTCAAGATAGTTGAGCAACGCCACTATCCACAGCAGGCCGACCACAAGCCAGGGGTAGAATTTCTTTTCAGTCAGTTTCATGGTAATCGGTATTTTCTGTTTTGATATTTAAGGTCAGGAATAAAAATTGGGGTTAACCGACGGCAAATTTAACTTTTTGGGTTTTATCCGGCAAAATAATTAACCTATAAAATATTACTTTTGCAGCGAATCAAAGCAGAATGTATTTTCCATGTATTCCCGAATAAGAGATTTCATAGCCGCCGCTACCGGCGCCCAGGCCCATGCCGCCTCTACCGACATCCTGATTGTAATCGGAATATTGCTCACGGCCGTCGCGTTCTATTATCTGTCGGTGTGGTTACTCTACGCCCTGGAACGGCTCGTCGACAAAAGTCCCACCAAATGGGACGACGACATGCTCAATCACCGCCTGGCCCGCGGAGTGAGCCAGCTTTCTCCCGCCATCTGGATTTCCGTGATGCTTCCCCGCTTCTTCACGGGCGACGGCAGCGAGCCTATCTATATCATCGATGTGGTGACGCGGTTCTATGTGCTCTGGGCCGTGGTGAGGATAATAGTGATTCTCATCGACAATCTCTACGGGGCGTTTGTGCGTCGCGAAAACCTGCAGGCCTACGCCATAAAGGGCATCTTCCAGATGGCGAAGCTTGTGGTGTTCGGCATAGGTACGATAATAGGCGTGAGCATTCTCATAAATAAGACGCCCGTGGCCATTCTCACTGCCCTGGGAGCGTCCGCGGCCGTGCTGATGCTCGTGTTCAAGGACACGATTCTGGGCCTGGTGGCAAGCGTGCAGCTCTCGGCCAACAGGATGGTGACCAAGGGCGACTGGATAAGCATGCCCTCCCACGGCGCCAACGGCACGGTGGAGGATGTGTCGCTCACCACCGTAAAGGTGCGCAATTTCGACAATACCGTCACCACCGTTCCCCCTTACTCGCTCGTGAGCGAATCGTTCCGCAACCATCAGACCATGGCGCAGTATGGCGGACGCCGCGTTTGCCGCGCCTTCTATATCGACGCCAACACCGTGCGCTTCTCCACCCCCGATGAAATAGAGCGGCTGCGCTCCCTCGGGTTCCTTCCGGCCGATTTCAACGCCTCCGAGCGGTGCGTCAACCTGCAGCTCCTCCGCGCCTACCTCGAGCGCTATATCGCCTCGCTTTCCGTAGTGAATCCCGCTCTCACCAACATGGTGCGGCAGCTCGACCCCACCCCCTCCGGTCTCCCCATCGAGGTCTACTTCTTCACCCGCACCACCGAATGGGTCGAATTCGAGCACATCCAGGCCGACGTCTTCGACCACATCTACGCCGTCGTCCCCGCC
>VSPV01000098.1 GCA_009775605.1 Paramuribaculum sp.
ACATGGGGCGTAGCCTCCCGGCCTCACTCTCGAAGCGGCTGCGGGTAAACAATTGTGTCATAACTATCGGGTATTGAAAAAAACTGTTTCAGATTATTTCATTAGAGGGGACGCACACCGTCTTTACGGTTGCTTTCGATCTTTACGGTTGAGGGATTTCCGGCATATCTTATCTCGCCCACGCTCGATCTGCGGGCAACCAGGCTGTTTACGGCGTGGCAGGTAACATTGCCCGAGCTGCTTACGGAGGCATCCACGTCTTTTGCTTTCAAACCTTTGGCATTTATATCCCCTACGCTTCTCGCCGACAGATTGGCCGATGAACACACGCCCGTAAGGTTTATATTGCCGGAACTGCCGCTGGATGCGCTCACATCATTCACCTTGAGCTCGCTCACTCTTATATCTCCTGAGGAATTGGTGCTGATAGAAGCCGACGGAGCAGAAACCGTGGTGATTTTTATATCGCCGGCCGAATTTGTGCTTAACGAAACCGTTTCTCCGGCCACTATTTCCGGCACTTCCACATCGCCTGCCGAATTTACTGACACACTCGCTCTATTGCGGGCACTTACATTTTCGGTTTCTATATCTCCTGCCGAATTAACAATGAGGGAAACATTTTCGGCTTTCAGGGTGCCGGTCTCGATATCACCGGCCGAATTGGTCTGAAGCCTGATGTCAGCGGCTTCAATTGCTTTCGCCGTAATGCCGCCCGCGCTCAGCACTCTCATCTCCACAGTCTTACCGTTGAGACGTATGTTGCTCTTTATATCGATGTCGCCGGCCGAGGCTGTGGTGAACTTGTTCACATCCGGTGCAGAAATCTTTATATGGGATTTATGGCTGCCACGGATATTCATGCTCTCTTTGTAAGAAACTATCAGCTCAGAGCCTTTTATCGCCACCTGTATATAGGGCATGAGATTGTCAGGAGCGTAGATTTCGATATCCCGCTGTCCCACGGTATAGACTATATCCAGTGATGTATTTGTGCGGATGGCCGTGAATGCGCCTGAATTGACCTTGCGTGTTATATAACGGTTGCTCGGAGTTACATCGGCGGCCTGGGCGGCAAGCGCACCAAAGGCCATGAGTGCTATTGCAATTGACTTTAATGATTTCATGATTGATTTATTAATTGTAAAACTACTAATTTTTTTTGACGTCGTCACTATAATGACACATGGAACACGCCAAACGTTACATCAAAAACAAAAAAAAATTCAGGCCCGAAGATAAATAGCTTATGCTCAACACCTTCCGACCTGATTTTTTATAACCTGCCTGAGCGGGCCTTACACATTTTTATTATTTACCTGCGGCCTTGGTCTGTTCCACTCCTGAAGAAGTGTTGGCCTTTCGGTCTATGCCATTGCGTTTGCGGCCCCAGTCTATTTTGTAATTGAAACCGACGGCTACAGTGCGCTCTGCGCGAGCGTGAAAACGGTTTTTGCTCCACACTATCCGGCCGCGTTTCTCGATTTCCTGGCCTCGGTATTCTCCTATAGGATTGAGCCATGTGGCAGTGAACTCGAAATTACGGTAGCGGTATGACAGGTTCATCATGTGGAAATCCTCATATCGGGTCTGTGTCTGTCCCCAGAGATTACGACTGCTTTTCTTGGCATAAATGGATAGGGTAAAATTCTTGTGGGTGAGCTGTGCCGTACCTTCGGCATATATGCTGTTGCTGATGAGCATATAGTTTGGCCCGTGGTTACGGTAGTGGCGGAATGAAACCGTGCCGTTTATTGTCAGCAGACCCGGTACCACCGTGATTCTTGGCGAGAAGTCTATGAAATACTGGGTATAACCCGTAGAATTGGCCCAGGTATTGAAAATCATGCCCTCGGGTGTATAACCGTTATATTCCATTATAGCACCGGGAGAACGGCTCCACCGTGCACTGAGGGTGCCGGCAAAACGGGGAATGCTCCATCCGTATGAAAGCTTGAGACCATAAGTGGTGAACGGCTTCAGATCCGGGTTGCCCCGCTGCACCTGATAAGCGTCAATCTGCTGCGTCACCACAGAGGTTTCAGTAAGTGAAGGCGTAGTGGAGTAAGAGCTGTAATTGAGCGTAAGATTCGAACCGGAACCCAGATTCCAGTTGAACGTGAAATCCGGAGTAAACATAAAGTCATTGGTCGATTTGCCGTTCTCTACATATTCACTGTGCCAGAACTCACCGCTCACGCCGCCACTCAGAGTTATCTTCCCGAGACGGTGCATATACTCGGAAAATATCGTTTCCACATCCCTACGCTGATGAAACACACTTTTCTTCCCGGTATTATACTCCTCGCGGTTGCGTGCAAGGTTATAACGCACTCCTGCGGTGAATCGCGATGCATCCCATTCTTTAATATACATACCTTCGAGCGCCAGGCCGGCATTACGGCTGCGGATGCGGTTGTTGACCGAAATCAGGGTCTCATGCAGAGGCAAAGTCTCCTCACGATTCAGTCGGTTGCTGCGTCCAAGTCCCAGACTACCGTCGGCATCGAATATCAGCATCTGTTTTCTTCCCAGGTTGTAATCCATGTAGAAATGCAGTTTCGGTGTCGACACCGGATTGAAACTCTGGTCAGTATAGCCGGATACATCTTCATCGGTCTTTGTTCTGCCCTCGTAATAATTCGACTTAAAATCCCTGTTAAATCCGAACGATGTATATATATTGATTTTATCCGGCCGGGAATAGCTGTAGGCCGTATTGATGTTGGCCCACAGCATTTCTGCCCGGCCAAGGGTATCCGTAAGTGCGCGTGCCACGCTGTGTCCGTCGCTCAGACGAAAGCGCTCGTTATATAATCGTGTTGTGGTGAAATTCTTGCGGATAGAACCGTAACCGTCGATATCAAACTGGGAATATCCGCGGTTAAGACTTACCGCACCATCATAATTTCCAAAATTAAAATCACGGAGCGCCTGTTCACCCGATATTTTCATGAATCCTCCTGAGTCGGGGTTCCTGACTATGATGTTGATTACCGCCGGCACCTTGCCGTAACGCACACCGGGATTGGTTATAAGCTCCACACGCGCTATATTGGCCGGATCAAGAGCGATTACCTTCTCCATAGTCGTCCGCCTGTTGTTGATACGCAGCTCAGGAGTCTCGCCGTTTACCTTTATTTCCTTCATGAAGGTATTGATGCCCACACCGGGCATCTGCATGTTGTTCAGCAGCGCGAGGCCACCTCCGGAGCGCTCCTTAGTAGCGGCCGACGGCATATACACGTCGCGGTCACTCTTGCGTATTACAGGGGTGGCTTTCACCGTTACCTCCTCCAGGTCAACCGACAGGGAATCGGCCACCGGCGGCTGTGCAAAAACCGGGGCACCAAGCGTCAGTGCCATTATCGATGATATGATTAGTCTCGAATACATAGATTTTCTTTTTTGAGTTGGAATTTATCAGCTGATTCATCCCTTAGACGTAATAAAGCATGCAAAAAGTTGCAAGCACCCGATTTTTTTTCAAGAAATCAATCTTCGTATTAAGTAAAAATACTCAAACACCCGCGTCTTGCCGACAGAATTAAATTACTGAAATACAACATTCTATATTTAGAGATAGAATGTTAAAGCAAAATTAAGAGATCGCTTTTATATTAAAATATGTTAATGGATAGAATATTTCTTGTGAATTATTTTGCAGGTTTCAGATATAGCTCTACCTTTGCATCAGTTTTTCATGGTATTAGATTTAAGGTAAGAAGATTATTCGTCGTGACGACGAGTAATTTTTTTTTGCCCCTATTTTTTTCGGCTAAAAACGAACCCAAGCCGTTTTCATTGAGTTTTTAATATGTGCGGAAGTGGTTTCCGCGGATATTAAATATGAAAACGTCCCTTACCGTTTCTATTCTTTTGCTCGCCTCGTGGTTTCCGAATGTTCTGCATGCACAGCAGACGGCCCATTACGGCATTGCCTCCGACACGCCCTCGCGATGGCAAGCGGAGACAGGTTTCACTCAGGATCCCCAGAAAGATGCTTTCTGGTGGAAGAAATTCAATGACCCACTTCTTGATTCTCTGATTTCCCTTGGACTGGAACGCAATTACAACCTTGCCATGGCGGCACGCCGAATAGAAATCGCCAGGCAGACCCTGCGTTCCGCACGAAGTGCGTATTACCCTTCCCTGAACCTGTCGGCCGGCTGGAATAAGATTCGGAATTCCGGCAATACCACTGCCAGAAGCCTCCCGGAAACCACTATGGATTATTTCTCCGGCTCCGTAAGCGCTTCATGGGAGATTGACCTGTTCGGGAAGATCACAGCAAGAGTGAGACAGAGCAAAGAGGCACTGAAGGCTACCCGCGCCGAAACGGCCGGAGTTATGGTTTCGCTTTGCAGTGAAATCGCCTCGGCGTATATCCAGTTGCGGATGTATCAGAATGAGCTCTCGGTAGCTAAAGAGCAGCTTGTTTCCCAGAACCGTGTGTTTGACGCCGCGAAGTCGCGCCATGAAGCCGGTCTTGCATCAAAGCTTGATGTGGCCCAAGCGGCCGTTATAGCCCACTCTACTGAAGCAATGATTCCCGGACTGGAGGCCAGTGTTGAATCGTCGCTCAATTCCCTTGCAATGCTCACAGGCGGTTTCCCGGGCTCCCTGACGGCTCTGACAGACACCGCCGCATATCACCATTTGGATTTTCAGCAGATAGTGTCAGTGGGCGTGCCGCTTGACCTGCTGCGCAGGCGTCCTGATCTGGTTCAGGCAGAATTCACCATCGCGTCATCCGCCGCAGCACTCGGCATGACGAAAAAAGACTATCTTCCCTCCCTTACCATAGAGGGCTCCATAGGTTTCGCCTCCCATTCCCTCAAGGATTTCGGCAAGAAAGAATCCCTCCAATGGTCTGTGGCCCCTACCCTCAGCTGGAATATTTTCGACGGCTTCGCGCGCCGCGCCGCCGTGATTACGGCCCGGGAGAATATGCAGAATTCCGTCGACTCATATAATCTCACCCTGCTCTCGGCAGTACAGGAGGTGAACGATGCCATGGCCTCCTATACCTCCTCCCTCCGGGCCATCGACTCATATACAAGGGTGGTGGATGACGCTCGCGAGGCTTTCACTCTGGCTTTCGATCTCTACCGCGACGGCCTTTCCGATTTCACGAATGTGGCCGATGCGCAGATTTCCCTCCTCCAGTATGCCGACCGTCTTGTCACGGCCCGCGCCGACGCGGCTCTTGCTCTCGTAACCCTCTATCGCGCTCTTGGCGGCGGATGGGACATCGATTCAATTTACGATAATAAATAATCCACATCAATAACTGATGTCATGAAGCATATATATCTTCCCATAGTTTTAGCGATAGCACTCTCCTCGGCTTCTTGCGGACACAAGTCCACCGACAGTTCTGACGATAATCTTCTGAGTGTGGATGTGGCTCCGGCCCTGCAGGATTCCGTTGTTATCTACCGCACTTATCCCGGCTCTCTGCATGCGGCCAGTTCGGTTGACCTCGTAGGACGTGTAAGCGGTTATCTCCGTTCGCAAAATTACACCGGAGGCGACCTTGTAAAGGCCGGTCAGGTACTTTTTACCATAGAAAGCACCCAATATGCCGATGCAGTGAATCAGGCGCAGAGCCAGGTAGCGTCGGCCGAGAGCTCGCTGGAATATGCCACCTCGCGTTATGCCGCGATAAAAAAGGCCCTTGAAAGCGATGCGGTGAGCCGCATGGAGGCCAATCAGGCACTGAGTGAGGTGCAGAGCGCTGAAGCGCAGCTGAAAAATGCCAGAGCGGCGCTTAACACAGCCCGCACTAATCTGGGCTATTGCACTGTCAGGGCGCCGTTCACAGGCCATATCACCTCCGCGGAGCCTTCAGTTGGCGCGTATATCGACGGAGAGGCGCAGCCGGTAAAGCTTGCCACCATATATCAGGATGACATTCTGAACGCAAAATTCTTCATCGACGACAAGGTGCTTCAGAAAATCCTTACCGGGAATGGAGCGGAAAAAATCGGTCTGGATTCCATACCCCTGATTTTCGAAACGCCGCTGAAGCATGCCTATGCCGGCAAACTCACCTACGTGGCACCGGATGTGGACACATCCACCGGAACCCTTACGGTTCAGGCCAAGGTGGACAATCCTTATGATGAACTTCACGACGGCATGTATGTGCAGATACGTCTGCCGGTGTCAACCGACCCGAAAGCAGTGATTGTAAAAGACGCGGCCCTCTCCACTGACCAGCTGGGAACATTCCTCTATGTGGTGAATGACTCCGACCGCGTGGTATACACACCTGTAAAAACAGGCGAACTGGTGCAGGGTGATTCGATGCGCGTGATTACCTCCGGTATCAAGGCCGGCGACCGCTATATCACCAAAGCCCTTCTTAAAGTGCGCCCCGAAATGAAAGTAAAGCCTGTAACCGTCAATTGATTCCGCTATGTTCTCACGCTTCTTTATACGACGCCCCATCTTTGCGATGGTGCTCGCCGTAATTATGATTCTCGCAGGTCTGCTTACGGTCAAGACGCTTCCGGTAGCGCAGTTCCCCGACATCACTCCTCCTACGGTAAATGTGTCGGCTTCCTATCCCGGAGCCAACGCCGAGACTGTGGCTTCGGTTATCGGAGCACCCATAGAGGAGCAGGTAAACGGCGTGGAAGGCATGATGTATATGAGTTCCTCGTCGGGAAGCGACGGCAGCTACAACCTCACGATCACGTTTGACGTAGGCACCGACCTTGACATGGCCACAGTGAAAGTCCAGAACCGTGTGTCGCGCGCCGAACCCACACTGCCCTCGGCCGTTAAGCAACAGGGCGTGCAGGTGACCTCCCGCTCTACAAATATCATCCTGTTTGTGGCCCTGGAAAGCGATGATCCGGAACGCTACGACGCCCTTTATCTAACCAACTACGCCCAGCTGAGCATCGTGGACGCTCTGTCGCGCGTGGAGGGCGTGGGACAGGTGGGCGCTTTCGGAGCGGGACAGTACAGCATGCGTGTGTGGCTCGACCCCGACCTGATGCAGGCACGCGGTATCACCGCTCAGGAGGTGATGGCCGCAATCCAGTCGCAGAATATGGAGGTGTCGGCCGGAAGCGTGGGCTCGGCTCCGGGGACTAACGCACGTTTCAGCTTCACGCTCACGTCGCAGGGACGGCTTAACACAGTAGAGGAATTCTCCGATATTATTCTGCGCGCCAATCCCGACGGAAGCATGCTCCGGCTGAAGGATGTGGCCAAGGTGGATCTGGGCAGTGACAGCTATGGAAATACGGCGCTGGTCGACAACAAGCCGGTTGGCCTTATGGGCATCTACCAGCTTCCGGGAGCGAACGCGCTCACAGTGGCCAAGAATGTGGAGGCAGAGCTTGAAAACCTCTCGCAGTACTTTCCCGAAGGAATACATTACCGTATAATCCAGAACTCGACCGAATTTGTTACCGCGTCAATTGACGATGTGCTCGTAACCTTCGTGGAGACAACCCTGATAGTGATGCTGGTGATTCTGCTCTTCCTTCAGAGCTGGCGTGCGGTAATTATCCCCATGCTCACCATCCCTGTGTCGCTCATCGCCACATTCGCGGTGATGAAACTGATGGGATTCACCATCAACACCCTTACGCTGTTCGGTCTTGTGCTCGCGATAGCCATTGTGGTGGATGACGCCATTGTGGTTGTGGAGGACTGCTCGCGAATAGTGGACGAAGGAAAAATGACACCACGTCAGGCGGCCGTCAAGGCCATGAACGAGCTGCAGGGGCCTGTGGTGGGCGAGGTGCTGGTGCTGCTTTCGGTGTTCATACCCACGGCGTTCATTTCGGGTATCACCGGCGAGCTTTACAAACAGTTCGCGCTCACCATAGCCGTCTCCACGGCATTCTCGGGATTCAACGCTCTGACGTTCACCCCGGCCATGTGCGCTCTATTCCTGCGTCCGAAGAAATCGACCACGTTTTTCCTCTACCGCTGGTTCAACAAGGGCTTCGGAGCAACGACGGCCCTTTATATGAAAATCGTTGGCACTTTTCTGAAGAAACCGGCGGTGGCCATCACGGCCTATCTGCTAATTTCGGCAGCAGCTTTCTGGGCATTCCTGAATATGCCTACGAGCTATGTGCCGCAGGAGGATATGGGATACTTCATGGGTTCCGTGCAGCTTCCTACCGGCGCTTCCGTTGACCGCACCGAAAAGGTGTTGGCCGAAGCCACCGAAAAGCTCAAGGAGATTCCGGGAGTTAAGGATGTAATCTCCATCTCGGGATTCTCGTTCTTAGGCGGCCAGGGCTCCAATATGGGTGCGCTTTCGGTAACGCTGACACCTTGGAATGAACGTAAGGGAAAGGGTATGAGCGTGGAAAGCATCATTGCGAAGTTTGAAGCCGCGTGCGCCGGGATTCAGGAAGCCGTGATATTCGGTCTGAACCCGCCGGCCATTCCGGGTCTGGGTATGTCGTCGGGTCTGCAGCTGCAGCTTCTGGACATAAACAATCACGGGCCGGAACAGATGGCACAGGCTCTGCAACAGATACAGGACGCCGCGAAATCCAACAAAAGCATTGCCTCCGTGACCTCGCTCTATGAGGGCACCGTGCCACAATATACGCTGAACATCGACCGAGAAAAGGTGAAGATGCTCGGACTGGAAATGGCGGATATCTATTCCGTGCTGTCGGCATTCACCGGCTCGGCATACGTGAATGATTTCACCAAATTCGGTCGCATCTATCAGGTGACTATGGCCGGCGATCCGCAATCGCGCAACACAGTGGACGACGTGCTTAAACTTTCGGTGAAAAACGACCGCGGGGATATGGTTCCGTTCTCATCGTTCATGACCACCGAACTTACAAGCGGCTCGCCGTCGATAGACCGTTACAATATGTATCAGACGGCCTCGCTTACAGCCACTCCGGCCCACGGCGTCAGCTCATCGACGGCCATCAAGGCCATAGAGCAGATTGTGAAGGACGCATTGGGCAACAACTACGGATATGCGTGGACCGGCGAGGCCTACCAGGAGACCCAGGGGGGCACAACCGTTGCGATGGTAATGCTGTTTGCGGTAATTATCACCCTGCTTGTTCTCGCGGCCCAGTATGAGAGCCTTACTGACCCGGTAGCGGTGGTGATCTCCATGCCTACGGCCATATTGGGAACCGTGATAGGCTGCCTGATAATGGGTCAGGACATAAGCATCTACACGCAAATCGGTATCATACTCCTTCTGGGCCTCTCGGCCAAGAACGCGATTCTCATCGTGGAATATGCCATTGATTACCGCAAGCAGGGAATGCCGATAAGGCAGGCAGCCACCGATGCCGGTCAGGTTAGATTCCGACCGATCATGATGACGGCTCTGGCATTCGTGTTCGGTGTGATGCCTATGCTGTTTGCCACCGGCGCGGGCGCCACAAGCCGCATTGCCCTCGGCAGCGCCGTGGTGTTCGGCATGGCCATCAACGCGCTTGTGGGCACGCTGTTTGTCCCCAACTTCTGGGAACTTCTTGAACGCTTCCGCGAACGCCATCTGGCGAAATTCTTCGCGGCCGGGGATGCCCAGGCTCCAGCAGAAGCGCCCTCCCCCACAGGCGCCACTGCCGAAAAGCCTTCGGCTACCACCGCACCGGCATCATCGCCGGCATCGCCGAAAGAGTAGCAGGATTTAAGATGAAAATAAAGGACGTCAAAGGGCTCTTCGCTGCGCGGGGCCTTTTGGCGCCCTTTCTTCGTCAGGCGGCTGCAGCGGCCGCTAAATGGAGCGGGATTTTCACGGGGGGTCCGGGGGGATAAGAGGTATAAGGCGGATAATTCTTATAAAT
>VSPV01000099.1 GCA_009775605.1 Paramuribaculum sp.
CTCCAACCAAGTGGAACGACGCTTTTTCAAAATGACTTAATACGGAATTACTCTGCCATAAGTATCTCGAGCATCTTTATTGCCGAGGAAGGAATGCGGGTGCCGGGGCCGAAGATGGCTGCCACACCTGCCTTGTAAAGGAAGTCGTAATCCTGTGCGGGGATTACACCGCCTGCCGTCACCATGATATCCTCGCGGCCAAGCTTCTTAAGCTCTTCGATTACCTGCGGGATCAAAGTCTTGTGTCCGGCTGCAAGCGAGCTTACTCCGAGAATATGAACGTCGTTCTCCACAGCCTGACGGGCGGCTTCGGCCGGTGTCTGGAAGAGCGGGCCCATGTCCACGTCGAAACCGCAGTCGGCATAACCTGTTGCTACCACCTTGGCTCCGCGGTCGTGACCGTCCTGACCCATCTTGGCTATCATGATTCGAGGCTGGCGGCCTTCACGCTTTGCAAATTCAGCCGTCATTTCCCGTGCTTTCTCAAAGTCGGGATCGTTCTTGGATTCGTTTGAATACACTCCTGATATGGTTTTGATTACAGCTTTGTATCGGCCTACTACTTCTTCGCAGGCATCCGAAATCTCGCCGAGCGTTGCGCGCAATCCGGCTGCTTTCACGGCCAGATCCAGAAGATTGCCTTCTTTGGTTCTCACGCACTCGGTAATTGCCTTGAGAGCTTCTTTCACCTTTGCTTCATCGCGATGAGCCTTTACGTCGTTCAGGCGTTCAATCTGCTCCTTGCGCACCTCGGTATTGTCAATCTCAAGGATATCGATCGGATCCTCATGCTCAAGACGGTACTTGTTTATTCCCACGATGGTCTGTCGGCCGGAGTCGATGCGTGCCTGCGTACGCGCAGCAGCCTCTTCAATCTTCAGTTTGGGAAGACCGGTCTCTATGGCCTTAGCCATGCCGCCGAGTTTCTCGATTTCCTGGATATGCTCCCAGGCACGGTGAGCGATCTCATTGGTAAGAGCCTCCACATAGTAGCTGCCGCCCCACGGATCAACCTGCTTGGTGACCATGGTCTCCTCCTGGATATATATCTGGGTGTTGCGGGCTATACGTGCCGAGAAGTCGGTGGGAAGCGCTATGGCCTCGTCGAGAGCGTTGGTATGAAGGCTCTGGGTATGGCCGAGCGCGGCGCCCATTGCCTCGATACAGGTGCGTCCCACATTGTTGAAGGGATCCTGCTCGGTAAGTGACCAGCCGGATGTCTGTGAGTGGGTGCGCAAAGCAAGCGATTTGGGATTCTTGGGATTGAACTGCTTTACGATCTTAGCCCAGAGCATGCGTGCGGCACGCATCTTGGCCACCTCCATGAAGTAGTTCATGCCAATGGCCCAGAAGAACGAGAGGCGCGGTGCGAATGAATCTATATCCATTCCGGCGTTCACACCCGCACGCAGATACTCCAGACCGTCGGCCAGCGTGTAGGCGAGTTCGATGTCGCAGGTGGCGCCGGCTTCCTGCATGTGGTAGCCCGAAATCGAGATGCTGTTGAACTTCGGCATATTCTGCGAAGTATACTCGAATATGTCGGCGATTATGCGCATCGAGAACTCCGGAGGATAGATATAGGTGTTACGCACCATGAATTCCTTGAGGATATCGTTCTGGATGGTACCCGCCATCTCCTCGAGTTTTGCGCCTTGCTCAAGTCCCGCATTGATATAGAATGCGAGCACGGGAAGCACCGCACCGTTCATAGTCATGGAAACCGACATCTTGTTCAGAGGTATGCCGTCGAAAAGCACCTTCATGTCCTCGAGCGAACAGATTGACACGCCGGCTTTGCCCACGTCACCTACCACACGGGGATGGTCTGCGTCATATCCGCGGTGTGTGGCAAGGTCGAATGCCACTGAAAGGCCCTTCTGTCCGGCGGCAAGGTTGCGGCGGTAGAAGGCGTTTGACTCTGCGGCAGTGGAGAATCCGGCATACGGACGGATGGTCCAGGGGCGCAGAGGATACATGGCGCTGTACGGGCCACGAAGGAACGGAGGAATACCGGAAACATAGTTCAGATGCTCCAGACCCTCGAGGTCGGCTTTGGTATATATCGGTTTTACGGGTATCAGCTCGGGAGTAAGCCATTCTTCACCCGCGGCTTCCGGCACATTGTGTGCTCCGAAAGCATCTTTCGTAATATCTATTGTCTTAAAATCAGGTCTCATGTCAAAATGATTTTTGAAAGTGTTGGGTGAGATTCATTTATTTGAGAAGTTTGGCATTGAATGCCTGAAGGGTTTCAAGCACATTGCAGCGCACATGCACAAAGTTCTCTATGCCCTGGGCCTTGAGGTCGTCGGTGCATGCGGGAGCGCCTGCTACCACAAACTCGGCACGGCCGTCGAGATATTTGAAGGCTTCCGGGGCGAGAGTGGCATACTCGTCGTCGCTTGAACAGAGCACAACCACATCGGCACCCTTGGCAAGAGCCGCATCAACACCCTGCTCCACTGTCTCGAAGCCGAGATTGTCTATTATCTCATAACCGGCGCATCCGAAGAAGTTGGTTGAGAACTGCGCACGGGCCAGACGCATGGCAAGGTTGCCGATAGTCAGCATAAACACTTTCGGACGGTTCGAAGCGGCCTCGGTGGCAAGACGTAAAGCCTCAAAATCGCTTGCTGCGCGTTCTGTCGGCAGTCCGCCGTTTCCGCATGTCTCCTCTTCCTTGTCGTGGTGGTGACATCCGCAACCGCAGCCTGTCGTCTCAATTTTCTGAGCCGCTGTCTCGTTGATATTGGGATACTGGTTGGTACCGAGCAGTATTTCTTTGCGACGTGCCACGTCGGTGTGACGTTTGGCCGATGCCTCACGGATAGCGGCCTGTACGGTGCCGTCGTTCACGCAAGCCAGGAATCCGCCCTTGTCCTCTACCTCGAGGAACAGTTTCCAGGCCTCGCGTGCTATCGCTACGGTAAGTGTCTCCACATAGTAGCTGCCGCCTGCCGGGTCAACCACCTTGTCAAGATGGCTTTCCTCTTTCAGGAGGAACTGCTGGTTGCGGGCTATACGCTCCGAGAAATCATCGGGCACCTTGTAGGGAACATCGAACGGCGTTACAGTTATGGAATCCACTCCTGCAAGAGCGGCCGACATACATTCAGTCTGGCTGCGCAGAAGGTTCACGTGCGCATCATATATTGTCTGGTTGAAACGCGAGGTTACAGCATGCACGGTCTGCTTGCAGGCATCATCCGACGCCGGATTGTACTGCTTTACAATCTGGGCCCACAGCATGCGTGCGCTGCGGAATTTGGCCAGCTCCATGAAGAAGTTGCTCGATACGCCCATATTGAATTTCACGCGCGAAGCGATTTCGTCAACGCTCAGCCCTTTTTCAGTAAGAAGCGTGAGCCATTCTGCACCCCATGCCAGGGCATATCCGAGTTCCTGATATATATATGCGCCGGCGTTGCTGAGCATTACGGAATCCACAGCAAGCACTTTCACTCCAGGCACATCTTTCACCGCGGCTATCATGTCGGCTCCCATCTGGGCAATATCGCCGGGGAATGCCACGCCATGTTTCAATGCTTTCTTGAAAGGATTGAAATCAATGGAACCTTTGAACTGTTTTTCTTTTCCTTCGGCTTTCAGCACCTCTGCAAGCGCATTGGCCAGCTGGATGGCCTTGCGGGGACAGCAGGTGAAGTTGACCTCCGTTTTCTCCAGGTCTATGCCCGAAAGGAGTGTCTTGATTTCTTCAGCTGTGGCTTCTTTGGCCTTGAAGCCGAGTGAAACGATGCCTTTTCCCAAAACGTCGAGCGCTTTCTTGTTTGCTTCTTCAGCGCTGTCGGCTATGATTTCCTGTCGGGGGAGCCAGTCGTTGTTTGTGCGTGTTCCGCGTACGAAAGGATATTCTCCCGGAAGGGAATCTGTGGTTTCAAGATTGGCTGTGTCTTCGGCCCTGTACATTGGCTGTACGTTGAAACCTTCGTTGGTTCTCCATACCAGTTTTTTATCAAAAGGAGCCCCTTTCAGGTCTGCCTCTACTTTCGCGCGCCACTCTTCGGTGGACACGGGAGGAAACTGGTCAAATAGTTTTTCTCTCTCTTGGGTCATATTAGGTAAACTTAATGGTATTTTAGACAATTACTTAAGGTCAACATGAACCTATAAGCCCGTTTATGTTGCAAATTTAGCAAACTTTATGCTCCCTGCAAATATTTACCTCCCTTTTTGCAGCCCGCGTTGCTATAGGCAACTTAATAATCTGCCTGAATCTCAGAGACGTTAAATGACGCCACACACACCATAACGGCATCGCGTCGCTTCCCGGACAGAAAGCGACGCGATGCCTTAACTATTTTCTATGATTTTGTCTTTATTGCATTTCTTATCTTGATGCAACCATCTCCGGCTCTATCACACGCTGCGCGTGAAGAAAGCGATTGCTGTAATATCCTCCGTCGGGAAAACTCTGGATGGTTATACCCTTGCTGGTAGCTGAATGTATGAATTTAATCACACCGGTCTCGTCGTTGACCTCTACAACCATCCCCACGTGTCCCACCGTCTTGCCGCCGCGTCGGCCACTGAAAAACATCAGATCGCCTACTTCTACCTGCGACAGGCTCACCCTTCTGCCCTGAAGAGCCTGTGTACGTGAACCCAGATCAATCGGGAAACCGAAGTTTCTGAACACAAAACTGGTGAAACCCGAGCAGTCAAATCCCTTCGGTGTCTTTCCGCCACGACGATAGCGTATCCCAAGATAATTCTTGGCAAACGAAACAAGCTCATCTTTGAGGGCCTCATTTCCGCCTGTTCTACCGAGATTATCTATCGGCTCACCCAGCAGTTCTTCAAATGAAGGCATCAGCATGTCGCCGTTGGAATCGGTGCGGAAAAGCTCCGAGGTACTTTTTACAGCTTTTCCATTCGAACCTGAACGATGATCAGGCGCGGGCACAGGCTTCGCGAATGAAATTGATGCGACAATCAGCGCTGATATGAGAAGGGCTATTTTTTTCATGACGGTTATTATTTGGGCAAAATCAACTCGGATTTCAATTGATTTTCCAATACAAAGATACTACACTTGTTTTTTATCTGAAAACGCCCGGATACACCGACGGCCGGCATCCATATAAATGTGCCGGCCGTCGGGCATTTATAAATTTAAATAAAAGTGAATTTACATATTTTGCTTTAACAATTGATTACACTTCCGTTTTCAACATCTCATTTCGGCTACAATTTGTAAGACTAAAAACGCACTTAGTTAATGCATGTTAATTATTGAAAATATTCAATCAATCTTTTTAACATTCAGAAGTCTTCATTAGCCACATAAGCAGTGTAACCATTGAATCACAGATTATTACCCGAAATTAATGCACATAACCTCTGCGAATGAGCAAAAATACAATTAACTTTTATTTGGACACAGGTTTGTAACATCCGTGGTTCTCACTTCATTTAACTATCACCTCATCCATGAAGAACCACGACGGATGCCCTACTCCGAAATGCCACGAGGGGCACATCTTTGTTCCTGTAACATCCATTTTAACATAACGCGCTTTAACAGGCGCCGGTGTATCCACGGCAAATTCCACGAACTTAATCGAGGGCGTACGGTCTTCTTCTCGGGCATCCTCCCCGATTTCTTTGAATGCCTTTCCGTCATCTGATATGGAAACAGTGATTTTCTCGGGCAGAAGCACCCAACCGCCAATCTGATGCAGGAAATCGGCTCCCACATGACTGAATTCAGTTTCCTTTCCAAGATCCACCACGAATGAGCCGTCTCTTCCTTCCCAGCCAACCCAGCCTTCTATGAAGTTTGAGCCGCCGAACAGTTCATCGGTAAGAGCTGTTTCACCAAGGGCAGCATATTTTTTATCCGGGCCTTCTATAAAATTGATTTTGGCTCCGCGGGCCTTGTTGAAGCCAGGTTCGTGAAGATATCTTGTTCTGAACAGCTCGCAATATTCTCCGGGCGTATTGCCGTTTTCATTCAGGTATTTCAGTCCGTAATGGTCAGCCTTCTTCCTGAAATCCTCAAGCATATTCTCCGTTGCAGCCACATCCGTAATGCCGTTAGAGCGGGCAATCTCAAGCTTGCTGTACTGAAGGGGAAGCCGTGACCGCTGCACTCTTGCAAGCCGCGCGCTGTCACCGGCCACTGCCTTCTCCGCCTTGTCCCACAGCTCGTCGTAACGCTTTATGAGCTTCTGATTAAGCATTCCGTCCTTGTGCGAAACCGGCGAATCATATATCCACAGGTCGCGGTTCGACGCGAGCAGACCGCCTTCCAGCAGTTTCTCGTAATCATATATATAAGGAGCAGCCTCTCCATAATAGTCTTTCATGAACGCTCTCATAAGCGAATCGGAATCGGCCTCCGGATTCCACATGAGCTTGCTCACCATCCAGGCACGCATTTCCGAGAAATCTCCGCCACGGTAACCTGCAATCTGCGAGAAATGCATCTTCACGTGATGGTCGCGGAATGTCTGGATATTTTTCTGAAGTATCGGGAAGTTGGGGAAAGGAGTGGATGTGTTGGAGAAGTTGATGCCGTAATCCCACACGAAAATATTATCGGAAATCTTGCTCCATCCCTCAAGTGCCTTCATGAAGTCCTGACCGCTGGCGTTGTCGGTCAGTGGCACCTCGCGTTTGCAGTCAATGTCGCAGAGCATGATGTTGACATTGGGCAGTGGTTTGGTAATCTTGGGCGGATGCATTGTAAAGAGATAGGCAAGCGTGGAGAACTGTTTGTCAGGAAAACGTTCGGCCAGCTTGTTGAGGAAACGCACAAAGTTGCCCGACGGGCTCCCCTCTATCGAATCCACCGCCGCGCAAAGCTCGCATGCGCAATTGGTGAAGTTTCCGTCGTTCTGACTCACCGATATCATATTGCGACCCGGATTGGCCTTGAACACGGAGTCGATGGCAGCGACAGCTTTTTCAAGCACCTCGGGATTGTTCAGGCACCACTGGCTTGCATGTCCGGGACGGCGCTCACCGTTTATATATGAATAATATTCAGGATGCGACTTTCCGTAAACATCACTCGGCAAAAGCCTGTTCATGGTGTGTACCCAATAGCCGCCGGCAAACTCGTCGGCCGGTTCTTCGAATCGCATGAATGCCCTGTAATCCGGGTCGGAAAGCGCGTAGCTCTGGCTCTGACGATAACGGAACGCAGGATTTTCGTAGCGGTCGATTCCCGTCAGAACTATTGTCTTGCTCGGCTGGAACGAATATTCATTGTCGCCGTAATAGTTCACCCCAAGATTATCTTCAAGAAGACTCACCACTCCATAAAGGGCGCCTTTGTCACCGCCGCTGCTTATGAACAGCTTTCCGTTATCCTCCTTCAGACGGAAACCGTCCTCGGTGAGAGACGAGGTGTCGCCGAGGCCTATCACCACATCGTTCTTGCGGACAGCGTTCCCCGATTTCACTATAGGAAGTTCGGCTCCGCTTATTCGCTTCACAAATTTTTTCAACAGTTCCGCTCCCTGACGGTTCACGGCCGAGGTGTCGCAGACTATCCGGCCTTTGGGCTGCCCGTTTTCCACGAGAACCACATCAGCCAAGAGCATAGGTGCCGAAAGCATAGTGCTTAGGCACAGCATTGTAAGTTTCTTCATTTAAATGATCGGTTTATGTTTGGATAGCGACCTGATGCGGCATCAACCCGCATCAGGTCAATTCGGATTAATATTATTTAAGCAATTCTTTAATATCTTGGCTTATCTGAGCAGCACTCAGGTGATTGTCTAGAAGAATACGCTTCCTGTCATACCGGTCGAGGAACTTCTTTTCAAGCCCATAACACTTCACCATCATTTCCGTGTCAGTGCCGTAGTAACGCGCTATTTTTTCTCCCCAGCCGCCATCAAGAATGCCGTCCTCTATGGTTACAACCAGATTATGATCTTTCTTGAGAGATTCGAGAGTATCGCAGTCAAGGCCGCTGAGATAGCGTGGATTTATCACTGTTGCTTCGATTCCGGCATCTTTGAGCAAGTCCGCCACATCCATTGCCGTCTTGAAGAACGTACCGGCTCCGATAAGAGCCACCTTACTACCCTTCCTTACGGTTTCATACCGGTTCAGCGCATCATAGTCCGTTTCAAACGTCCGGTCACAGTCTGTTACCGCCCCGCCCGGCAGCTTTATCACCACGGGATGCTCATTCTGCCGCATTCCCCAGTCAAGCATGGCCAGATATTCCTGGCGGCATGTCGGAGCGAGGAACACTATATTGGGAATATTGCTTATAAGCGCGATGTCAAACCATCCCAGATGCGTCACGTCATTCATTCCCAGCACCGACCCATAGAATATTCCTATCACGGCCGGCGCGCCGTTGATGGCCATGTCCTGCGAAAGCTGGTCGTAGGCGCGCTGCACGAATGAGCTTACCACCCCGAAGAAGGGCTTTCCGCCCCCACGTGCTACGCCTGATGCCAGCGCTACCGCTTCCTGCTCGGCAATGCCGACGTCTTCAAACTGCTTTCCGGCCTCATGCCTGCGTTCGGGAGTGAATCCTATCACACCGGGAGTACCTGCTGTGATGGCAAGCACCGATGGGTCCTCTTTCATCATCTTCAGGAGATGTTCGGCTGTTATATCGCCGTAATCTGGCGTTTCATCCACATAAAGCATCTGGCCCGAATGAATATCGAACGGCCCGGAAAAATGAAATACCTCTTTATTTGCCTCTGCGGGTGCAAATCCTTTCCCTTTCTGGGTACATACATGCACCACCACTGGGTGATCAAGATTCTTCACCTCCTCAAAGGCATCTATAAGCGATTTCAGGTCGTTGCCGTAAGCCACATAGCGGTAGTCCAGCCCGAAAGCCTTGAAATAGTTGAGCGGCGCATTGCCGTCGGTATCGCGAAGTAGTTTGAGGTTTTCGTATAGTCCGCCATGATTCTCGGCTATCGACATATCATTATCATTCACCACAATCACGAAGTTGCCGCTGAGAGTTGCGGCCACGTTAAGCCCCTCGAAAGCCTCGCCTCCGCTGAGCGACCCGTCGCCCACAACGGCCACTATTCTTTCCGTTCCGCCTTTAAGATTTCTGGCCTTCACCAGTCCTCCGGCCAGGCTCACTCCCGTCGATGTATGTCCTATGGTAAATATGTCGGCCGGACTCTCGGCTGGATTGGTGAATCCGGTCACCGTGTCATATTCCGCAGGGTCGGTAAATGCTTTCATTCGACCTGTGAGCATTTTATGCACATAGCTCTGGTGCGACACATCGTAGACAATCTTGTCCTGAGGATAGTCAAACACATAATGCAGCGCCACCGACATCTCCACCATGCCCAGATTCGGACCCACATGGCCGCCATGCCGGCTGAGTTTCATTAACAGAGATTTGCGGATTTCACCGCATATTTCGCTAAGCTCATTTATGCCGAGGGTCTTTATGTCCGCCGGCGACTTGATTTCGGTCAGCTTCATTTTTATAAGATTTTAGAGCTTGTTTAATAATAAATGTTGACGACAGGGCTGTCAGTCGTCGAGCAGATTTTCGTTTGTGATGAGGGAGTTATGGGGTCCCATAACGACCGAAGAACAGGCGGAAAGATGCCGGCGAATGACAGCTGGGAGGTAATTTCTACTAATATATTTACAGTCAATTTGAAATTTCATTATTTTTAAACTTACGGAAAATGGATCGAACTTGTTTATGTTGTCCTTCATTCGCATATCTTGGCCGCTTTTCGTCCTGCTTCTCAGTCGTGTACATCAAGTACACTCCTTCGT